>JBEKZI010000018.1:0-31219 GCA_049510055.1 Phycisphaerae bacterium | reverse complement strand
GCCGTCAGGCCCGCGTCGGCCCGGGTGGCCACGTAGGGCATCAGCGTCCGGCCGGTGCTGGTGGCGCCGGCGATCAGAATCTCCGGCCGATGCTCGGCGATGAGTTTCAGCAGGCAGGCGGCGTAGGGCTCGACCAAAAAGTGTTCCAGTTCGGCCGCTTCCATCGCCAGCACGCCGTCGGCGCCGCGGGCGATGAGTTCCTCCAGGTCCGCCTGGGCGACGCGGTGGCCGAAGACGACGGCCGTCAGGTCGGTGCGGCGCTTGTCGGCCAGCTCCCGCCCGCGGGTCAGCAGCTCGTGGCTGATCCGCTGGATCCGTCCGCCGGCCTGCTCGGTTAGAATCCAAACGCCCTTGTATTCCACAGTGTTCTCCGATGGGTTACAGTAACGCCTTGGCCCGAAGGAACGCCACCAGCTTGTCCACGGCCGCCGCGACGGCTTGTTCGTCGCCGGCGAGGAGCTTTTGGCACTGGCGGGTTATCTTGGGTTTGAAGATTTTCACCACGCGCGTGGGTGAGCCTTCCAGGCCCAGTTTGGATGCGTCCAGGGCCAAATCCTTGGGCACCCACACGGGAACTTGGGCCGCCTTGGCCCGTCGCTTGCCGTGCAAGGTGGGCAGGCGCGGGGAGGCGATGGCCTTTACGACGGTCAGCACGGCCGGGAGGGCGACGTCCAGCACCTCGTGGCCATCCTCGACGAGCCGGTGCACGCGGACGTGCCCGTCGGCGGCCGATTCAATCTTGCCGACGTACGTCGCCACGGGCAGGTCCAGGAACGAGGCGAGGCCCGGGCCGACTTGGCCGGTGTCGCCGTCGGTGGCCCGCTCGCCGCAAATGACCAGGTCGAACGTCCCCAGCTTGCGGATCGCACCGGCCAGGGCGTAGCTGGTGGCCCAGGTATCGCTGCCGGCGAAGGCCTTGTCGGAGAGCAGCACGCCGCGGTCGCAACCCATGGCGATGGCCTCGCGGACGGCCCGGTCGGCCTTGGGCGGGCCCATCGAGACGACCGTGACCTCGCCGCCGTATTGTTCGCGGAGGACCAATGCGGTCTCGATGGCGTACAGGTCCAGCGGGTTGACGATGGCCTCGACGCCCTCGCGGATCATCGTGCCGGTGGCCTCGTCCATCTTGACGGCGCTGGTCTCCGGCACCTGCTTGATGGGAACAATGATGCGCATCGGGGAAATCCTAAGAACTTTTGGCGGCCAGCGAAAGGCCTAGGGTTCAGAGGCTGGGCCGGCCGGCGTCTGATCCTGTGGGGTCGGGGATGTTTGACCGCTTTGATTTTCCGCGACAGGGCTTGGCTCAGCCGTAGCAGGTGCCGGGGGCGCGGCCCCTTCGATAAGCTCAGGGCGAGACGCCGTCGCGCCGGTGCGGAGTTCTTCCACCTTGGGCAGGTCGTCCAGGCCCCCCAGGCCGAAGGTTTCCAGGAACCGTCGCGTGGTGCCGTAGAGCATGGGCCGGCCGAGGACCTCGGCCCGGCCGGTGATGCGGATGAGTTGGCGTTCCAGCAGGCCGCGGAGCACCTCGCCGCACGCCACACCGCGGATGGACTCGATGTCGGCCCGCAGGATCGGCTGGCGATAGGCGACGATGGCCAGCGTCTCCATCGCGGCCTGGCTGAGGCGCGATTCGCTGCGGTCGCGCATCAGCCTGGCGATCACGTCGCGGTAGGCCGGCAGTGTGAGCATCTGGTAGCCGCCGGCGATGGCCTCGATGCGAAACGCCGCCCCGTCGCGCTGGTAGCGGGCGTTCAGCAGGGCGACGGCGTCCTTGACCGCGCGCTGCCCCGACAAGGCGGCCACCTCGGCGATGCGGGCGGCCGAGAGGGGACTGTCGCTGGTGAACAGGATGGCCTCGACGGTCGCGGCCGTCTCGGAGGCGTCCAGTTCCCTGGCCGCGGCGCCATGGGCTGGCGCCGCCTCAGCGGCCGGTGCGTCGGCGGCCACTTTGTCCTGAGCTTGTCGAAGGGGCGGCGGGTCTTTGGGCGAATGGGTCATTGGAGCAGAGGTTACTGGGCGGCCGGTGCGGTGGTCAAGGCTGCGCCTTCGACGGAGCGGGCGGACCAGACCTGCGTGTCGAGCACCTCGCCGGTCGGCGTGAACGCCTGCATCGTGCATCGATCGTCCTCGACGGTGAACAGGCAGTAATGCAGGTTCGATGAAACAATCTTGGAATAAGGATTCTGCGCCTTGGCGTTTGCCACCGGCTTGTAGAGCGGCGCGCCGGCGCCGCCGGTGACGATCATGGTCACGCCGCCAGGCGGCTCGCTCCGCTCGTAGAAGTGATCGTGCCCGGAGATCATGGCCGTGGCCTTGTACTTGACCAGCAGCGGCCACAGGACCGCCTGACCTTCGCGCGTGGGACGCTCCTTGGGCTGGCCTTCGGCGTCGAGCGTCTCGTGCGGACCGGAACTCCAGGCGGGGTAGTGGCTGATGAGGAAGATGAATTTGGTCTTGGAGGCCGCCAGCACGCTTTCCAGCCACCGGACGTTTTCGCTGCCGGCGGACCAGTCCGCCGCGCCGTCGATGCCGATCAGTTGCACCGGTCCGATCGTCTGCTGCCAGCACGTCGGCGTCCCGTCGGGGGGGACGGCGAACAGCAGGGCCGTGATGGGAGAACCTCCCTCGTGGTTGCCTGGCACGGCGAACGTCGGCACGGTGGACAGCAGCACGGCGGCCGGGTCGAAGAGTTCCTCGTTCCATCGCCAGTCCTGCAAGCCGCGCTCCACCAGGTCGCCGGTGTGGATGACGAATTGGGGGCGGGCCTTCAGGGCGGCGGCGGCCACCAGGGCCCAGTTGCCCGGATTCGTGCGGTTGTCGCCCATGGCCACGAACTGGAGGCCCTGGCGTCCTTCCGTCAAAGGGGCGATGGACCACGGCCCCGATTCGATTTTCCCCGCGCCGTCAGGCGTCTCGATTTGGAGTTGGTACGTCGCCGTGCCCATGCCCCGCAGGCCCTCCAGGCGGAGTTGAGAAAATAGGCCAGGCGGTGAGGTCTTGGTGAACTCCTGCCACGTCATGATGGTTCCGGCCCGGATGGGGGTGGAGTGACGGTTCGAGAAACCGCCCATCAGGCGCACCGTGACCTTGGCCGGCATGTTCGTGCGGCAGGAGACGGTGATGTAATCGTCTCCGCGCGCCCCCAGGATCGGCCCGGTGACGACCTTCAAGTCGCCGGCCCGCAGGGCCGTCAGCGAGAATTGCGGCGGCTTCGACGCGGCGGGCTGCGAGGTCGCGGCTTGTATCGGCTGCCAGGTGATCGTCAGGACGTTGTTTCCCTGGACGACGATGTTGGGGGGTATCGCCGGAAAAGTCCGAAAGGTGACCGCCGGCAACTCCTTGGGCCCTTCGAGGGTCTTGCCGTTGATGGTGAAAACGGGGTTGGACTTTGGATCCAGATTGTGCGTCAGCTCCAGCGCTTGGCAACCGGCCATGTCGCCGGCCTGAAACCCCGCCTTGGCGATCATGGACACTTTGCCGGTTGCCTCCGCCGGCCACTGGGATGAGAACGTCGCGCCGCCGTCGGCGCTGTATTGCCAGATCGCCCCGGCCAGCAGTTCCGCTGGCTGGCTTGCGGCGGGCTCGGTCGATCTGGTGGCCGGTGAGGTCGTGGCGGTCTGGCCCCAGGCGACCGACGCGACGAAGGCGAGCGTCAGAAGCTTGAGGATGAGGAAAACATTGCGGGACATAGGGTGCTCCTGGTTCAGGTGCGGCATGGAGTGTAAAAGGATTTCGGCGGTTTGCCCAGCGTGTTGGTCAACTCGCCGATTTTTTCAATCCGGCAGGTGATGACGTCGCCGGCGGCCAGGAACCGCCCGTCGGCGGCGCCGACGCCCGAGGGCGTGCCGGTGGCGATGACGTCGCCCGGCAGCAGCGTCATCAGGTGGCTGCAAAACGAGACGGTCTCGTAGGCGTCGAAGATCATCGCCGACGTGCGGGCCTTCTGCCGCGTCGCGCCGTTGACGGTCAGTTCCAACTCCAGGTCGCGGACGTCGCCCATTTCGTCGGCCGTCACCAGCCAGGGCCCCAGCGGGCAGAATCCGTCGGCCCACTTGCCGTGCAGCCAGTCGAAGAATTCGTCGCGCGGCCTTTGGGCCCGGCCCTGGGCGAAGGTGGCGCTTCGAGCGGAGACGTCGTTGGCGATGGTGTAGCCGGCGATGTGATGACCGGCGGCCTGGGGGGAGACGTCCTTGGCCCGGCTGCCGATCACCACGGCCAGCTCGATCTCGTAGTCGATCTGGCGGCTGTAGGCCGGCCAGGGAATCTCGTCGCCCGGATTGGCCACGGCCGTGGCGGGCATCAGGAACGGCCGGGGGGTGGTCGTCAGCTTCGGATCGTCCGGCATGTCCTGGCCGCGGTCCAGCTCGCGATGATGCTCCAGGTAGTTGACGGCCAGGCCTAGCAGCTTGGGCGGATTGGGAATCGGCGCCAGCAGGCGCACGTCGGCCAGCGGAATGAAGTTTTCGCAGCGGGCCGGCAACTCCGCCAATTGCCTCATCGCGGCCCCGCCGCCCTCCAGAGCCTCCAGAATGCTGGCAGGGCCGTCCGGCCAGCAGGCCGGCGCATCGCAGATCCCGCGCTCGGTGACGATGCCGAACGACGGCGTACCGCGAAAGATATATGTGGCGAGCTTCATCCTTGCCCCTCCATGGCGGCGCTAGGGCTTTTGCGAGGCGGCCAGGGCCTGGTCCAGGTCGGCCTGGATGTCGGCCAGGTCCTCGATGCCCACGCACAGGCGGATGTACTCCGGGCTGACGCCGGTGGCCTGCTGCTCTGCCTCGGTGAGCTGCTGATGCGTGGTGGAGGCCGGGTGGATGACCAGCGTCTTGGCGTCGCCGATGTTGGCCAGGTGGCTGGCCAGGCGAACGGCATTGATGAACTTCGCGCCGGCCGCCTTGCCGCCCTTGATGCCGAAACCGATGATCGCCCCGGCGCCGTCGGGCATGTACTTGGCCGCGTGGGCGTGGTGGGGGTGATCTTCCAGGCCGGGGTAGTTCACCCACTGGACGGCCGGATGCTTGCGCAGCCATTGCGCGACGGCCAGGGCGTTCTGGCAGTGCCGCGGCATGCGGACGTGCAGCGTCTCGACGCCCAGCAGGAACAGGAACGCGGCGAACGGGCTCATGCAGCCGCCGGTGTCGCGCAGCCAGTGCGTGCGAATGTGGAGGATGTACGCAAGGTTGCCGAAGGCCTTGGCGAAGACGATGCCGTGGTAGGCCTCGTCGGGCGCGCAGAACTCGGGCCACCGCTGGGGGTCTTTGGCCCAGGGGAACGTGCCGCCATCCACGATGGCGCCGCCGACGTGCACGCCGTGGCCGCCGAGGTACTTGGTGGTGGAATACACCACGACGTCGGCCCCATGCTCGATGGGGCGCAGCAGGAACGGCGTGGGCACGGTGTTGTCCACGATCAGCGGCAGGCCGCGGCGATGGGCCGCCTTAGCGAGGGCGGCGAAGTCCGGCACGTCGTTCTTGGGGTTGCCGATGCTCTCGATGTACACGCACCGCGTGCGGTCGTCGGCCAGGCGGTCGATTTCCTCCGGGTGATCGGGGTCGAAGAACCGCACCTCGATGCCCAGCTTCTTGAACGTCTGGGTGAACAGCGTCCAGGTGCCGCCGTAGAGGCTGGTGGCGGAGAGTATGTTCTGCCCGCTGTGCGCCAGCGTGCATACGGCCGCGGTGATGGCGGCCATGCCGCTCGCCAGGGCGAGCCCGCCCACGCCGCCGTCCAGCGCGGCCAGGCGCTTCTCCAACACGTCGCACGTCGGATTCATCAGCCGCGAGTAGATATTGCCGAATTCCTTCAGCGCGAACAGGTTCGCGGCGTGCTCGGTGCCGGTGAAGTTGTAGCTGGCGGTGGCGTAGATGGGCACCGCCCGGGCGTGCGTGGATGGGTCGTCCTGCTGCCCGGCGTGCAACGCCCGCGTGCCGAGGCCAAGTTTTTTCTTTTCGGTCATGGGTTCTCCTATGAGACCGGCCAGGGGAAATGTCCCCTTGGCTTTAAGCCCATAAGCATAACGCCAAGAGAGGCTGGCTCACAAGGCGAAACGACGTGAAGAATGAGCTAAGGCTACTGAATGGTTGCCCGCCGCTCCCTGCGCCGCAATAATTGGCCCCGACGCGACACATGCTAATTCACCGAATAGCGGGATTATGCGGATTGGGTATGGCGGCTCAAACGTACGCGCCGCCGTTGTGGTCCATCGCGCCGTTCGTGCTGATGCTGCTGGCGATTGCGATCCTGCCGCTGATCCGCCGCTGCCACCGTTTCTGGGAACTGAATCGCAACAAGCTCCTGATCGCCCTGGTTCTGTCCGCACTGACGCTGCTGTATTACTATCTTCTGCATCCGTTACCGGCCGTCGGGGGAGAGATTGCCTCCCGGGCGGGGTTGCTCCGCCACGTTTTGTCGAACGCCATCGTCGAGGCGTACATTCCCTTCATCGTTCTGCTGCTGGCCTTGTACACGATCAGCGGAGGCATTCGTCTGGAAGGGGACTTGCCGGCCCATCCGCGGACCAATGCGGCGTTCCTGACCATCGGCGGCATCCTGGCCAGCTTCATCGGCACCACCGGGGCGGCCATGCTGCTCATTCGGCCGCTGCTGGACACAAACGCCGAACGCCGGCACGTCCGCCACACGGTCATTTTCTTCATCATCATCGTGTGCAACATCGGCGGCTGCCTGCTGCCCATCGGTGACCCGCCCTTGTTCCTGGGGTATCTGCGAGGCGTGCCGTTCCTCTGGACGCTGCGATTGGCCCTTCCCTGGGCGTTCACGACGGCCGTGCTGGTGCTCATCTATTATGTTTGGGATTGCATCGCGTATCGCCGGGAGAAGCCCGAGGACATCGAGATCGACGAGGCCACCCGCCGGCCGCTGGCCTTGAAGGGCAAGAGAAACTTCATCTATCTGCTGGGCGTGGTGCTGGCGGCGGGATTGCTGATTCCAGGCAAATCGTTTGCGCTCGTGCCGTCGTTCGTCGTTCCCGCTCATCTGCGTGAGGCGGTCCTGCTGGCCCTGGCGGCCTTGAGCCTGGCCACCACGCCACGAGATATTCGCCGGGCCAACCAGTTCACGTTCTCCGCCATGGCGGAAGTGGCGGCCTTGTTCCTGGGCATTTTCATCACGATGCAGGCGCCGCTGGAGCTTCTTTACGCCAAGGGCCCCTCGCTGGGATTGACCCACCCCTGGCAGTTCTTCTGGGCGGCAGGCGGGCTCAGCAGCTTCCTGGACAACGCCCCGACGTATCTGGTGTTCTTCCAGATTGCCGATTCGCTCACCCACGCCAGCGGGCCCGGCATCCTGCAACTGCTGGGCGGCAACTTCATCCGCACGGACCTGCTGGCCGCACTGAGCCTGGGAGCGGTCTTCATGGGCGCCAACACGTACATCGGCAACGGGCCCAATTTCATGGTCAAGACCATCGCCGAGCAGCGCGGGATCAGAATGCCCAGCTTCTTCGGCTACATGCTCTACAGCGTCGCGATACTGATTCCGCTGTTCCTGCTGGTGACGGTGATCTTCTTCTTGAGGTAGTGCCCACTCTGCCCCGTCCGTCCCCTGGAGTCTAGAGAGAAAACTTCACCTGCCCGCCGACGATGGTGGTCACGGGCCTGCCCACAAGCTTCCAGCCGTCGTAGGGGCAATTGCGGCTGCGGGAGCGGAACTTGCCGGTGTCCACCGTCCAGCGGGCCTTGGAGTCGATGAGGGTCACGTCGGCGGCGGCGCCGGCGGCCAGCGTGCCCAGCGGCCGGCCGATGGCCCGCGCCGGGCCGAGGGTCATCCGCTCGATCAGGCCGGGCCAATCCATCAGTTTCGTCTGTACCAGCGCCTTGGCGTACAGCCCCACCGCGCACTCCAGGCCGACGATGCCGAAGGCCGCCAGGCCGAACTCCAGCTCCTTTTCCTCCTGGGCGTGCGGGGCGTGATCGGTGGCCAGGCAGTCGATTGTGCCGTCGGCCACGCCCGCCCGCAGGGCCTCCACGTCGGCGGCCGACCGCAGCGGCGGGTTGACCTTGTAATTGGGATCGTAGCTGCTGCACCCCACGTCGGTCAGCAGCAGGTGATGCGGCGTGGCCTCGGCCGTGACGGGCAGGCGGCGGACCTTGGCGTCGCGAACCAGCTCCACGCTGCCGGCGGAGGTCACGTGCTGCACGTGGTAGCGGGCGCCGACCCGCTCCACCAGCTCCAAGTCGCGCCGCAGCATGATCTGCTCGGCCGAGGTGGGAATGCCGCCCAGTCCCAGCCGCACGGCCACCTCGCCGCTGTTCATCACGCCGGCCAGGGCGCCGTCCTGACAGTGCTGCATCAGCGGCACGCCGAGCATGGCGGCGTACTGAAGGGCCCGGTGCATGAGCTCGCTGCTGGCGACGCCGTCGCCGTCGTCGCTGAAGGCCACCGCCCCGGCGTCCACCATCGAGCCCATCTCGGCCAGTTCCTTGCCCTCGCGGCCCTTGGTGATGCAGCCGACGGGCAGCACCCGCGCCAGCCCCGCCTCGGCGGCCCGCTGGAGCACGTACAGGACGGCCGTCTCGTTGTCCATCGGCGGGTGCGTGTTGGGCATGGCCACGATGGTCGTAAAGCCGCCCGCCACGGCCGCGGCCGAGGCGGTGGCGATGGTCTCCTCCTCCTCGTGGCCGGGCTCGCGGCAGTGGACATGCACGTCGATCAAGCCGGGGCAGACGATACAGCCCTTGGCGTCGATCGTCTGCCGCGCGGCGGCCTTGATCTTGCCCACGCGGACGATCTTGCCGCGGGCGATGGCCACGTCGGCCACTTCGTCCCGCCCGCTGGCCGGGTCAATCACCCGCCCGTTTTTGATGAGGATGTCGTTCATTGCCTCCCCTGGCTGACCAGGTACAGCACGGCCATGCGGATGGCCAGGCCGTTGGTCACCTGCTGGAGGATGCAGCTATTGGGTCCGTCGGCCACGTCGCTCGTCAGTTCCACGCCGCGGTTGATGGGCCCGGGGTGCATGATGAGCACGTTTTTCTTGCACCGCTTGAGCCGCTGGCTGTTCATGCCGTACAGGCGGCTGTATTCGCGGACCGAGGGGAACTGGTTGCTGCTGAACCGCTCGAACTGGATCCGCAGCATGTTGACGACGTCCACCTCGCCCAGCACGTCGTCCAGGCTGTGGCTGATCTGGCAGCCCATGGCGCGGATGGCCGAGGGCACGAGCGTCGGCGGGCCGACGACCACCACGTGCGCCCCCAGCTTGCGCAGGCCCAGGATGTTACTGCGGGCCACGCGGCTGTGGGCGATGTCGCCGACGATGGCGACCTTCAGCCCTTCCACGTTTCCGAGGCGCTGGCGGATGGTGAAGATGTCCAGCAGCGCCTGCGTGGGGTGCTCGTGCTGGCCGTCGCCGGCGTTGACCACCGAAGCGGCCAGGCGCCGGGCCAGCATGTGCGGGGCGCCGCTTTGGCTGTGGCGGATGACGAAGATGTCCACGCCCATGGCCTCGATGTTCCGGGCGGTGTCCAGCGTGGTCTCGCCCTTGGTCACCGAGGAGCCGTGCGAGGAGAACAGCAGCACGTCGGCGGACAGGCGGCTGGCGGCCAGCTCGAAGCTCATCCGCGTGCGCGTCGAGTCCTCGAAGAACAGCAGCGCCACCACCTTGCCGCGCAGGGCCGGAACTTTCTTGATCGAGCGAGTGGAGACTTCCTTGAAGCTCTCGGCCGTGTCCAAGAGGTGCACGATCTCCTGGGCCGACAACTCGTCCATGCCCAGCAGGTCCTTGCGCGTCCACAGAAATGGGCGAGGCTGCCGAGCGGGGGCGTCCGACGCCCGGTCCGACTCAGCTCGCCGACGCCGGGATGATGAAGACGCCGTCTTCGCCATCGGTTTCCTTGAGTTTGACTTGGATTCGGTCGGTGCTCTTGGCCTTCAGACGTTTGCCGATGAAGTCCGCCACGATGGGCAGCTCGCGGTCGCCGCGGTCGACCAGCACGGCCAGGCGCACGACGCGGGGCCGGCCCAGGTCCATCAGGGCGTCCAGGGCGGCGCGGATACTCCGGCCGGTCTGGAGCACGTCGTCCACCAGCAGCACCCAGGCGTCGTCCAGGTCGAAGTCGATCTCCGTCGCGCGGACCACCGGCGCGCCGCGCTGGCGGGCCAGGTCGTCGCGGTAGAAGGTGATGTCCAGCACGCCGCGGTCGATGCGAAGCGTGGGCTTTTCCGCCCGCAGGCGTTTGATGAGCCGCTCGGCCAGCACCTGCCCGCGCGTGCGCATGCCGATGACCGCGATGCGAGGATCAGGGGGCAATTGCGAAATAGTGGCCTTGCACAGATGGTCCAGAGCCGTCGCCACTTGTCTGCCGCTCAGCAGTCGCTTCATGACCGCTCCCCGGCCGAGGGGTTTTATCACTGAAGCTCGCTAAAGTGCCAAAGCATTTTAGCGATAAAGCATCATACCGCCGGTTGAGCCGGCAGGCAAGGGGCACTTTTCCGCCGGAAGGCAAGGATTGCTTAAAATACCGTGTCGGCACCTTCAGGCAATCCGCGTTGGCGGCCCCAGTTGGGATAAGCGAACACAAGCCTGTCGGGAGTATCGGCATTAAGGGAGGAGGATCACGATGTGGGGACGCGCCAAAGGCTGGTCGCTGATAACGCCACAGTTGAGTTCTTGTGGACTGGTCTACAGATTTCCTTTATGCTCCAGATGGCTACTGGGGGGCTTGTGCGCTTATGGAACCAGCGCAATTTCATCATCCAAGAAGTTGCTAATCTCAGCCTGGTTCGGTATCACCACCTCCCTGCTGACTTCGCGTTGCAAACAGTCAAGCTCCAGGAGCCTGTTGCTCAGCCACTCGAATTCCGCATAAAGCGTCTTGTCATGTGAGGCCTCGCGCAAATGGGTGATCTGATTTCGGTCTCTCGTCAATGCAGCATAGTACCTGACCACTTCCCAGCAGAATTCGCTCCACACCATATCCTCATTGAGTATTCTTTGACGAGTCAGAAGCCCTAGAGTCTCGAGGAAGACAAGGACCTCGTCGTCTCTCTGGTCGATCCACTTTCCCATCTTCAGAGTCAGACACAGTTGCTTTCTCTGGTTTCGCATTAGTGACGATTCGAACCGATCATGTAGAAGCATTACTGTGTTAGCCGAGTTTATTTCTCTTTGCTGGCGCACTTGCCAATACACAGCAGCTAATGTGCCGACAACCAACACCCATGTGCCAAGTGCTGTCCATCCTGCTGCGTTCATAATTCGTCCTTTCTTGTCGTACCTGCTGCCGAGTACTGTGTGTGGCTGCCAAACAAAGCGTCTTCTTGGGCTGTCTGGACCACGCGTGATCTGGAGGCACGACACACGGTTACACAAGCATGGGACCGGAAGCTGGTTGCGCACAGTGCCTCGGCCCTGACTGCGGATCCAGGGGTACACGTTGTCACATCTGTTCGGATTAGATAGTCCCCACGGCCCTGACGTGCCGCAGCATGTTTGGACACCATACCACTCGGTATGGCAGGTGACAAGGGGCACTTTTCCGCCGCGGGCGGATCGGGTATGCTTGGCCGCGTCGATTGAGGGAACAGCTATGGCGGCCATACCGGGCAAGCGTGAGCGGGAGAACCTCTGGCGGCTTTTGGAAATGGCCCGCCAGGAGGACCTCGGCGACAGTGGCGACGTCACCAGCGTCATCCTGCCGCCGGAGGTGCACGCCACGGGGCGTTTTGTCGCCCGCCAGCCGGCGACTATTTGCGGCGTGTCGCTGCTGGAGCCGATCGCGGCGGCCTATGACGGCGAGCTTCGCACGCGGGAGATCGTCGCCGACGGCCAGGAGGTCGCCGCCGGCGCGGTGCTGGCCGAGTGGCGCGGTCCGGCCCGCGGCATGATGGCCGCCGAACGCGTGGCGCTGAACTTTCTCCAGCGCCTCTGCGGCGTGGCCACCACCACGCGGGAGTTCGTCAAGGCCGTCGAGGGCACCGGCGCGGGAATCTATGACACGCGAAAGACCACCCCCGGCTGGCGCGACCTGGAGAAGTACGCCGTCCGCGCCGGCGGCGGCAGGAACCACCGCAAGGGCCTGTACGACGCGGTGCTGGTCAAGGACAACCACCTGGCCGTGCTGGCCAAGGCCGAGGGCAAGAATCCCATCACCGCCCTGGGCCAGGAGCTGGAACGCGTCCGGCCGTACCTGGGCGAGGGGGCGTTCGTCGAGCTGGAGGTGGACACGCTGGAACAATTCCAGGGGGCCCTGGCGCTGCCGGTGGACATCATCCTGCTGGACAACATGCCGCTGGATCAGCTTCGCAAGGCCGTCGCCTTGCGCGACAAGGCCGGGCTGAAAGACGCCCTGGGTCTGGAGGCCTCCGGCGGCATCACGCTGGCCAACGTCCGCGCGGTGGCCGAGGCCGGCGTGGAGCGCATCGCCGTCGGCGCGCTGACCCACTCCGCCGCGGCCGTGGACATCTCGCTGGATATCGAAGTGGATTGATTCCTGGCGGTGCCTCTGCCTCAGTTCACTTGCCGCGGTACACCGCCCGCGACGTTTCGGACTCCCACACCGTCATGGCCGCCAGATTCGGCAGGGCGGGGGAGATGCGTTCGAACAGGTAGCGGCCGATGTTCTCAGCCGTGGAATTGGCCAAGCCCGGCACGTCGTTCAGCAGCCGATGGTCCAGCTCGGCGATGATGGGGGCGACCACGCGGACCACCTCGCCGAAGTCGATCACCCATCCGCTGCGCTGGTCCACCGGGCCGGTCACGTGCACGTCCACGCGATAGCTGTGACCGTGGATGTTGCGGCACTTGTGGCCGGCGGGGACGTTGGGCAGACTGTGGGCGGCCTCGAATTGGAACGTCTTGATGACCTCGGCTTCCATGGTTCTAACCTTCCCTTATGTCTCTTGAAGCCCCGTGCGTGAGCACGGGGATAGTGCCGTCAATCAAACTTTCGCGACATTCCCGCCCTGACGGGCGGGGCTTCATGAATCCTCAACAAACCGGACGCGATGAAACGCGTCCCTCCGATTTTGTGACAGCTCTTTCCAAAGAATGCTACACGCCGCGGTCCCGCCCTGGCCAGATGATCTTGTGCAATTGCAGCCCCAGGCGCACGTCCAAGCCGTCGGCCAGGATCCACCGGGCCAGCTCGGCGGAGTCCAGCCGGCCGAAGACGGGGGAGAAAATCACCGTGCAGCGGCCGCGCAGATTGCAGGCGGCCAGTTTCTCCTTGGCGTAATCGTAATCGGCCCGGTCGGCCAGGACGAACTTGACCTCGTCGCGCGGCGCCAAGGCCGCAACGTTCGACCAGCGGTTGGCGTCCTGCTGGCCGCTGGAAGGGCACTTGAAGTCCACAATCTTCACCACGCGGGAATCGACGGCGGAAATATCCTGCGAGCCGTTGGTCTCCAGCAGCACCGTCCGGCCGCGATCGCACAGGGCCGTCAGCAGTTCCAGGGCGGCCGGTTGGAGCAGCGGCTCCCCGCCGGTGACCTCCACCCGCCGGCAGGGGAATTGCTCCACGCGGGCGAGAATTTTTTCGATGCCCATCGCCTGGCCGCCTTGCTGGGCGTAGGCCGTGTCGCACCAGTCGCAACGGAGGTTACACCCGGCCAGGCGGACGATGACGCACGGCAAGCCCGCCGCGCCGCCCTCGCCCTGGATGCTCAAGAAGATCTCGCTGACCTTCAATTCGCTCACGGGGGCATTCTAACCTCGCCGGCCGGGCGGTTGTATCTCGCCTTGTGCCCGCTTACGATACGCCGCCATGAAGACAGGAACGCTCTACATCATTCTTCTGGTAGCCGTGCTTATTCGGGGCGGGCTGCTCGCCTTACTGTGGAAGGACGGCGAGCAACGCATCTACACGCCGGACTCCCAGGCCTACATCCAACTGTCGCATTCGCTGGTGGAGCAGGGGACCTTCCAGCGCGAGGGCGAGCCGGAAATCTTCCGCACGCCCGGCTATCCGCTGCTGCTGGCCTTTTCCACACCGTGGGGCGAGTTCTGGTGGCGGGCGGTGCTGGTGCTTCAGGTGGCCCTGGACGTGGTGACGGTGTACCTGACGTTCCTGTTGGGCTGGATGCTGGCCGGCGATCGAGCGGGGCTGATCGCCGCGGCGTTGCAGGCCGTCGAGCCGCTGGTGGTGGCGTCGTCGCTGCGCATCCTCTCGGATAGCGTGTATGCGTTCCTGTTCATCCTGGCGGTCCTGCTGCTGGTGCATTGCGTGCGGCATGGCCGGGTGTGGGCGCTGATCGCCTCGGCGCTGGTGTTGGGGGCGGCGTGCTATATTCGGCCGGTGGGGCTGATCATGGCGGCCGTGGCGGCGGTTATGTTGCTGCTGGTCGGCGGCGAGCGGCGGCTGCTGAAGGCGGCGGCGATGGCGGGCATCGTCGGCCTCTGCGCAGCGCCGTGGGTAGTCCGCAATATGATCGTGGCCGACTATCGCGGCTTTTCCACCCAAACCAGCGACGCCATGTACTACTTCGCCGCCCCGGAGGTGCTCGCCGCCACCGAGCACATCTCTCCCGACAAGGCTCGGGCGATGATGGCGGAGACCGACGAGGCCGCCAACGCCGCTAAGACGCCGGGCCAAGCCGCCGACGCCCGCCGGCGGGAGGCTATTCGCATCCTGTCGGAAAATCCGTGGCTGTACGCCCGCATCCACATGGTGGGGTGCCTGGGCGTCTTCCTGCCGGCGGCGACGGACGTGCTCCAGACGGTCGGCCTGACTACCGGCGAGCGCGGCACCCTGGACGTGCTGCACACGCAGGGGATCGTGGCGGCGGTGCGGCATTATTTCGGCGGCCACACGACGGCCATGATGGTGGCCGCGCCGTTGCTGATCGCCACGGCCGTGCAATACCTTGGGGCGCTGCTGTGCGTGATTCAGGCGGGGCGGCATAGGATTCCCAAAGAGGTATGGTTGCTGGTGGTGTTGGTGATCGTGTCGGTGCTGCTGCCGGGGCCCTTCGGCCTGCCGCGATACCGCCTGCCGATTACGCCGCTGCTGTGCGTTGCCGCCGGCGCGGGTCTGGCGGCCCTGAAGCGTCCAACCGAGACCGACGACGAAAAAGCGGACGAGTAAGAGATGTTGGGGTTAATCCGCGATTCGCGATCCGCGACTCGCGATTTTCGGTGGTGGCAAGCGGAATCGCTTTTGGCCGAGCACGCGGGGCCGCCAGAAGGAGTCGATGGCGGGCGTGAAGGTGTTCATGGCCAGCACGCCCATGTAGAAGGGGATGGGGACCTGGAGGTAGAGCTTCAGCAACGCACCGACGGTCCCGCAGCCGACGCCGAAGATCACCTGGCCGCCGGTGGTGACCGGGCGGCTGGTCATTTCCGTGGCCATGAACACGGCCGCCAGTAAAAGTTCCCCGCTGAAGAGCTGGTAGCAGACGTAGGTCAGCCCCGCGTCGGAGCCCTCCGCCAGCAGCGGCAGCCAGACGGTGCGGACCTCCTGTCCCGCTCCGGCTAGGCGGATGGGCGCCACGGCCACCACGGCCGCCGCCGACAGGACAATCGCAACCGGCAATTGCCATTTCACGTAGCCGCGATAAATCAGGTACACGGCAGCCAGGACGATCGCAATGGAGCACGTCTCGCCGATGCCGCCGGGCGTGGCGCCGTAGAACAGGTCGGTCAGCGGCGGCATGCGCATCAGGGCCAGGCCCTTATTCGGCGGGGCGTTTTCCGGCTTGGTCGCCAGGCCGGAAAAGGCGGGCTCCGCGCCGGTCGTCAAGCCGCCCAGAATTGTCGTCGGGCGGGGCAGGGCGAAGGCGTCCGCTCCCGGCGGGGCGGGCTGGGCGGACCATCGGCGGTAGTTCTCCATCGGGCGGGACTGTCGCACGTCGCCCACCAGCAATTTATTGGGCGCCAGCACCGGCCAGGCGGTGGGGTTCATCGTCGCGGGGAACATCACGGCCACGGCCAGCCTGCCGATCAGCGCCGGCTGCCAGAGGAAATGTCCCACGCCGCCGAAGATGGCCTTGCCAACGACGATCGCGAACACGGCCGCCAGGATCGGCACGTACCAGGGCACGAACGGCGGCAGCGTCAGGGCCAGCAGCAGACCCGTCAGGTAGGCGTGCGAGCGGCCCAGCAGGGCGGGGGTGTACGTGCAGCGGTAATAGGCCTTCTCCACGACGGCGCAGGAGACGATGGCCAGGGCGGCCACGATCGCCGCTCGCCAACCGAAGAAGACCAGCCCCGCCACCAGCGGTCCGCACGCGGCGACCTGCGTGACGATGTAGATGGTCCGGGCCGGTTCCAGGGAATGCAGGAAAGGGGCGTTGCTGATAAGGTAGCTCGGCACCGCGGCGGCGTGGGGCGGGGCGGGCTGAGCTGTGGTCCGGTCCGTCGTCATGTTCCCTCCACCGGAAGCGGCCGGGCCGCGGCCTGCTTGAGTTGTTTGACGCGCTCCGTCAGCGGCAGCCGGGCCGGGCAGACGTAGCTGCACACGCCGCACTCCACGCAAGCAGCCACCCTCAGGCGGCAGGCATGGTTCACCCTCGACAACTCGAAATCGTCATTGAGGATGGCCACGTTCAGCCGCGCCGGGCAGTGGTCGGTGCACCACCCGCAGCGGATGCACGTTGTCGGCGAGGCCTGAGGCGCCTCGTCGATGGCCAAGAGGGCGTTGGTGGCCGGCGTGACCACCGCCATGGCATGGCATCGCAGTCCGACCATCGGCCCGCCGTGGATGATCGGTTCGACCACGCTGGCCGAGGGCGCCCTGGCGGCGCCGGCTTCGGACGGGGCGGTTCTGCGGGCCAGTTCCGCGCAAGGGTAACCCAGCGGCGTCCAGAAGTTTTCGTGCCGGCCGGCCTGCTCACCGGCCACGGTGACCACGCGATGGGTGGCCCGTTGCTTGTAAACGATCCAGCGGAAGACGGCGCAGCAGCTGGCCGGGTCGATCACGGCGGCCGCGACGTCCGTCGCTGTACCGCCCGGAGGGACCTGCCGGCGGGCCAGCAAGTGGACCAGCACGGCGTCGGCGCCGATGGGATACTTGTGGGGCAGGGCGATGGTGGCGACGTCCCAACTGTGGGCGGCTTGCGCCAGGCTCTGGTAGCTGCCCGTCCGGCGATAGTCCACGGCCAGCAACACCTTCGTGATGCCCAGGACCCTGGCCAGGATCACCAGGCCCGCGACGACGTCCGCTCCGTGTTCCGTCAGCAACCGGTGGTCGGCGGTGACGTACGGCTGGCCCTCGACGGCGTTGGCGATCAGGACGTCGCAGCGGGTGGCGGCGGCTTTGTTAAGCCACGTTGCCAGCGGCTCGACGGGGCGGCGATGGGTCGTCAGCCCGCCTTGACGAAGCTGCTGCATCAGGGCGTCCGTCGGACAATCGATCCAGTTTTCGTGGGTGGCCGGCGAGGCCGGGGCGGGACACTCGCCCAGGTCCGTCAGCTCGATGGCGGCATTGGCCAGGAAGCCGTAAGGTCCGGCGACGGCGGCCACGGCGTCCAGGGAGGCTACCTTTCCCGCCAGCGGCGCAAAGACGTCCATGGCGTCGCCGCCGGCGGCTCGGGCCAACATCTGTCCCGCTTCGACCGCCTGGCCGGGGGCGACCAGCGGCTTGGCGGTCGGCCCGCCGCAGGGGCCCAGCGGCACCAGCAGCCGCGAGGGTCGGGGGGCCGGAGTGATGGAACGATTCAGCGTCGCCGACTTCTGGTCGGGCAGATCGATCCCGCCGGTAAACGTGCCATAACACCGCCGAAGCATGCCGTCATGCTAGCCGAATCGACGGAACACTTCCACGCCTTGGGCCGGTCTTCATTGCTGTTTGGCCTGTTCCAGGGCGGCTTGGAACTGGGCCTTGAGGACCGGGTCGGCGTACTGGATGCTCTTGCCGTCCTTGGCGGCCTGGATGAGCTCCTGGAGCAGCTTCTGCGACTCTATCCTCAGGCGACGGTTGCGGAGGTTCTGGGTGAGCTTGTCCTTCACGTCGTCGAGCTTCACGTTCTGCGGCTCGATGATCTTCTCCAGCTTCAGGATGTGGAAGGCCGTGTCGACCTGGATGGGGTCGGTGATCTGTCCTACCTGTTTCAGCGACATCGCGGCCTCGACAATGGCCGGCGGCAGGTTGGTGCTGTCCCGGCCGATGGGCGGCAGCAACCCGCCCTCGGCGGCGGAGGGGTTCACGGACACGCGGCGGGCCAGTTCGGCAAAGTCCGCGCCGTCCTTCAATTGCTTGCGGACATCGTCGGCGGCGGCGAGCGACGTGACCTGGATGTGCCGCACCTGAATCTTTTGGCCGTACTGGACGGCGAATTCCTTGGCCACGTCCTCGGGGGTGACGGTCACGCGAGGCTCGACGAGCTTGCGCAGCAGCGCGTTGCGGCGCATGACCATCTGCCATTGTCTGTAGGACATGTTTCGCTGTCGCAGCAACTCGTTCAACAGTTGCTCGCGCTGCTCGCTGCGATCCGCCTGGCTGAACATTTCCGTCACCGTCCGGTCGTGTTCTTCCTGGACCTCGCGGTCGGTGACGGTGATGCCCTTGGCCTCGGCCGCCTGGATGACCAGTTCGCTGGCAATGAGCTGATACGCCATCGGCAGGCCGTAGGAGCGGACCAGCAGATCATTCAGTTCGCTCATGTAGATCGGCTGGCCGCCTACATAGGCCATCACGGCGGGGGCAGGACCGCTGGCGGGAGTGGGAGTTCCGGGAGAAGCAGAACGGACCGGCGGGAAGGCTTCGTTGCAACCGAAAACCACGCCCGCCCACATCACGCACATCCAGACCTGTCGCATGAAAGTCCTTTCGAAACAGGGTCGCTAGTCGCCCTCGTCGCCGCTGCGACCGGTTGTAGGATACCGTTTGTCGATCCAACTGACAAAGGCTTTGGCCAGGCCTTCGGCCTTGGTTTTGGGGCCGAGCTGCAATGTGGTCTCCGTGCGTCCGATGCAATTGGCGACGGCCAGGACGCGGCCCGTATGGGCATCCACGAATTCCGTGCGGCAGATCACTTCCTCCAGAGGGCTGAGGAACATGCCCACGTGGCCCGCGTCCTCATAGTGCACGATGGACCCGCGGATCAGGAGCGTCTTGCCGCGCCGTTCGGAAGGCAGTTTCTTGGCGGCCAATTGCCTGGCGAACTCTTCGCGGAGCAGGAAGCGGAAATCCCTCGGCACGCGGCCGCCGATGTCGTCCGTAATCTCGCCCAATTTAAAATCGTGGTAGTCGGCTAATTCATCTCGATTCGCCGCCGTCGAAGCCGGCTGAATGGGCATGACCAACCCCGTGGCGCCCTTGACTTCGCCTAGGCCTTCCGAAATGGCGCGGCCGGTACAACCATTACCGCACAGGGCGACTCCTGCGACGCACATTAAGATGGCAGCGCATTTCATCGTTGTTCTCCTGGTGTACTGCATGGGATGTTGCGCCGGGCGATGGGCCGGACTTCGTCCGCCCCTCATCTTTATCGATCATTTTATGCAGTACACCTTATAAAACTTGCCCCAATCTCCAGAGGTCTGTTCGGTCAGGATCGAGCTGCCTTCGGGGGCGGCTGAGACGGAGAGCAAAATATACCAGGCGCTGCCGTTGCCGTTGGTGTTGGTGAAGGGCTCCCGGCTGGACAGCTCTCCGACGAATTGGCTGATCGCGGCGGGATCCGCCTTGCCCGAAACGGGGTGCAACAGTTGATTTTGATGTGCCAACCGCTGCTGCCAGTCCGCCAGAAGCGAGAGATTGCCGAAACGCAGGGCGCACCCGTCGCCTTCTCCCGCCACGATCGCCCGATGCGACAACAAGCGGAAGTCGCTGCGATCCGTCAGGAAAACGGCGTCGGGAGGCGTGTGGGACTCCGCCCAGCGGGCGATGGCTTGGAGTTCGGCGTCGCGGGAGGCGGTTTCCAGAAGTTTTCGGAGCCGGCGGGGCTTGTTTTCCTCGCTCAACAGGACCGACGCGGCGTCGTAGGTGGCTCGCCGGGCCGGACCGAGATTGGCGGAAGGCAGCAGCCAGGCCACCGCCGCCACCGTGCAGGCGGCCCGCATCAGGCCGTAGTGGCCGCGAGTCAGGCGGAACAGACTGGTCAAGGCCTGGGCGAACAGGGCGTACAGCGGCAGCATCAGGAAACAGGACGCCTGCACGAAGCCGATCAGCGGCGGAATCATGCCCGTGGCCAGGCCGACCAGTTGGCTGGCGGTCTGAAACACCAGCGCCACCGTCGCGGCGGAGACGGCGAAGGCCACCCAGAATCCCACGAAAGGCACGCGAAACCGGTCCACCTGGGAAAGCACCACCAGGGTGGGTATGGCCAGGGGAACCGCCCACAGCAGCCATTCCGGCAGCGCCCGCATCGCCTGAGGATACAGGAGGGCTCCGTCTCCTTCGCGCAGCAGGCGGCCGATGGATCGTGCCGACTCGGCTCCGCTGGAGGCGATCAGGCGGGCGTTGACGCCCAGGGAGATTTGGGGCAGGGCCACGGCGACGGCTAAAACAAGGCAGGCCGCAGCCGTCAGGTAGGCGATGGGGGTGAATCGTTGCCGGGCCACGTAGACGCCGGCCAGGACGAGCGCCATATTAATGGTCCAGTCGGAATCGAATCGCCCCAGCAGCCCCACCAGCAGGAAAATCACCAACAGGCGCCACACGGGGGCCGATTGATCGACGGTGTCCAACAGGGCCAGGACGATCAGGGGCGTCAGGGCCATGGTCAATCCGGCGGGACTGCCGGAGGCCAGCGTGCCGATTCCCCAGGCCGAACCGCCCAGCGCCTCGATCACGACAGTGCTCAGCACGGCCACGAACGCCGCAATCGACCAGCTTTGGCACTGGCGGTAAAGCAGCGCGTACATGCTGAGTCCGTAGAGCAGGACCAGCGGCCCGACCAGCAGCCGCAGCGGCAGGAGGGGATCGCCTCCGACCTTAGGCCACAGGAGGCGAAGGTTGTCCACGAAGACCGGGCTGATCGACAAAACCGACGCGGGGCGGCCGAACAGAGGATCCGCCGGGAATAAGCTCGGGTCGGCGGCCTTGAGGGCGGCCGTCGCCAGGGAAACCTGACAGTCCGAGGGGTCAGGGTCTATCGCGGCCAAGACGCCGTAGAAAGCAGCCACCCCCACGAACACAACAACGGCGGCGGCGTGCCTGGCGTGTGGGATGGGTCTCATTGGGTTTTCCCGAGGTGATTGGGGTGATACTATAAGCTGCCCGCCGCGTTGACAAGAGATAAGGCATGACCGTGGATCGCAACGACAGCCCACTGGATCCTTTCGTGCAGTCGATAGCCGCCGCCATCGACGCCGGCGGACTGATTCCGCCGCGGGCGACGGTGGTGGTGGGCGTTTCCGGCGGGGCCGACAGCGTGGCGCTGCTGGCGGCCCTGCGCGAACTGAGCGGTCGCCCCGGCCGGCAGTACACGCTGGTCGTGGCGCATCTGAACCACGGCCTACGCGCCCAGGCTGACCAAGACGAACGTTTCGTAGCCGAACTGGCCGAGCGGTGGCGATTGCCGTGCGAGATTCATCGCAGCTCCGTGGCCGCCGAATCGCGTCGCCGTGGCCAGGGGATCGAACAGACGGGGCGGCGGCTGCGGTACGACTTCCTGCGGCAAGTCGCCCAACGCCACGGGGCCGCCTGCGTGGCCGTGGGCCATCACGCCGACGATCAGGTGGAGACGGTGCTGTTTCGCCTGTTTCGTGGCAGCCACCTGCGAGGCCTGGCCGGCATGATGGCGAGCCGTTCCCTAGGCGGCGGCGTCTTACTAATTCGCCCCCTGTTGGCGATTCGTCGGGCGGAGGCCGGGGCTTACTGCCGGCGAATCGGCCTGACGTGGCGCGAAGACGCCAGCAATGCCGACACGGCCTACCGCCGGAACTTCATCCGCAACGAATTGCTGCCGTTCCTGCGAGACCGCCTCAATCCGCAAGTGGATCAAGCCATTCGGCACCTGGCCGCCACCGCGGCGGAGACGGAGGAACAACTGCGCTGCCTGGGTGAGGCCGCGTTGGCTCGGGCCCGCAAGAAATCCGCCGGCCCGCATCAAGGGCAAATCCTCTTGGATCTGTCGGCTCTGGAGGCGGAGACGCCGTTGATTCGCCGTTATGCCATTCGGATCGCGCTGGAGCGGATGGGCGTTCCCATGCGCGCCGTGACGGCAGAGCATCTTCATCAGCTTGAAACGATGGCGTCGGCGGGCCAGCCGGCGGCGATGGACCTGCCGGACGGTTGGCTCGCTCGCGTTGAGGGCGGGACGATGGTCATCGCCGGGCCTTCGGCAGTCGGCAAGCCGGACGGCATCGCCTCCTGGCCAGCGGTGGAGCTGGCATGTCCCGGCCGAACGGTGCTGCCGGACGGTAGGGCGATTGTGTGCGAACGAGCGCCGCTGGACCGCCAGGCCTTCCAGGCCCATTGCCGCTCCGGCCGGCACGATGTGGAGTGGCTGGACGCCGACGCCGTCCAGGGGGCGCTTGTGTGCCGTCCCCGGCAGCGAGGCGACGCCTTCTGGCCGCTGGGCTGCGACGGCCGGCGGAAGGTAGGCAAGCTGCTGACTGACCTCAAGCTGCCGCGTGCACTTCGCCGATTTGTCTTATGCATCCAGGATCAGGCCGGCATCGTCCTGTGCCTGCCGGTGCGGATCGACGATCGCGTGAAGATCACCGACGGCACGAAAAACGTCCTTCGGATCGGCGTGGTTGACGCGGACGGATCCGCGGCCTAGAAATTCCAGGAGCGACATGTTCGAAGTGCTGGCTCAACTTGGCCGTCGAACGGTCCGCAACATAGCGGACTTCGGGGACTTCTGCGTTTTTTCCGGCCAGTCGCTGGCCTGGGTCAAAGAAGGCGTCCGGCACATGCGCGGCCTGCGCCTGATGTGGGTGCAGTGCTTCGACATTGGCACGATGAGCATCCCCGTGGTGATGATCACCGGCGCGTTCGTGGGCATGGTGCTGGCCGTGCAGACGGTGATGCAGTTCAAGTCGCTCGGCATGGCCGCCGAGATGGGCACGATCGTGAACCTTTCGGTGCTGCGGGAGCTGGGGCCGGTGCTCACGGGCGTGATGCTGGCCGGGCGGGTCGGGGGCGGGCTGACGGCTGAGCTGGGCACCATGCGCGTCACCGAACAGATCGACGCCCTTACGGCCATGGGGTCCAGTCCCCTGCGCGTGCTGGTGGTGCCGCGGTTCCTGGCTTGCGTGCTACTGATCCCCATCCTGGTGATCTACGCCGACTTCATGGGCATCCTGGGCGGCTACGCGATCAGCGTGTACATCTACGGCGTCAACGGCGCGGAATTCTGGCGCCACGCGGCCAACACGGTCGGCTACTTCGACGTGTTCTACGGGCCCGTCAAGAGCATCTTTTTCGGGGCGGCCATCAGCCTGATTTGCTGTTACAAGGGCTTCCGCTGCGCGCCCGGGGCGGCCGGGGTGGGCAAGGCCTGCACCGAGAGCTTCGTGGCCTCCTGCATGACCCTCCTGGCGCTGGACTTCTTCCTCGGCATGCTCCTTAACACGTTGTACGAGTCCGTGTACGGCATGAAGATAATACTGTAGGACCCAGGGGCTAGGAGGCGGCGTCGTGGTCGGTGGGGGTATCTTGGAGTCCCAGTTCCGCCTGGATGGCCTTGGCCGCGGGAACCCTTGCGCCTGTGACGGCAACGACCACTCCCGGCAGCGACCAGAACATGGGCGCGATCCGGAACAACAAGGCCATGGCCACCACCTCGCTGGGGGAAACCGTGGCCGAGGCAAAAAACACCACGAAGCACTTCTCCACCAACCCCAATCCGCCCGGCGTCAGGGGGATGGAGGCAATGGTGTAGATCAACGGTACGTACAGGAAATAGTTGTACCAAGGCGTGTCCAAGGACAGGCTCTTTCCAATCAAGATGAGCGAGCCGATCCAGACGATGTGGCCGGTGAGCGTAATCCCTACGGCTTCCACCAGACGGGGAATATTGCCGCGATATTGCCGGAGGGCTTGGCCGGCGACATCGAAATGATGGGCCAGGGGCAGGCGGCGGTAGAGCCTATCCAGCCGAAGCGCTCGGCGCAAGGAGGGGGCAAACAGGAAGGTAAAGGCGCCGATCAGCGCCAGCACGATCACCAGCACCAGGATGGCTGGCGTCCGGAGGGTTTCCGTGGGCGTCAGGTGTCCCAAGGAAACAATCAGCAGCATGACGGTGGCTATCAGCGTCAATTCGGTCAGCCCAATCGCCCGGTCTATGAACACGCTGACCAGCGCGGCGGCCTTGGCGGGGGTGTGCTTGGATACGTAATAGGCCTTCACCAAGTCGCCGCTGACGGTCCCGGGCACCACGATGGAAAAGTATGTGCCTAAAAAGGTTAGGCGGATGGCCTCCCACAGCGTAATGTGGATGTCCACCACGCGGAGCAGCAGCCGCCACCGGATGGCCATGATGAGCAGGTTGCCCGGATAGACGGCGAAGGCCAGGGCCAGCAGGGGAAGCTTGAGGTTGCGGATCGTCGTGAAGAAGCCGGGCCGGCGGACCTCGTTCGTCCCCGGGATCATCTGGAACTCATCGGCCGGGGCGGTCCGGGCATGCCGCCACCACAGCAGGCCGGAACTGACGTCCAATTGCGCTACCCGCCCTGGCCCGGCAGACCGCTCAGCCAGGACGGCATAGATTTTCCCGCCCTTGTCCACGGCGTAGTCCCGCCAATGGACCTGCGAGAACACCCACCCCAGCAGCAGGGCGGCCAGGAGCACTTTGGCGGTCAGCAGGATGGACTTGCGATGGCTGGGAGCCATGGTTTTGCCCCCTCAGGGGTCCAAAATTATACGTCCGGCCGGAGTATAAGCCAAGAATCGTCATGATGGCGGTGCAGAAAGAAGCCGCGGAAAGCCGAAATATCCTTTGTCCGCCTGGTTGTAAAACTTGACTTTTTTATTCAACCTCTCTGCAAAAAGTTTGCTAAGATGACGATATCAGGCCTCATTGATACGTCATACGCTGAAGCTTTAGCTCAACCGATGATGAATGGCACTCCTCAGATGGTGGAGATACCTGGCTACCAGGCTGTTCAGTTCCTGGGCACCGGGGCTCGCAGTACGATCTGGCAGGTCCGTGATCGCCAGACGAATCAATACTTTGCGCTGAAACGGGTGGTCAAGCAGCACCTGGCCGACTACCGGTTTCTGGAGCAGGCGATCAACGAATATGAGGTCGCCAGCCGGCTGGACCACCCCGTCATCCGCAAGATTTATCGGTTGCGCAAGGTCAAGGAGTGGCTGCGCCTCCGCGAGGTCCAGCTGATCATGGAATTGTGCGATGGGACGACCGTCCAGGCGGCCCGCCCGACGTCCATCCCCCGCATCATGGACATCTTCCATGAGGTGGCCATGGCCCTGGCCTACATGAACAGCAAGGGCTTCGTCCACGCGGACATGAAGCCCAACAACATCCTGGTGTCCTCCCACGGCAAGGTCAAGATCATCGACCTGGGGCAAAGCTGCCCCCTGGGCACCACCAAGCTGCGGATTCAGGGCACCCCGGACTTTATCGCCCCCGAGCAGGTGTACCGTCGCCCGCTGGACGCCAGGACCGACGTGTTCAATTTTGCCGCGGCCTTGTACTGGACGCTGACCGGCCAGGCGATTCCGACCGTCCTGCCCAAAAAGGGCGGCATGCAGATCATGATCGACCAGGCCATCATCCCTCCGCACGAAGTGAACCCCGAAGTGCCGCTGCCGCTCAGCCGGCTGGTCACGGAATGCACCCGGACTAACCCCCTCCAGCGGCCGGCTTCGATGAACGACGTGGTGTCGCGGCTGGACCTGATCGCCCACACGATGAAAAACGCCTCCTAGGACGCACCCCAGTGCCGAACGCCGTAGCGGACATCTTCCGCCAAGCCGCCACGCTGAACACCCAGGACGGTCGACGGCGGGGCAACGTGGTCGACCTGGAGGGCGGCTGCGACGTCGTCGTCACCGGCGACGTCCACGGCAACCGCCAGGCCCTGACGAAAATTCTCTCCTATTTCGACCGGCCGTCGCGCCGCCCCCGCCGCCTGATCCTCCAGGAACTCATCCACGGTCCGGCGGACGAGGCGAGCGGCCATGACCGCAGCATCGAGCTGCTCCTGCGGGCGGTGCGGCTGAAGGTGGAGCGGCCGGCGGACGTGCTCTTCGTGCTGGGCAACCATGACCTGGCCCAGATCACCGGCGTGGAGATCGCCAAGGAAGGGTGCCTGGCCTCCTGCCAGGCCTTTGCCGACGGTGCACGGTTTGTCTTCGGCAGCGAAGGGGATGAAATCCTCGCAGCCGTGGGCGAGTTCATTGTCTCCATGCCTTTGGCGGTGCGCTGCCCCAACGGCGTGATGATCACGCACTCGCTGCCCTCGCCGCGCCGCATGAAGGTCGCCGGAACGGAGATCCTCCACCGTCCTTATCGCCTGCAGGAGGACTTCCTCCGCGGCGGGGCGGCCTATGAATGGACCTGGGGCCGGGGACAGACCGACGAGCAGGTCGACGCTCTGGCGGCTGAGCTGGGCGTGGAGTTGTTCCTGCTGGGGCACCGGCATACCCCCTCCGGCATCGAGGCCGTTACACGGCGGGCCATCACGCTGACCAGCGATAGCAGCCATGCCTGCCTCGTGGCGTTCCCCGCCGACCAACCGCTGGACGCCCAGACGGTCCTGCTGTCGGCCACGCCGCTGGCGGCGATCAATCTGCACGACTAGAAAGGCGACCGTGAAGTACGCATTCCTGGCCATGGACGTGGACGGTACGTTGGTGGGGCGCGACGGCATCGTGCCGGGCGACGTGGTCGCCGCCATCGCCGCCGCCAGGTCCGCCGGACTGCGCGTGTGCCTGGCGACGGGGCGGAGCTACGTCGAGACGATCCCCATCTGGAATCAGCTCCGCCTGACGGCGCCTTTCGAGCCGCTGGTATTGATCGGCGGGGCGTTGGTGAGCGAACCCGACACCGGCCGAACGTTGTGCCACCGGCCCATCCCGCACGACCTGGCCTGCCGTCTGGACGAGGCCCTGGCGGACAGCGGCTACTGCGCCATGGCCATCACCGACCGCTGGCGGACCGGCGTGGATTACTTCCTCACCGAGGGCGCCAACCGCGACGCCGCCGAGCAGCGGTGGTTCAGCCAGATGAGCGTCCAGATTCGCCACGTCCGGCGGCTGGCCGAGGCGGATAACCTGCCCGCCATCCTGCGGATCAGCACGGTGGTGGACTCGGCAAGCGGACGGGAGCTGGCCGCGACGCTGGCGGACCGGTTCCGCGGGCAACTCCACGTTCACTGTATCTTTGCGCCGAACTACGGCGTGACGATCGTCGAGGCCTTCGCCACCGGGGCCGATAAGTTCACGGCCGTGCAATACGTCGCCCAGGGCCTGGCCGTGCCGGCTTCGCGAATCGCCGCCGTCGGCGATGACATCAACGACCTGTCGCTGATCCGGGGGGTGGGACTTGGCGTGGCTATGCCGTCGGCGCCCCCGGCTATTGCCGCCGTCGCCAAGCACGTCGCCACTGACTTTGCAGCCTTTATCCGCGACCTGGCCGCCGGGCGGTTCGATGACGCCATCCCCCCGGCGTCGCGGCGGGTCAAAAAGCCTTGACCCTCTAGGGATCGGACGGTACAAGAACGGGGCTACACGCACGTTAGGCAAGGGCGCCCTAACTGATGTTCCATTGGACCTATGGGTAAAACCGCCGGCAAAAACGACAAAGGCAAAGGCAAAAAGTCCGATGCCGACAACCTGGCCGCGCTGAGGCAGAGAATTGACGATCTGGATCAGAAGATCGTCGAGCTTCTTAATGAGCGCGCCGGAGTTGTTGTACAGGTCGGCAGGACCAAGCAGGCCAACGGTACGCCCATCTATGCCCCCGACCGCGAGCAGGCCGTGCTCAAGCGGATCGCGTCGCTGAACCGCGGCCCGTTGCCTCAACGGACGCTCCAGGCCATCTACCGCGAGATGATGAGCGGGTCGTTCGCCCTGGAGCGGCCGCTGCGGATCGGATACCTGGGGCCGGAGGGCAGTTTCTCCCACCTGGCCGCCCAGCGGAAGTTCGGCGCGTCGGTGGAGTACCGTCCCCTGGCGGACATCCGCGCGGTCTTCGAAGAAGTCGCCCGCGGCCATTGCGATTTGGGGCTGGTCCCCATCGAAAATTCCATCGGCGGCGGCGTGGTGGACACGCTGGACTGCTTCATCGACAGTCCCGTGTGCATCTGCGCCGAGGTGATGGTGGAGATCCATCACAACCTCCTGGCCAACTGTCCGCCGGCCAAGATCAAGACCATCGCCTCCAAGCCGGAAATCTTCGCCCAGTGCCGCCAGTGGCTTTCCAGCAGCTTCAGGCAGGTGGAACTGCTGCCGGTGGCTAGTAGCTCCAAGGCCGCCGAGATGGCCGCCACGACGGAGGGCTACGCCGCCATCGGATCCAGCCTGGCGGCTGAGCTGTACAACCTCAAGATCGTCTTCGCCAACATCGAGGACAACTCCAACAACCTGACGCGGTTCTTCGTGATTTCCACCGCACCGGCCAATCGCACCGGCCACGACAAGACCGCCGTCATGTTCACCACCGCGCACCGGGCCGGCGCGCTGGCGTCCGTGCTGGACGTGTTCTCCAAGCATGGCATCAACCTGACCAACATCGACACTCGGCCCTCCAAGCGGCGCCAGTGGGAGTATTATTTCTTCGTCGACGCCGAGGGCCACGCCCAGGACGCCAATTTCACCAAGGCCCTGGCCGAGGCCAAGGAGCATTGCGGCGAGTTGCACGTTCTGGGCAGCTTCCCCCGCGCCACCGAGGCGGTCTAGAACGAAAAGGCCCCGCGGCACAAAGACAAAAGGAAAAGAGAAACGAGAAACGTTATGGCTCGTAAGCCGTTTGTAGCCGGCAACTGGAAGATGAATACCTCGCGGGCGACCGCGGTGGACCTGGCCCGCAAGCTGGTCGCCTCGATCGGCTCGCTGGAGGCGGTCGACCTGGCCGTCTGCCCGCCGTTCGTGTATCTGGCCGACGTGGCCGCGGCGCTGAAGGGCAGCCGCATCGCCACCGGCGCCCAGGACATGTTCTACGAGAACGATGGGGCGTTCACCGGAGAAATTTCCGGCGCGATGCTCAAGGACGTCGGCTGCCGCTACGTCATCCTGGGGCACAGCGAGCGGCGGCACGTCATCGGCGAAACCGACGAGACGATCAACCGCAAGGTCCTCAAGGCCCTGGCCGACGGGCTGGAAGTGATTTTCTGCGTGGGCGAGTTGCTGGAAGAGCGCAAGGCCGCTCGAACGGCGGACGTGGTCAGCCGGCAAGTGAAGATCGGTATGGAAGGCGTGGACCGCAAGCACGTCCGGGCGGTGACCATCGCCTACGAACCGGTCTGGGCCATCGGCACGGGCGTGACGGCGACGCCGCAGCAGGCCCAGGAGGTCCACGCGATGATTCGCGGCCTGGTCGCCACGGCCTACGACGCCGCGACGGCCGAGGCCATCCGCATCCAGTACGGCGGATCGGTCAAGCCCTCCAACGCGGCGGAGCTGCTGGGCCAAAAGGACGTGGACGGCGCGCTGGTGGGGGGCGCCAGCCTCAACGCCGCGGACTTCGCCGTCATCGTCAAGGCCGGGATGTAGGCGGCCCGGGCGGCGAGGATTTTTAGATTTTTTAGGTAAGGAACAGGACGACGCGGAAGCGTTCATCGACGACGGAAAGCGAAAAAGGCGAGAAAAGCGAGAAAATCCATGGTCACCTTTCTGGGGACGTTATTTATCGTCATCTGCCTGCTGCTGATCGTGGTGGTGCTCCTGCAAAAGGGGCGCGGCGGCGGGCTGGGCGCGGCCTTCGGCGGGACGAGCAGCAGCAGCGCGTTCGGCACGCGGACCGGCGACGTGTTCACGTGGGTGACCATCGTGCTGACGGGCCTGTTCGTGCTGGTGGCGGTGGTCGCGACGCTGATCTTGCGACCGGCGCCCATGACGGTGGCCACGGTGCAGTTTACCCCCGCCGAGGCGGCCATCGCCGGCCCGGTCGGCATCACGATGTACTGCGAAACGCCCCAAGCTGACATCCGCTACACCACCGACGACATGCCGGTGACCGCGCAGTCGCCGCTGTACCAGAAGACCCCCGTCACCGTCAGCCCCGGCGCGACGCTGCGGGCCAAGGCCTTCCGCCGCGGCTACAAGGACAGCCCCGAGGTCCGCGTGGAATACACGTCCTTGTCGGCGACCCGTCCGGCGGCGGGAGAGACTGGAATCAAAATGCCGACGACGGCGCCCGCGCCCAAGCCGGTGCCGGCACCTAAGGCGGCGCCGGCGAAGAAATCGCCGTAAGGAGCCTGCCATGCTGCGATCGATGACGGGATTTGGTTCCGCCCACGGCCAGGTGGACGGCGTCGAGTACGCCGTCGAGGTCCGCTCGGTGAACAGCCGCTACTTCAAGGCCGTCATCAAGGCGCCGGAAGGGCTGAGCTGGGCCGAAACGGAGATCGAGAAAATCATTCATGCCGCCGTGACGCGCGGCAGCGTCGTCGTGACCGTCAACGTCAAGATTCCCGACGAGCAAGCGGCCTACCGCGTCAACACGGCGGCGCTGGCCCAATACATCGAGCAGCTTCGCCCCCTGGAGATCGACGCCAACCCCACGCTGCGGATCGACCTGGGTTCGCTGATGCTCCTGCCAGGCGTCTGCCAGCCGCCGCCGATGGAGGAAATCTTGGAGCCGACCCGCCAGGGGCTGCTGAAGCTGGTCCAGAAGGCCACTGACGCCATGCTCGAGATGCGCCGCCACGAGGGCAAGGCCCTGCGCGACGACCTGCTGGGCCAATGCGACGTCGTGACGAACAATCTTGAAACGGTGGCCAAGCACGCCCCGCAGGTGGTGACTGACTATCACGAGCGTCTCGTCGCCCGCGTCAAGGAGCTGATCCACAATGGGCAGGTGGCGGTGGATTCCGAGCACCTGGCCCGCGAGGTGGCGATTTTCGCCGAGCGGTGCGACATCGCCGAGGAAATCGCCCGCCTCCGCGGCCACGTGGAGCAGTTCCGCCAGGCCGTCTCGTCGCCCGAGCCGGCCGGCAGGAAGCTGGACTTCATCGCCCAGGAGATGCTGCGGGAGGCCAACACCATCGCCGCCAAGGCCAACGACACGCGGATCGCCCGCACGGTGGTGGAGATCAAGACGGCCGTGGACCGCATCAAAGAGCAGGTCCAGAACGCCGAGTAATCCGGCGCCCAGCGAGTGCGGCTTGAGCAAAGACAGAAAACCAAAAGAACCGATGCCGCAGGGCCCCGGGCACGTGGTGGTCGTCAGTGGCCCCTCGGGC
>JBEKZI010000017.1:0-32226 GCA_049510055.1 Phycisphaerae bacterium | reverse complement strand
GTCCAGCAGGTCGTCGGCCAATTGGTACGCCGTGCCGATGCGGTAGCCGGCTTCTTCCAGCGCGGCCGCCAGGGCCTCATCCGCCCCGCCGCACACCTTGGCCGCGAATGAAAACAGCGCCCCGGTCTTTCCCCGCGCCAGGCGGAGGTAGGTCGGTTCGTCGATGGAATGATTCCGAAGGAGCAACTCCTGCTCGGCCTCGGCGGCCACCGTCTGGCGGACCTTGGCCAGGAAGCAGGCCACGTGTCGGCCGCCCTCGACCGACAGGACCAGTTCGATGGCCCGGCAGACCAGGACGTCGCCGATCAGCACGGCCGCCGAGCAGCCCGTCTGCCGCCACAGCGTGGGGGCGGCCCGGCGGATCAGGCCGGCGTCGATGACGTCGTCGTGGCACAGGCTGCCGGTGTGCGCCAGCTCGACGGCCGCACAGCAGGCCTCCACCGTCCGCCGATCGGCCGGCAGCCCCGCCTCCATCCACCGGCCGGCCAGGCGAGTCCGCAGCATCTTGCCGGGCAGCAGCGCCTCCAGTTGCGAAGGCTCCAGGATCGGGAAAACGTCCGCCGCGAATTGCTCCACGATCAATCCCCGCACCCGGGAAACCCAAGGCCAGGAAACCTTGACGCGGCCGGCGCTTTTTGCCATGACGCAGGGCTCCTTGACGGGCCTGTTTCGCACTCACCTTAAACCTTCAGCCGAACGTCCGCAAGAGGCGTCGCAAGATCCGGCCCGCCGCACAAACCTCGCGTGTCATTCTAGGCCGGTTGACAACGCCCCCGCCGCTGGGTCCACTATCCGCAAGGACGGGTGCTATAATGGGCCGCAAAGAACCCGTCATTTCTCCAACTATGGGAGTCACCTCATGTCCCGAAAAGAAATTCGCATGCTGATCCTGGTGATGTTCCTGGTCTCTCTCGGCGGGCTGCTACTGCACCTTCGGATTCATCCGCCCGCCGCCAAGGCGCTCAACACGGTACCGGCGGTTTCCTGTGCGTTGAGCGTTGTGGTGGTGCCGCTGCTATTTTTCTGGCGGCGGACAGCCTTGGCGGCGTACTTGCTCAACGCCGCTTTGGTGCTGGTGGGCGTGGTGGGCATGGGTTGGTTTTCAATCCAGCAGTGGCAAGGGCCGGTCACGTGGGACGCCGTGCTGCTGAAGTCCATGCTGCCGGACATCCTTATCCTGCTGGCCAAGCTGCCGCTGGCCCAGGCGATCCTGTCGGCCTACGCGGCAGTGCCCCGGCCAATGCACGTGGCGTGACCGCGACGGCTAGGACGATTTTCTCGTTTTCAGGACATCCGCGACGCGGCGGTCCATATCATTTTGGTCGGCGGTGAAGCTGCTCAGGCCGCCCAGATTGATCAGGGCGTCTAGGCCGATGCGCCCGCCGGCCAGGAGGTCCTTCCAATTCTCCAGGCGGGGGATCTTGCCTTCCTTGGCGCTGGTCGCCCGCTGCTGCGTCGTCCAATCGACCAGGAAATCCCCGCAGCCATGGTGAGCAAAGAACTGAATCAGCTCCTGGGGCGTGAAGTGCTCCAGGTCCTCCTGCTGGAGCGCCTCGGCGGCGGCGACGAGCTTGTCCTCCACGTCCCACAGCGTGTTCAATCCCGCCGTGGCGGCCTGGGGAGCGAACTTCGGGGCGTACTGGCGTCCCGTGCAATCCTGAACTTTTTGGGGATCGCCGGCCGCGTCGCGAAACTCCGCGGCGACATTGGGCGGGATGGTCATCACGTCCACGCCGGCCAAGTCCCCCACCTGCCGGCCCTGGCGAAAGCTGGCGGCAATCTGGCGCGTCGGTGTTCCCTTGGCCTTTCGAAGCCGGCGGACCGCGGCCTGGGAGGCCAGCGTCGCCTTCTCGCCGACGTATAGGCCGTCGCCCAGCTTGTTGTCGGCGACGAAGCTGTTCAGCCGGCCCAGGAACACGTTGACGTACTGCGGGCGGCCGATGAGGGTAATCACGTAATTCTGGCGGGCCGAGAAACCCAGCGTGTGGTTGACGGGAATTCCCTCGGCCGCCAGTTTTCGCGTGGCCAGCAGGCCGGCCGCCGTGAAGGGAATCTTCACGATGAAGCGCTGGGGACATATCGCATAGTACCGCCGGGCGTATGCCACGGCCGCCTCGACGTCCATGGCCAGGTCGGTGTGCTCCTCGACGGAGACGTACGCGTCGAACCGCTCCACCAGCCGCAGGCCGTGCCGGGCGTTCAGAATGAAGGCCATCTCCAGTCGCCGATCGCGCTCGGTCAGGCGGGGGAAGTCCTTCAGCAGCTTGGCGGCCTCAACCATCAGGCCGTCGTAGGCGCCCTTTTGAATCTCCTTGTTCAGGAGCGTGTTGTTGGTGGTCAGGGCGGAAAATTCCCGCGTCCAGATTTTCGCGGCCGCGTCCATGTCGCCGGTGTCGATCCATAGCTCCGTGCCGAGCCGCCGGAGCTGATCCCACAGCGGATGCGACGCCCATTGGCCTTGGAGCTCCCCGAACCGCGGCGCAAAATCCTGGCGCACCAGATCGCGGACGCGCCGGCTCAATTCCGAATCAAGATCCGTCGGAGACATGACAACCTCCCGGGTTATTTTTTCGACGGCCGGTGGCCGATGCCGACCGGCTTTTTCATTGTGCCGCGCCGCACGGCGCTTGTCACCGCAATCCGCCCTGCCTGCCGGCAGGCAGGCAGGCCTCAGCGGTTGATGGCCCGCATGCCGTGGGGATGGTAGCGATCGCCGGCGGCCGCACCGGGCGGAAAGGCTTCATCCAGGCGGCCAAGTTCCTCGGCCGTCAGGCGAATCTCTAGTGCCGCCAGATTCTCCTCCAGGTAGCGAAGATGCTTGGTCCCCGGAATGGGGACGATATCCTCGCCCCGCCCCAGCACCCAGGCCAGGGCCAGCTGGGCCGGCGTGCAGCCTTTCTCGCGGGCCATGCGTTCCACGGCCTCGGCCAGGCGCAGGTTGCGCTGGAGGTTCTCACCCTGGAATCGCGGATGCGTGTGGCGGAAGTCGCTGTCCGAAAAATCCTGCGGTTTCTTGAACCGGGCGGTGAGGAAGCCCCGCCCCAGCGGGCTGTAGGCGACGAAACCCACCCCCAACTCGCGGCAGGTATCCAGGACCGGGCCCTCCGGATCGCGGGTCCACAGCGAGTACTCGGTCTGCAACGCTGCGATGGGGTGGACGGCGCAGGCGCGGCGCAGCGTGGCGGGGGCGGCCTCGGAAAGGCCCAGATAGCGGACCTTGCCCGCCCGCACCAGCTCCGCCATCGCGCCGACGGTGTCCTCGATGGGCGTGTCCGGATCGACCCGGTGCTGGTAGTACAGGTCGATGGTTTCGACGTTGAGGCGCTTCAGGCTCGCCTCGCAGGCCTGGCGGACGTATTCGGGCCGCCCGTCGACCTTCAGGAATTCGCCCTTGGGCCCGCGGACGTTGCCGAACTTGGTCGCCAGCACCACCCCGGCCCGCCGCCCCCGCAGGGCCTTGCCCACCAGGCGTTCGTTGGTGAAGGGGCCGTACATGTCGGCCGTGTCCAGCAGCGTCACCCCGGCGTCCAACGCCCGGTGGATGACGGCAATGGACTCCGCCTCGTCGGAGGCCCCGTAGAACTCGCTCATGCCCATGCAGCCTAAGCCCATGGCGGAGACGACAAGGTCCTTGCCCAGTTTGCGCGTCTGCATTTATGATACCTCCTTATGAGAATTCGGTGCTTCCCCATGGTAGCCACCCGATACCCCGTCTCTCAACTGCCCAGCCGGGGGGTACTGCGGGAACATTCATATCAGACAGGAAACAGGGAGGGTCCGCAATTTCCTCGTTTCGTTTCCTGCGTGCCTACAATTTGGATGCAAGCAGCGTTTAGAGGAACAGATATTGATACGGCGGCTTTAGGAACACGGTCCATTTTTACGAAAGGAAACGGCTATGAGAATCGGAATCGTGATTGGGATGGTGCTGGCTTTAACAGTCGCCTACGGCTGCACGAGCCCCCGGGGTGGGGGCATGGCCAAAGAGGAGGGATTCAAAATCGCCGTTCCGACCTTCGGCGAGGAGCTTAAACAGGGTGAAACCAAAGATGTCACCATTTCGCTTCATCGAGGCGAGTATTTCAAGCAGGACGTGAAGCTGCACATTAAAGCCTCCGAAGGCATCAGCGTGTCGCCGACCGAAGTTCTGGTCAAAGCGAGCGAAACGCCACGTGTGCCTCTGCGGATTACGGCGGGCAAGAACGCCAACCTCGGTGAATATAAGATCTACGTGAAGGGAACGCCGGAAACCGGCGAGGAGACCTCGACGGAATTCAACGTGAAAGTCGTCGCTCCTTAGCATCCGCTTCGGGGGGCACGCAGTTCCGATAAACGGAACTGCGTGCCCTAGCGGTTAAACCGCCCCATCAAGCCTGCACCGGCGGCCTTATTTCTTCTCGGCCTTGCCGGCAGGTAGAGCGGCCTTTTCTTCTTTGGAATCCGCCGGCGCCTTGCCGGGGTTGAGGTACCGCATCAACGCGGCCGCCAACCCCTCGACGGCGCCGGCGCCGCTGCCGCCGGTCACGAGGATCTCCGGCACGAATTTGAGGTTCTTGTCCGACAGCGCCGTGACGGCGTTGACCACCGCCGTGGGCACGGAGCCCAGGGCCTCCACCTGCGCCCGGTAGCCCTCGGCGCGGGCCAGGCCGACGGCCCGCACCTCGGCGCCCTTGGCGGTTCCCGTCTGCTGGATGTACGCCGCCTCGCCGTCCGCCTCGGCCTTGCGGGCCTTGGCGTTGTTCTCCTTGATGGAAATTTGCACTTCGGAACTGGCCAACTGGGCCTGCATGTCCGCCTGGCCCTTGGTCTTTTCCATCGAAATGCGCTGGCCTTCCGCCTGCTGCTGCTTCTTGAGCGTCTCGATCCGCTGGTTGGCGATTTCCCGCTGCGTCAGGACCTCCACCAATTGCGCCGGCAGGACGACGTCCTGAATGTAGACGCCCTTGGTCTCCACCTCGTACTGGTTCAACTGGCTCTTGATGTGCTCGAAGGCCTCGCGCTGGACTTCCTGGCGGGTCTCGATGAACCGGACCGCCGGCAGGCTCTGCAACTTGTCGCGGAAGTGGTTGCCCACGGCCGCCTGAAGGACCTCGCTGACCAGATTCTGCATGGTGCCGACGATGGAGATGACCCGCGGGGCCTTGGTGTCCGGCACGTGGATCTGCACCTGGAGGTCGATATGGAAGATGAAGCCTTCTCGGCTCTTGGCGTCGATGGGCTTCAGTTCCGCGTCGAGCTGATGGGCGCGGCTCGTCGCATCCGCCCAACTGAGCGTCAGGATGAACGTCGGAACGATCTCCGCCTGATAGCACCGCGGGTTGATCGGATACTTGCCCGTCCGCAGGGGTTCTTCCCAGATGCCGCGATGGCCGGGCTTCACCAGCGTGCCGAACTTGAACTCCAGCCCGGAAACATCCTCGCTGGGCAGTCCGACATAGGCCTTGATGACCGCTACCTCGCCCTGCTGGACCACCAGCATGGGCACGGTCTCCACGCCCACCAGGAACGGATTGAGGTTGTAGGCGCCGTACAGCAGCGGATCGTGCTGGAGGCCGATCTTTCCGCCGGCGTCGAGGAACTTTTGGAAATCCTGGTAGTTGTTGTGAATTTCGTTTTTCATGCCCAGGATTTTCTCGATCGCCATCGGACCGCCCCCGCCGGATTTCTCCAGGTCCTCGATGTCCTTGAATCCGCCTATCCGGCTGGCAATGTCGCCGGCGGGCAGAGGGTCGCCTTCAAAGACGGTGACGATGCCGATCGTGTCGAGCATTTTCCCCTTGGCGTCCTGCACTCCCTGGAACGGCTCAATGCGGGTGACCGACAGTTGCTCGGGGGCCAGGCCGAAGACGGCCGGGTCCAGCGTGCCCCCGTGTTCGGTGGCGTATCGTTTCAACTCCGTGGAAACCGGTATCCCATAGGCGCGGGTCTGGGTGATGACCAAGAAGCCCACCGGATGAATCGGCGCCAACGTTCCAGGGGGAAGCACCGGCCGCTGAACGCCCTTCTGGCCGCCCTGCTCGACAAAGGTCTTCAAATGCGTGAAGTTGCCGAATTCCGGCTTGTAGACGGCGGATTTGGCGCCGACGGGCAAGGCCGCGCCGATCTGGCTGATGACCACGCCGATCTGCCCGGCCGGTATCTGCACCCAGGAGTGCTTCTCCACCTTGTACAGAATCCAGAACTTGAAGCGAAAGCCGGGCATCAGCAACTCCGCCTGATAACCGGGCTCGCCCTGGAAGGCGATGGGGTTGTCTTCGGAAAGCTTCTTGAACGAAAAACGCTTCAGCACCAGGCCGATCTGCGTCGGCCCGATCATGCGAATGGAGGGCAGAACCAAGATCACCACCACCGCGCCCAGGAGGTACGCAATCATTGCCGCCGTCATGCCAAGCTCCTTTTTGCTTGCTTCCTTAGCGGAGGTTGGGTCGGACTTGTCGTCCCAAACCGACTCCCCATCGGAAATGCCTTCCCGAGACCGTGCCCCACGACGGTGGCAGGTCCGGGACCCTTGATTGTCTCTGACGGCCCCTGTTGTGCAACATTTTTCCGCCCCGGTTTTGGTGCCCCCGCCCTGGAGTTCCGACGTGGCGGTGTGAAATCGCGATTCCGACTTGCCAAGGGAGGCTCGCCGCGATGGGTAGAGGGACAAGAAGCCCGTCTTCGCGGGCACTCTTAGAGGCATGCAGCCGTCATCTCTTCTCGCGTGAAAGGCGAATGCCCTGGGCCTGGGCAGCGTTCTCGCAGTACTTGCGGGCCTCCAGTCGGGAGTCGTACGTTCTCCCGTGGAACAGCTCGTGGCCGTCCTGGTCCACGATTCTGCCGAGGAACTTGACCCGTCCCTTGTGGAAGTGCGGCACCCTGTCGATCACGATCCTGCCGACGCTGGGCGATCTCATGGTGTTCTCCGTTCATTCGAGCATCGCTGCACAAAACGGCGTACGGCCGGCGTCAATCCTTCGGGCTTCGGCGTCACCGATCTGCGACTAACGATTACGCCCATGCCGGCCTCGAATCTTTTGCCACCGCGACATCTCCGAAAAGGCTGATGTCCCTCTCTTGCGGGAATGCGTGGTATCGGCTTGCTGCCTGGAAAGCCCCCCACGCTGATTCCCACGTGTCTTGCCTTTTTTCTTCTTCATCTCATTCTCCGTCCTTATGGCTTCGCACCGCACAATGCATTCTACTCCCGGCACTGTATGATATCCTGTCCGCCGGACCGCAGCGAGGCGCGGGGCCGCCGGCGATCACGTCTGCTTCACGGTGCGACGGGCGGCGCGCCGGCGGTCGTTTTCCTTCAGATGCACCTTCCGCAGGCGGACGTGTTCGGGGGTCACCTCGACCCGCTCGTCGGGCTCGATGTACTCCAGTGCACCCTCCAGCGTGATTTGCCGGGAGGCCTTCAGGACCACGGTGGTGTCCTTCGTCGAGGAGCGGACGTTCGTGAGGTTCTTCCGCCGCACGACGTTCACGGGAATGTCGTTTTCCTTGCCGTGTTCGCCGATGATCTGCCCTTCGTAGACCTTTTCGCCGGGCTCGACGAACATGACGCCGCGGTCCGCCAGCTGGTCCAGCGCGTAGGCGGTGACCTCGCCGGACTCCGTGGCGATCATCACGCCGTTGGCGCGGCCGCCGATCGGGCCGCGATAAGGCTCGTACGACGCAAAGCGGTGATTCATGACCACCTCGCCCGCCGTCGCGGTCAGCACGCGGCTGTGCAAGCCGATCAGCCCGCGCGCGGGAATGGTGAATTCCAGTTGGGTTCGGACGGCGGCCCTGTGCATGTGGACCATCTCCGCCCGGCGGTCGCCGACGAGCTGCATGACGGACCCGACGACGTCGGTGGGCACGTCGATCACGAGGCGCTCGATCGGTTCGAGCCGCCGGCCCTGCTCGTCGGTGCGATAGACCACCTCCGGCTTGCCGACGGCCAGCTCATACCCTTCGCGGCGCATGTTCTCCAGCAGGATGCCCAAGTGCAGCAGACCGCGTCCGGAGACGATGAACTCGTCTCGATGTTCCTCGACGCTCAGGGCGACGTTGGTTTGAAGCTCTTTGTGGAGCCGCTCGCGGAGTTGGCGGCTCGTGACGTACTTGCCCTCCCGCCCCGCGAAGGGCGAGTCGTTGATGTGGAGCGTGAGGCGAAGGGTCGGCTCGTCGATGGCGACCGTCGGCAGGGCCACAGGGTGGTCGGGGTCGGCCAGCGTGTCGCCGATGTCGACCTTCTCCAGCCCGACGGCCGCGAAGAGATCGCCCACGTCCACCCGGTCCACCTCGACGCGCCCCAGCCCCTGGAAGCGGAACAGTTGGCCGAGCCGCTGGATGGTCTGGCCGCCCCGCCGGTCGATGACGGCCACGTTCTTGCCCGCCTCCAACGTTCCGGCGAACACGCGTCCGATCCCGATCCGCCCGACGTAATCGTTGTAGTCGAAGGTCGTGATCAGCGCCTGGAGCGGCGCCCCGCCGTCCAGATCCGGGACGGGCACGTGGGTGATGATCGCGTCGAACAGCTCGTGGATGTCGCCGACCGAGCGGGCCTCGGCCGCGTGCAGGTCGGCGGTGGCCCAGCCTTCCTTGCCCGAGGCGTACAGGACCGGGAAGTCCATGGCGCAGTCTTCCGCGCCCAAATCGATGAGCAGGCTGAAGACCTCCTCGTGCACTTCGTGGGGGCGCGCGCCGGGACGGTCCATCTTGTTGATGACCACCAGCGGCGCCAGCCCGGCCGCCAGGGCCTTGGACAGGACGTAGCGGGTCTGGGGCATGACGCCTTCGAAGGCGTCGACCAGCAGCAGGACGCCGTCGGCCATCTTCAGCACCCGCTCGACCTCGCCGGAGAAGTCCGCGTGCCCGGGCGTGTCGACGATGTTGATGTGGTAGCGCCGGCCGCGGCGGTCGGTGTAATCGATCGCGCAGTTCTTCGACAGGATGGTGATTCCGCGTTCCCGCTCCAGCGGATTGGAGTCGAGGATGCACTCGCCGGTCAGCTCGCCGTGGCCGAACTGGCCGCTCTGGCGAAGCAACTGGTCTACCAGCGTGGTCTTTCCGTGGTCCACGTGGGCGATGATGGCTACGTTGCGAATGTCTTTTCGGTGCACTGGATACTCCGGGCGTCTCGGCGGAGGACGATTTTTCTCAAGGAGGGAGGCGATTGAAGCCGCGGCCGGCAGGACAGGAACGTGACGGCAGGCGACTACGCCGTCGGCCAAGGCCAGTTCACGGCGCGCAGCGTTCGAAGCCGGCTCGCAAAGAGCCGGGCGAACAGGGCTAAGCCGATGGTGCAAAGTCGTCGCATGAGGAACCCGAGAGTATATCAGGTCGTCCGGGGCTGACGCAAGCGATAACGAAGCGGCCCACGGGCCAAGCTCGTCGTCCCCGGACGGGCGGCGTCACGGAAGTTCGAAGCGATAGCCTATCTGGCGGACGGTCTTGATCCAGATGGGTTTGGCGGGGTCGTCCTCGATCTTGGCCCGCAACGTGTTGATGAATCGGTCCACGCTGCGGGAGGTGACGAACACGTTGTAGCCCCACACCGTCCGCAGGATCTCATCCCGCGTCAGGGCCTTGCCCGCCCGGCGGAAGAACAGCTCAAGCAAGGCGAATTCCTTGGCCGTGAGCGGCACTTCCTTGCCCCCCCGCCGCAACCGGTGGCTGGCGAGGTCCAGTTCCAGGTCGCCGGCTCGCATCACCGGTTGCTGTTTCTGGCGGCGGCGACGGAGCATCGTCCGCACGCGGGCCAGCAGCTCCTTGATGCTGAAAGGCTTGGTGACGTAATCGTCGGCGCCGAGGTTCAGCCCCAGGATGATGTCGCTCTCCTGCCCCTTGGCCGTCAGCATGATGATCGGCATGTCCAGCCCCTCGCTTCGCAGGAGCCGGCATATCTCATAGCCGTTCACCTTGGGCAGCATGATGTCCAGGAGGATCAGGTCCGGTTTGGCGTCGCAGGCGAGCTCCAGCCCTTTCTCGCCGTCGGCGGCCGTCAGGACGCGGTAGCCCTCGAACTGAAAATTGTCCTTCAGGCCCCGCAGCATGGCGGGCTCGTCCTCGACGATGAGGATTGTTTCGTCGGTAGTCGGATCAGCTTTCATCATGGCCTGCGTGTCCCGCGCCGTCTTCCAGGCCCGGCAGCGTGACGGTGAACGTGCTCCCTTGGCCGAGCCGGCTGGAGACGTCCACGGTGCCGCCGTGGGCATCGACGATAAATTTAACAATGCTCAGCCCCAGACCGCAACCACCCACCGAGCGCGAAAGGCTGCGGTCCACCTGGTAGAAGCGTCGGAACACCCGACGGACTGAACGGCGCGACAGGCCGATGCCATTGTCGCGGACCTCCAGGTGCAGGCGGCCTTCCTGTCCGAAGACGCGAAGCGCAATGCGCCGGGGGTCGTGGGAGTATTTGTAGGCATTGTCCAGCAGGTTCAGCACGACGGTCACCAGCGCGTCGCGGTCGCCGCGGACGGCGGGGCAGTCTTTCGCCACGTCCAATTCAAAACGGCACGGCGGCTGGGTCACCCGATCCGGCGCCGCCCGCATGACCGCGGCGACCAGCTCATCGGCCGGCAGCGCCGCGAACACGAACGCCGTCTTGCGGCGCTCCATCCGCGAGAAATTCAAAAAGTTATCGATGAGCCGGCTGAGGCGCTCATTTTCCTTGGCGATCATCGCTAAATATTCCTCGGCCTGCTCCTGGGCGCCATAGCGCCGTTCCAGAAGCGTGTCGATCAGCAGGCGCATGGAGGCCAGGGGGGTCTTCAGCTCGTGCGACACGGTGGCGATCAGATCGTTTTTCAGCCGCGTCAGCCGCACCTGGCGGCTGAGGTAGTAGCTCAACACCGCCGCCAGCGCCAGGATCATCATGATGCCGACGGCGGCCGTCCACAGAATGGCGGCCTTGCGCTGCCGGGCCGCCACGGCGAAGGGATCGTCGCCGGTCAGCAGGACCTCCACCGTCCAGCCGGGCAAGGCGGCCCCGGCCGGCAAAGTCACGAAGGCCCGCTGCCGCGTCGTCGGTTCGCCGGTCGGCGGCCTTATGAACAGGCTCACTCCCCGGGGGGCGTCCGCCTGGATGGCCAAGTGCATGTTCGCCAGCAGAAGGTCCTGCCGGAACAGACCCGTCACGGTGCCGCCGGGCCCGGCCGCCTGCCAAACGCCGGGCAGGGACGTCGGCGTTAGTTGCGACGGCTGTGGCGCCGGCTGCGGGCGACTGAGATACTCAGCCGCCAGGTTCTCGGCCGCAAGCGTTGCGAAAGGCGGAAGGGAGTTGTCCATCTCCCACAGCGCGGCCATGAGGAACCGCCGCTGGCTGGGCGGCATCGCCGGTTCCTCGTAATCGTTGAGCCGTTTCACCAGGCCCGCCGCCAGCTTGCGGAACTGCTCATCCTCCGGCCGGTTGATCAGTTGCAGGGCGAACAGGACGGCATTGGGCGTCACCAGCCGCCCTTGGGCGCCCCTGGCGGCTTGCAAGTCGGGATTCTCGGCCAGGGCCCGCAGGATGGCGACAGCCTGATCCTTCTGCCCCGCCTTGGCCAGGCATCGCGCCTGGGCCAGCATCGCCTGAGCCCGCAGGTCGGCATTGGGGGCGGTGTCGGCGATCCGGGCATAGGCGGCTGCGGCAGCCAGGCCGTCCGCCTGCGCGTGCTCCAAGTCTTCCGCCGACTGCCACGCTTGCGACATCGCTCTGGCCTGCCCGGAGGGAACCTGGGGGGAGGGGTAGAGCAGACGGCCGGCGCCGTCGCGGACGATCACGGCATCGGCGGCGCGGGCCAAGACCAGCCGGTCGAAGGCCTTCGTCGGCGACGGATCGCCGCCGGCCGACAGCGAGGCGATCCGGGCTGAGCAATAGTCCTGAAGCCTGGCCGCGGCCCCTCGGACCGCGCCGTCGTAGGCATCCGCCAGGCGCTGGCGGGAAGCCAGCGACACTTCCTGCACGGCGGCATACATGAACCACAACGTGCAGGCCGACGGCACCAGGACCGTCGCCAGCAAAACGACCAGCACAGGCCGCAACACGTGGCTGCGGCCTGTGCCTTCACCCCTGCCAATGGAAACCGCGTTCATCGGTTCATCATCAGTTGTTCTCGGCGGGCGCCGCATCATCACCCGCAGGCGCGGGCGCCGGCGCAGGCGCCGGCATCGGGCCGCCGGTGGCCCTGGAATCGTACTGCTTCAATTGGTGTATGGCATCCGGGATCGGAAGGATTTCCACGTCCGAGACGAGCCACGGCGGCGGGGACTTGGCCTGCTTGAGCAGATGGATCAGTATCGCGGGCGCCGAGGAATCCGTCTTGTCGGGCCCGTACACCAGGACCCAACCGAGATTTAGCGCCCTGCCGCTATCCTGGAACCGAAACGCCGCCAGACCCGGGACTGCAAGTAGGTCCTTGATCTTGGCCTCCACGGAGGAGTGCGGGACGATCAATTTCCCAATCGCCGCCTCGTCATTTGCCTGGAGGGCCTTGAGGAAATCTGTTCCGACCTGCTTCATGAGCTTGTTGCGCTCTTGGGAAGGTTGTGCTTGCGATTTCCTGGCCTTCTGGAAGGCCATGCGCTGCTGCTGATACTGCATGACCAGAGGAAACAGCTTCGCCAGCGGCGGAATGCCCAATAGCTCGGCGCGGACCGTCATGGTGTTCGGCAGTTCGGAGGTCTCCAGCCGGATTACCGTGTCGTCCAGGGCCGAGGCGATCTGATCGGCCACGGCCTGGCTGTCCGTCGCCGGCTGCGACGCCGCGTCGCGTTTTGCCGCGGGCGGCGCGACGCTGGCGTCATACAAGCGGAACAGTCCGCCGGCGTTGACCAGCACCACCTTGTTCTTGTCGCTGACCTGGCCGAGGGCCTGTGCCATCGGCCCGTCGGTCGTGACGTTCTTGCCCGTGCCCAGGGCCGTCAGAGACGTCTGGACCACTTCCGGAAGGAACGCCAGCACCGTGGTCTTGCCTTTCTGCGCCACGCACAGGGATATCGGCTTCTGGTTGCTGGCGCCGATTACGTACGTCCGCATGCCTTGCTCGTCCGCCGCCGGGGCGCTGGTGGAACCTGCCGACATCAGGCCTTGGACCGTCAACATCCTGTCCAGCACGGCCAGGGTCTGCGCGGGGTTGCGCGACGTAATGGCCAGGCCCAGCGACGGGGCCACCACAGACAGACGGCTCAACGGATGGGCCGTCGCCGCCTCGCTGGACGGCATCAAGAACAGCGAGAGTTGCTCGATATTACTGAACAGCTCTCTCCCCAGGTCCAGCCCGGTGATACGGCGGACGGTCTCCTGCCGAACGTCGGCGACGGGAGGTTCTGTTGAGGCGGTGTGCTCCAACAGGGCCAGGGCCACGATGCCCACCGCCTGCGGAGGAACGGCGGCAAAACCGGCCTGGTCCAGTGGACACGTGCGGATCAGGTCATACCCAAACGCTTTGCGCCCCTCGCGGTAGGCGACGGTGGCCTCCAGGCTGAGGCTGGTCTCCTTGAGGCGCAACCGGACGACGGCGCCCTCCATGTTTTCGAAGTCGGCGAAGGCGTTTGCGATCATCATTTTCTCCAGGGCTTCCGGCGGGATGTACGCTTTGTTTTGGAGCAGCCGAGAAGGGTTCGCCCAGACCGTCAGCGCGTCATTTTTGCGATCGGCGGCAGGGGCCAGCCGCGAAAACGACTCGTTGGCGGTCAGCAGGCTGGGTTCGGGCGCGCCGGACTTATACTGATGGACGCTCCAGGCAAGTTGAGACACCGGGGAGGCAAAGAGGAACACGCTGTCGTCGAACGCGCAGGCCATCTCCGGGCTGAGTTGCACCGTCTGCATGCCTTCGATCGGGGCGGTGGGCTGGCCGGAGGCAAGCACGCCGGCCGTGAGGATCCCGCGGAGCGCGTCGCTGTCGCCGGGCCTCAAGACGGCCACGAAGGGGCTCTGGCCGCGGCCTTTGATCTCGGAGACGCCCACGGCCATGCTGCGAAGCTTCTTGAACTCTTTCAGCATGCTGGGATTCAGCAACGCCGAGAAGACCTGGGCGGGACTGGCGGGGCGGCCGTAGGAAGTCGCCGGCGCGGAGGTCGCCGACGGCGCGGAGGCATCCGACGGCGCGGATGTTGGATTCATCATCTCCAGCGGATTGGCCAAAGGCGTGCCCTTCAGCATCTTCAGGACCGTCTCGAGCTGTTTGCCGGGGCTGCCCACCTCGACGTAGGCCACGATGGTGGGAGGCATGAGCGCCGCCGGGTCGAACTCCAGCAGGTCCTCCAGCGCGGTCCGGGCCTTGGACGCCAGCTCTTCCTGATCGCTGTACTTGCTCAGGAATGTCTTCAGCGCCTCGCGGGCCTCGTTGTCGTGCTTGAGCTTCAGGTGGCACATCGCGATGCGATACTGGGCCTGGGCGGCATACTGGCGGTCGGCCTCGCCGCTGGCGACCACCTGGCTGTAGATGCCGATGGCCGCGGAGGGGTTCCCAAGCGTTTCTTCGGTGTAGATGCCCTTGTCCAGAAGGACGGAGGCTTTTTCGGCCTGCGCCAGGCATGCCACTGCAGCCAAGGTCGCGGCCACTGCCATCACTATCAACCGTGGTCTCATGATTGGTCCCTTTATCTTGCCGAAGTCATTGGTTTAGGCCCGTGCCGAAGATCTCAATTCGGCTCATTTACTCTCGGCATGATAGAGGGCAATTGTCACCAACGTGTTACCGACCCTCTATATTTTTCGCATTTCTGCGACACGCAGAATCGGCGGGCATGGTGTGAAATCGCGATTCCGGCTTGCCAGGGTAGGTTCGCCGCAGGTTGTGGAAAGTCGGCGGTGACTATACAATGCGGCCGTCGAATTCGGCGGTACGAAAACCTTCAGGTGAGCTTTCTATGACTGCCATACCGCTACTGAACCTGCGATTGAAGCTGGCCGACGACGTGACCTACCAGTCGTTGGGCCCCGGATCGGACACGGTCGTGTTCTCGCTCAACTCCGGGTACCTGTACACGTGCAATGAGACCACTGCCGCCTTCCTGCAGGCACTGGACGGCCGGCGGACGCTCGGGGAGGCCATTGAAACCCTTTGGGAACAGTACGAAGTCTCGCGAGAGGAGCTTACCCGGGACATGACCGCCTTGGCGGGCAAGCTTCTTCAGGAGAAATTGCTGGTTGAGCAACACTAGCGGCCCCATGTCGCTGCGATTGCCGTTGTTACGGGCGCACATCTGGCTGGTGGCGACGTTCATTCCCCTGCTGGACAAGGTCTTGTCGCTCAAGCGAGTGTTACGCGTGCTGACGCCCCCGACTTCCGTGGTCCCCTACCGGGGCATTGCCTGGCAGGATATCGTGGAGCGGGTAGCGCAACGTCTGAAAAACCCTCGCAACATGCGCCGTCGCCCCTGCCTGCGACAGTCCCTAACCCTGTTTCACTTCCTGCGCCTGGCAGGCTACCCGGCCGTTTTGCGAATCGGCGTGTATCCGCAAAACCCGGAGGCCCCGCGAACCCAAGCCCACGGCTGGGTGACGCTCAATGATATAGCCTTAACGTCGCCCCCGGACGGCCCGGCGGCGGTGGTGCTGGTCCACGGGGCCGCGGCGCAAGAAAATTCCGTCAAAGAGGACCTTGCACAAGCCCCATAACTGTGTTAAGTTTCCGCCCAGCTTCGTCCGAAGTCACACGTGGTGGACGCTCATTCATACGGGTCGTATTTCCGTGCTTGGCAGACCGCACGCGAAAGGAATACGCATGAACGCCAAGAAGCCTTATGCCAAACCCGTGTTGAAGAAGCTGGAGCGGCTTGCCGACATCACCGCTCAGGGCACGCCCGGCGTCGTCAGTGGGGCTACACCCGGTTGAAAAAGGAATACGCATGGACACCAAGAAGTCCTATGCCAAACCCGTGTTGAAGAAGCTGGAGCGGCTTGCCGACATCACCGCTCAGGGTACGCCCGGCGTCGTCAGCGGGGTTACACCCGAGTGACCAAGGAATACGCATGAACGCCAAGAAGCCCTATGTCAAACCCGTGTTGAAGAAGCTGGAGCGGCTTGCCGACATCACCGCTGTGCCCGACGGCGTCAGCGGGGTTACACCTACACCCCCGTGACCAACGCGGCGTCGCCACGGTGCCGGTTGAAGGAGATTGCATGCAAACGAAGAAACCCTATTCTCCGCCTACGCTCCAGAAGCGTGAAAAGCTCTCGGATACGACTCAAGGCGGGGCCTCCATCACCTCGGGCGTTGATGCTAATGATTAAGTAGGCTTCTGCGGCGTCGCCACGGTGCTGGCTAAAGGAGATCGCATGAAAACGAAGAAACCCTATTCTCCACCTACGCTCCAGAAGCGGGACAAGCTTTCAGATATGACTCAAGGCGACCCCCCCATCACCTCAGGCGCTAGGGATGGTAATGCTTAAGCAGGCTTCTGCGGCGTCGCCACGGTGCCGGCTGAAAGAGCTCGCATGAAAACGAAGAAGCCCTATTCTCCGCCTACGCTCCAGAAGCGGGACAAGCTCTCAGATATGACTCAAGGTAGTCCCCCCATCACCTCAGGCGCTAGGGATGGTACGGGTTAAGTAGGCTTCTGCGGCGTCGCCACGATGCCGGCTGAAAGAGCTCGCATGAAAACGAAGAAGCCCTATTCTCCGCCGACGCTCCAAAAGCGGGACAAGCTCTCAGATATGACTCAAGGCGGTCCCTCCATCACCTCGGGCGCTAGGCGTTAAGCGGGCAGTGCGGCGTCGCCACAGTGCCGGTTGAAGGAGATCGCATGAAAACGAAGAAACCCTATTCTCCGCCAACGCTCCAGAAGCGCGAAAAGCTCTCGGATACGACTCAAAGCCCGGTCCGCGGCTCAGGGGGGCCCTTTTAAATAGACAGTGCGGCTTCGCCACGGTATCGGGTTAGGGAAAGCGTAGAAACGCCCCAGAAGCCCTCTTCTCAGCCAACGTTTCAGAAGCGTGAGCAGCTTTCGGATGTAACGGGGGGGCGTTTCAGGCGTCGCAACCGGCTCGGCCGCGGACGGGAGCGTACCGGTCTAAACCCATTTGACACAAAAATCCGTATGGCGGCGAAAGCAAGGGGCAGTGTATTCTGCTCCTTGCTTTTAGTATCCACGTTATGTGTTCCGTCCAAGCCCATTTCGACGTTCATGGCGAACGCATCGCCGTCGAGGCGGACGACCCGGCGCTGCTCGCCCCCGTGCAGGCCGCCATTGGCGCCTATGCCGCCCAGCCGGGCGACGGGGCGTTTTGCCTCCGCATTCGCTACGCGCAGCACTTGCCTGCCCTGACGGACCTGCCGGAATTCTGGCGGGGTTCGCTGCCTAACGGAAGTCGAATCATCTTCCGCTGCAATCCGCGAAGACGCCAAACCGAGGTGATCGACCAAGCCACGGCCGACGTGGACTTGTCGGCGGGGCGGGCGGAGTTCGTCGTCCGGCCCGGGGCCGAAAGGTGCCTGCTGGAGGCGTGCGTCCTGCCGTGGCTCTGCGACATCCTCAACGACCAGGGGCACTACGTCATCCACGCCGCCAGCCTGTTCCTGGATCGTCCGCCGCAGCGACGGGCCGTGCTCATCTCCGGCCTCAGCGGGAGGGGAAAGACCACCACGGCCCTGGGCCTGGCCGGCGAAGGCTTCAGCCTGCTGGCCGACGACATCACGTTCTTCAGCCCGGCCACGCCGCACCACGATGCGCAGCTCTGGGGCCTTCGCTTCCCCTGCAAGGTCCACCGCCAAACGATTCAGATGCTGCCGTGGCTGGCAGGACTGCCTCACAGGGGCCACATCGGAAACGATGAGGTGCTGGTGGATGTGCGGCCGGCCGCGGCGCCGACCACCCGCGTGGCCGCCTCGGCGGGGCTGATCCTTTTCCTCAATCCCCACAATCCCTGGCAGCATCAGGTGCATCCCCTGGACAAAACCCGCGCTCTGGTCCGATTGGTCAACGAGAACGTGCGTGCGTACGAGAAGCACCGCGAGGGCAGCGACGGGCGGGCGTTCGCGGCCATGGCTGAGCTGGTTCGCACGAGCGACACGTACGAGGTGAGCCTTGGCCCTCGCCTCCAAGAGCTTGGGGCGCTGGTCACGTCGCTGCTGAGGTGAACCTCTGAAGCCGATCTATTCCATTCTGGCGGCACTGGCCGATCCCCTCGGGCGCGACATACCGGTCACGGTCGCTCCCTTGCGGGGGGAACAGATGAAACTCCTGCTGGATCTGGCGGATCGTCACGGCGTGTTGCCGGCGGTCGCGTCCAACATCCACCGCCTGGCGGATCGCGGCCAGGTGTTGTGGAACGGGGATGATAAGGCGCAGGCGTTGTGGGAATCCGTCCCAGGCATGATCCTTCAACGAACAGGCCTGTGCCTGGCGCTGCGGCAGCAGGCTCACGAGATCACCCAGGACTTCCGCCAAGCTGCTTTGCCGGTGATCGTCCTGAAGGGTTACGATTTCGCCGATCGCCTCTATCCTCACCCGTCGCTGAGGTCTTTCACCGACGTGGACCTGCTGATCCCGCAGTCGGCGCTGGCCGCGACACGCCCCCGGATGGAGCACCTGGGATACCGGCCGGTCGTCGTCGCCATGAAGCACCCCCTGGGTTACGGGGAGGAGGTCTGGCATCGGCCCCAGCGATCAGCCGGCCACGTGGAGGTGCACACCAACCTGGTGAACTCTCCCACCTTGCGGCGCGGCGTGTCGGTGAGCTTCGAGGACCTGCAACTGACTCCAGCCGATCCTCTGCCCCATCCCAGCCCGGCCGGGACGATCCTGATCGCGGCGGTCCACGGCGCCGCCAGCCACAGTTTCGATCGCCTGCAACCGCTGGTGGACCTCACGCTGGCGGTTCGTCAAGCGGCCGGTGGACTGGACGAGGCCTGGCTGAAGGACGCCCTGGCCCGCACCGGGGCGGCCAAGGCGGTTGCGATGGGCCTGTGGCTGGCCTATAAGCTGCTGGGCGAGAGCCGCTGCCGCGAGTTAGCGCGGCGTCTGGGCCTGTCCCGGCCCCCTTGGTTAAGCCGCCTGGCACTGAGCCGCGGCGTCGTCCTGCGCGGACACGCTCGGCGCGACTCATTCCGCCGGCAATGGTTCCGGAGTACGTTGAAATCCAGATGAAAATCCTGCTGGTCTATCCCGCGCCTCCTCGCTCCGATTGGCCCCGAGGGATCTTTCGATCCCAATGGGTGCCCACTGGCATCGCCTGCATCGCGACCGTCCTGAGACGCAGCGGCCATGAGGTCAAGGTGTACGTCGCCGAGGAACAGTTGGTGCGCAACGGCTTTGACTGGCCGGCCGCTCGGGCGAGTCTGCAGACATTGATGCAGGAGTTCCAGCCGCAAATAGTCGGACTGTCCCTGGTAACCCCGGGTGTGCCCGAAGGGCAACTCGCGGCCCAGGACGCCAAGACGATCTGCGGCCCGGCGACGCTGGTAGTGGCCGGCGGCCCGCACCCCACCGCCCTGCCCGAGCATCTGCTCCAGGAGTGTCCCCAGATCGACGTCGCCGTCATCGGGGAGGGCGAAATCACCCTGCGAGAGCTGGCCGAGGGCGGGCCCGGCCCAGCGGTGCGGGGAATCGCCTTCCGCACCGCCGGCGGCATCGTCCGCACGCCCGACCGCCCGCCGGTAACGGACCTGGACACCCTGGGACCGCCCGCCTACGACCTATTCGGCATGGATTACTACACCTCGCCAGGGCGATTCCTGATCCGCTGGCTCAAGCTCGCCGCGATCAACATTCGCACCAGTCGCGGCTGCACGAATCGCTGCCGCTTCTGCGCCGGGCACTTGATTTCCGGCGTCGGCGTGCGGTTCCATTCCATTCCGTACGTCATCGAGCAGATGCAGGTTGCTCGCCGGCGGTTCGGCGTCGAGGCCATCCACTTTGAGGATGACACGCTGGGGGCCGACCGTTCGCGGCTGCTGGAGCTCTGCGAGCAGATCCGACGCGCCGGCCTGCACCAACAGCTCCAATGGGACGCCTGCCTGCGTGTGGACCAAGCGGACAGCGAGCTGCTGAATCAGATGAAATCGGCCGGGTGCATCCAGGTGGAGTACGGCTTTGAGAGCGGTTCAAGCGACGCGCTGCGCCGGCTGGGCAAGAACGCCACCGCCGAGCTCAACCGCCGGGCCGTCTTGCTGACCCGCCAGGCGGGCCTGCGCATCTTCGCCGACATCATGGTAGGTCTGCCCGGCGAAACGGCATGGGATTTGAACCAGACCGTCAAGTTCCTGCGCCAGGCCAGACCCGAGATCATCGCCGCCGGCCGGCTTTTCCCGCTGCCCGGCACGCCGATCTACCAGGACCTCAGTCCACAAGAGCGGAGCACTCTGACCTGGGGAAGCCTTTCCTACTTCGAAGTGCCGGGCCCGTCGGTGAACCTCACGGCCATGTCGGATGAGGAGCTCAACCGCGCCTACCGGAGGTTCCTGAAGTACACCGTCAAACCGCAGATGCGGTGGGCCTACCTTCGCGATACCCCGTCAGGGGATCTCGCCGTCCGGCGGGCGATGCGCCGCAAGCTGGCCCGGTTCGTCCTGCGGCATCCCCTCCGGGCCCTGCGCGTGCCCTGGTAGGGGGGGGGTTCCCCATCGGCATTCCGAGAGACCGGGGGCATCAGTCCGGAAACACAGGGCCATTGGCCGCCGGCGGATGGCATGGGCAAGGCGAAGGTCACTAGCCGCCCGTGGCGATGAACTGAGTGGCGTAGAGGTGTCGATAGAGTTCACAGCGGCTCATCAACTCGTCGTGCGTGCCGCTGTCCTGAATCCGCCCCGCCTGCATCACCACAATGCGGCCGGCGGCCAGCACCGTCGCAAAGCGGTGCGCGACGATCAGCGTCGTCCGGCCACGTGAGAACTCCTGCATCGCTTGCTGAATCCGGTGCTCCGAATCGGAGTCGATCTGGCTCATCGCCTCGTCAAAGATGAGGATAGCCGGGTCGCGCAGGATGGCACGAGCGATACTGATCCGCTGCTTCTCCCCGCCCGAGAGCGTCGCTCCATGGGGGCCCACAAGGGTGCCGTATCCTTCGGGCAGTTTCCGGATGAATTCGTCCACGTAGGCCCGCTCGGCCGCGCGGCGGGTCTTGTCGGGCTGCGAACGGTGCAGACCGTAGGAGATGTTCTCCTCGATCGTGGCGTGGAAAAGTACGGCGTCCTGCGTCACCAGCCCGATCTGCCGCCGCAACGACCGCAAAGAGCACCGCGCGATGTCCGTCCCATCAATGAGCACCTGGCCGGTCGTGGGGTCCAACAATCGCGGGAGCATCGACACCAGCGTGGTCTTGCCCGAACCGTTGGGCCCGACGATGGCTACGTTCTCGCCGGCCCGGATAGTCAGGTTGACGTCGCGAAGGGCGTCATCGCTCGTCCCGTCGTAGCGGAAACTGACGTGGCGGAACTCGATGCTGCGCCGGTGGCGCGGCAGACTGGGCGCCCCGGGCGACGTGACTTCCTGCGGCGCATCGTGCAGTTCCCTGATCCGCGCCGCGGCGGCGTCCGAGGCGTGAAAGACGGTCGAAACGGACGAGAGCTTGCGAATCGGGTCGAACATCGCCACCAGGCACGCCATCAACGCCAGGAACTTCTCGGCGTCCAAGTCGTGCTGATTGTGGAGCACCCAGTATCCCGCCACGGCTACGGCGGCCATGGCCGCGGTGATCCCCAGCGCCTCCACGATCGGGGCCGTCAACGCTTCCACAAAGAACACCTTGAGGTTCTGGCGGAGCAACTGGTGGTTGACCCGCAGGAACCGCCGGCGCTCGCGATTCTCCATGGTGTAGGCCTTGACCACTCGGATGCCGCCGAGCGTCTCCTCCAGCACCTCCAGCATTTGGGACATGCTCAGCATCGCCTGGCGCGAAACGCGTCGCATCGCCCGCCCCAGCCGGCGAATGGCCAGGAATGCCGGCGGACCGGCGATCAGGGCGATCAGGGTCAGCTTCCAGGACAGGATGAGCGCCAGGGCCAGCGTCGCCAACGCCTTGGCGGGCTCCACCAGCGTCTTGCTCAGCAACGTGATGAGCCCCCGGGCCAGCATACCCACGTCATAGGTGAAACGGCTGATCGCGTCGGCGGTCCCGTGCTTGGCGTAATAGCCCACCGGCAGACGCAGGGCCACGTTGTAGTTGTCGTTGCGGATGTCATTCACCGCGTACCACACCGCCGAGCTGGACAGGAATTCCTGAAGAATCCGCAGGGCGTCGCGCAGGATGCTGATGACGATCCCGAAGACCAGCAGCGTCAACAGGATCGGGAAGCGGTCCGCGAAGGTCCGCGGCTCGGGAAAGCGCCGGGTCAGCCAAAGCATCGCTTGGGTCGACAGGGTCAACGTGCTTGTCACCACAGGCAACAGCGTAATCTGGTCGCTGTCCGACCGGCATACGCGAAGCGTGATCCGCCGATCCGGCTGCTGCATCGCCAGCAGCCGCAGCAGTGCATCCGCCCGCAGAAACCGGTGAGCGACGTCGCCATCCTCCAGACCCACCACCCACTGGCCCGGCAGCAGGGCGCCGGCGTTGCGGTGCGAACGATGGGGCTGCCCCACCGCCACCACCCAAGAGAGCTGCTGGCCCTGGAGTTGGGTGCGCTCGGGGGGCAAGTACGAGACCAGGTCCACGCCCAGGCGGTCCGAGGCCGCCAGCCTGTACACCCAGCCGTGCAGGCCCTCGGAAGACATCAGCACCTTGGCCGCCGGCAGGATCGCAGCCAGTCCGCCGGCCCACAGCACGCTGATACCCAGCGTGCAGAGCAGGGCCAGACCTATCCGCAGCCGGTAAGGCCAGAGGTACTTCAAAGATCGGGTGAAATCCCGCATGCGTTTCCCGTCTGGAAAGTCCCAAAAGGCGCCTGTTGCCGCCGCCGGTCATATTACGTCAAAGCGCCGCACGCCGTAAGCGGCAACATGCTCTGGCACCGTGAACGTCGGCCACAGACGAGGGCACTGGCGAATGGCTTCCGGCTGACGTGCGGGAAGCGAAGTAGAATGGAGCACGTGTTCCCGGGGTCGAAACAGTTTCTGGCAGCGGCTTGCCAAGTCGCCACGGCGACTCGCTGTGGCGAGGCGAGCCGGGCAAGCCGCAGGTGAGCTGATGACGTAAAAATGCCCTGCTTCGTCCCGGCGCGCCGAGACTACGCAGGGCAACCTGCTTTTAGTTCGCTTCGCTTACTTCGCAGGACAAAGTCCTGCGAAGCTCCGGCCCCTCAGGCCGGAGCGAAGCAGGATGGAGGCGCCGGGAATCGAACCCGGGTCCCGTGACGTTTCAGTGCCGGCCTCTACGTGCGTAGTCGCTGTTTTGGTCTCCCCTCGCCGGCCCGCGGCGACACGGTCCGGCGAAGGCGAGCCCGCCCATAATGTCCCGACTGGGTAACCGGGCCACTCCCAGCCGGTAAGCCCGCTGCTTGCGTCCTGGCGGGCCTCGCGGGCAAGACCCACCGGACGGGCTACCTAATTAGGCAGCCAGTGCCAATTCGGGATTGGCATCTGAAGTTAGTCCAAGGTGTTTTACCAGGCCTCCTTGGAACCTGGGCACGCCACCGACACCGCAACTCGTCCGGTCGAAGCCAGTTCGCCCCCGAAAGAGTTGACCTGCCTGTTGGTCGGCAGACCTCTGGTGTCATCCTTATTATACACCATCGGCCGGCCGAAGGACCAAGTCCATCTGCGACTAACCCCTGCACGAGTGCCTGGTGCCTAATGCCTAGTGCCCATTGCCTAATGCCGGGTGCCGCCGTTTATCGTCTTATCACTGTGGCCACGCTATCGGCATTGACGGGCTGGATGACGCCGCGGTCGGTGATGATAGCCGTGATGAGCTCAGCCGGCGTGACGTCGAAGGCCGGGCTGTACACCGCCGCACCGGCCGGGGCGATCGGGTGGCCAAAGGAGCTGGTCAATTCTTCCGCCGCCCGCTGCTCGATGGGAATGCGGCTGCCCTCGGGCGTGCCGAGGTCAAACGTGCTGTACGGGGCCGCGACGTAGAAGGGAATCTTGTGCCGCGCGGCCAGCACCGCCAGGCCGTAGGTGCCGATCTTGTTGGCCACGTCGCCGTTGGCGGCGATGCGGTCGGCCCCGGTAATCACCATCTGCACGCGGCCTTCCTTCATCACCGTCGCGGCGGCTGAATCGGCGATGACCACCGCCTCGATACCGGCCTTGCCCAGCTCCCAGGCCGTCAGGCGGCTGCCCTGGAGCACGGGCCGCGTCTCGTCGCAATAGACGGTGAAACGTTTTCCGGCCGCGTGGGCCAGATACATGCCCGCCGTGGCCGTGCCGATGCCCGCCGTGGCCAGCGCGCCGGCGTTGCAGTGCGTCAGGACGCCGCGGCAGCGGGCGATCAGCTCCTGGGCGTTTCGCCCGATGGCCAGGCACATCGCCTCATCCTCGGCGTGGATGGCCCGGGCCTCCTGGAGCATGGTCTCGCGAGTTTCATCGCAGCGCGTGCCGCCCATCTTCTGGGCGCGGGCCAGCACCCGCCGGGCCGCCCAGGCCAGATTCACAGCCGTCGGGCGCGAGCCAGCCAAGTACTCCGCCGCGGCCTCCAGGCCGGTGATAAAGTCCGGCCCGTCGGGTACCCACTGGGCGGCCACGACCATGCCGTATCCGGCCGCCACGCCGATGGCCGGGGCGCCGCGAACCACCAGCCCCCGGATCGCCTGCCAGACCGCTTGCGTGTCGCGGCAGCCCACGTACCGCTCCGCGGCCGGCAGGGCCGTCTGGTCCAGCAGGCGCAGGTAGCCCCGCCGGGCGTCGCCAACCCATTCCAACACCTTCACCGGCGGCTGAATCTGGTTGCTCATGCCCCCACCGTAGCCAAAAGCCCCCGCGGCGGCAAGGGTTCCGGCCATATCGGCATCCAAACTTCTTATTCACGGCCCCCGATGTATTTGACGATATATACATCAGTTATCGCTCCCGCCGCGTTTGTGGCATAAGGGGGCGACAGGAAAAACCGGCTATTCCAAGGAAGGAGCCGCCGGATGCTTGTTCTGTCCAGACAACGCGACGAATCCATCATGATCGGCGACGACGTGGAGATTACCATCGTCGACGTCCGAGGGGAGAAGGTGCGCCTGGGCATCAGCGCCCCGGCGCACATCCCGGTCCACCGCAAGGAAGTGTACGAGGCCATCAAGCGCGAGAAGCTGGCCGCCGCCGGCGGCGGGCCGGCCGGGCCGGTCGAATCCCTCGCCAAGCGCAAGCCGCCGGAGCCGCCCAAGAACGAGCCGCCCAAAGGCCAGCCGCCACCGCCAGCACCGGCACAGTCCTGACCTGGCTTTTCGGGGCTTTCTTCACTCCTTCGCTCGGCCCGCGGGCACACCTGCCTGTCTACGCCCTTGGTCCGGACGCCGTCGGCGGTTATACTGGGAAGTTCATGCGAGGGCGCGCCGCCGCATCCACCAGCGCCCCTCGCCAAGAAAGGACTTCCCATGCTGCACCGTCCCTTGGGGAGGACCGGGCTGGCCGTCTCGCAACTGGGGTTCGGCGCGATGCGCCTGCCCATGGTCGGCGAGGGCGACGCCGCGCGGGTCAACCGCGAGCTGGCGATCCCGATGATCCACCGGGCCTTCGCGGCCGGGGTGAACTACATCGACACGGCCGTGGGATACTGCAAGGCCGACAGCCAGCGCGCCGTCGGCGACGCCCTGAAGGGCTGGCGAGGGCGAGGGCGCGAAAAAGTCATCGTCTCCACCAAGAACCCCTACTACGGCACCGACGAGAAGGAATGGTGGAAGAACCTCACCGACAGCCTGGAACGCCTGCAAGTGGACTGCATCGACATCTACAATCACCACGGCGTCCGCTGGGCAAAGTACGAAGAGTTCGTCGCCCCGGTGATGAGCCGCTGGATGCTCAAGGCCAAGGACCAGGGGCTGATCAAGCACATCTGCTGCTCGTTCCACGACTCACCCGACGCCCTGCGGAAGGTGGTGGACACCGGCTATGTCGAGTCCATCACGCTCCAGTACAACCTGCTGGACCGCTCGCTTGAGGACGGCATTGCCTACGCGCACCAGCGGGGCATCGGCGTGGTGGTCATGGGGCCGGTGGGCGGCGGGCGGCTGGGCGCCGATAGCGAAACGCTGGCGCAGCTCGTTCCGGGCATCCAGCGCGTGCCGGAGCTGGCGTTACGGTTCGTGCTGTCCAACCAGAACGTCTCGATGGCGCTGAGCGGCATGAGCACGATGCAGCAGGTGGAAGAAAACCTCGCCACGGCCGAGGACGCCACGCCCCTGTCGGAGGAGGACAAAAAAGCCATCGACGAGCACTTGGCGCGGCTGGCGAAGCTGGCGGACCTTTACTGCACCGGCTGCGGGTACTGCCTGCCCTGCCCCAAAGAGATCAACATTCCCCACCTGTTTCGAATCTACAATCACGCGAAGATCTACGGCCTGTGGGACCACGCCCGCAAGGCCTACCGGAGCATCCAGCGAGGGCCGATCCCCAAAAAGCGCAGCGCGGCCGCCGACGCCTGTAGCGACTGCGGCGCCTGCGAGACCAAGTGCCCCCAGAACCTGCCCGTCCGCAAGCAGCTCCAGGAGCTGCACGAGGCCCTGGCGGACAAGACGCTGACCCCCAGCCCCGCGCCGAAGGACGCCCCGCATGCTCACTAGGGAATACGGCAAGACGGGCGAGAAGATTTCCGTCATCGGCTTCGGCGGCATGCGCTTTCCCGATCCCCGCGACATCGATGCCAACGCCTCGCTGGTGCTGCACGCCTACCGGCGGGGCATCAACTACTTCGACACCGCCCCGTTCTACTGCAAGGACAAAAGCGAGGACATCATCGGGGCGGCCGTGCGGCGGATGAATCGCAAACGCGTGTACCTGTCCACCAAGTGCATGGAGGCCGACGGCGCCAAGCTGCGCAAAAGCCTGGAGAAATCCCTCAAGCGGCTGAACACGTCCTACATCGACTTCTTCCACATCTGGTGCATCGTGAATCCCGACCAGTGGAAGCAGCGCAAGAAAGGCGGCGCCGTGGCCGCCGCGATGAAGGCCAAGGACGAAGGACTCATCCGCCACCTGGCCGTCTCCTCGCACCTGCCGGGCAAGGACCTCGGCAAGCTGCTGGCCGAAGGGGTCTTTGAGGGCGTTACGCTGGGCTACTGCGCGCTGAACTTCCCCTACCGCCAGAAGGCCCTGGACGCCGCCGCCAAGATGCACCTGGGCGTGGTCACGATGAACCCGCTGGCCGGCGGCCTGATTCCCCAGCACGCCAAGCGGTTCGACTTCCTGCGGGCCAAGGACGACGATTCCGTCGTGGACGCGGCCTTGCGGTTCAACCTCTCCCAGCCGGCGGTCACGTCGGCCCTGGTGGGCTTCAAGACCACTAAGCAAATCGACCAGGCCGTGGCGGTGGCGGAAAACTTCCGCCCTTATCCTGCCAGCCACAGGGCCGTCCTGCGCAAGAAAATGCCGACGGTGTTCAACGACCTGTGCACCGGTTGCAGCTATTGCCTGCCCTGCCCGGTCGGCGTGGAGGTGCCCAAGCTGATGGACGCCTACAACTTCCGCCTGCTGGGCGGCGACCACGAGCGGGTCAAGCGGCGGCTGCTATGGCACTGGGACCTGACGCCCGCCGCCACCTTAGTTTGCACCCTCTGCGGAGCTTGCGAAAAGCGATGCACGCAGCGCCTGCCCCTCCGCACGCGGATCAAATACTTCAAAGCCTTAGCCAAGGGCAAAAAACCCCGGCGCTAGCTCCTACCGGGCCGCCGGACCCACACGCAGCAGCTTGAGGCCCAATTGCTCGTCCAGCAGCCGCCGCGCGTCGATGCCCTCGATCTCGATGAGGATCAGCTCAAGCACGCAGAAGACGCTCGCCCCGCCGCGCGGGCAGCCCACGATGGCCTCGGCGCCGCGACCGATGCCGGCGTGGAAGTGCAGCACGGGCCCGGTCTCGTCGGGGAAGATCGTCCCGACGCCGACGATCTCGCGCGCGTCGTCGAATTGGCGAAATTGCGGCTCAATCGGGCCGTGGGGGTCCTTGGGGCCGACCACGACCTTGGCCCGCCGCAGGCCGCCGACGGCCAGGACGGCCGCGCTGCGGAGATTCTCCTTGGCGGCGATGGCCTGGACCTGGCCGTAGAGGTCCTCGCCCTCGAACGCCCTGGCCACGATCACGCGGCCGATTCGCCCAACCTGGTATTCCATCGTGCGACCTCCTTCCGCCCGGACGGCGCCTTCGCAGCCATCCCGGCCCTTGCCAGCCTAAGCCCTCCCGGCGAGCCACGCAAGGACGCGGCGGTTTCTGCGTTTCCGGGCGAAATGCCGTTGACTTATCCGCGGTAAACGCCATAATACGCGACTCTTTAGCTTAGGCTGCCCAGACAGCCTTGGGATGAAACAATGAAGACGTACATGGCCAAGACCGGCGAGATCGCCGCCCGATGGTACCTGGTGGACGCCACCGACAAGGTGGTGGGCCGCATGGCTGTCAAGATCGCCCGGATTCTGATGGGCAAGCACCGCGTGGAGTACACGCCCCACGTGGCCATGGGCGACTTTGTGGTCGTCATCAACGCCGCCAAGGTGAAGGTGACCGGCTCCACCAAGCTCGCCAAGCGCGAATACCAGACCTACAGCGGCTATCCCGGCGGGCAGAGAACCGTCCCGCTGAAGGAGATGCTCGCCAAGCATCCCGAGCGCGTCGTCTCCGAGGCCGTCCGCCGCATGTTGCCCAAGAGCAAGCTGGGGACAGTGATGTTCAGCCGGCTGAAGGTGTACGCAGGCGGCGAGCATCAGCACCAGGCTCAGCAGCCGGCGGCGCTGGAATTGTAGTCTTCAGAAACGCAGGAACAATCGACCATGGCTGACGAACAGACAAACGCTGAGACTCCGACCGCCGCACCGGCCGCTCCGGTGGCACCGGTCGCTGCGGTGGCACCGGCCGCACCACCGGCGCCGCAGGCCGCTGGTCGCACGGCCCCGCCCCTGCCGGCGGGCGTGCAATACATCTGGGGCACGGGCCGGCGGAAAAAGGCCGTCGCCCGCGTCCGGATTCGGCCCGGCAGCGGCAAAATTCTCGTCAACGATCGAGCCGTGGAGAAATTCTTCACCGAGATCAAGGACCGCAACGCCGTCTCGGCCCCCCTGACGGCGGTGAACATGGTCGGTGCCTGGGACATCTGGGCAAAGGTCGCCGGCGGCGGACGCAGCGGCCAAGCCGGGGCGATCCTGCTCGGCCTGGCCCGCGCCATCGTTAAGGCCGCCCCGGAGGCGGAAGCCGCGCTCCGCGACCGCGGCCTGCTCACCCGAGACGCCAGGATGAAGGAAAGAAAAAAGTACGGCCAAAAGGGCGCCCGAAAGAGGTTCCAGTACTCCAAACGCTAAGCTGCCTTATCCCACGACAAACCCAACCCCGGCGCCCTTCGGTGCCGGGGTTTTTACTTGAGACCACAAACCAAGAACTAGAGACTACACGGCAAGGACGTCCCGGGAAGCTCACGGCCCGGCGTTGCGGCTGCGACAGATTCCCATGGAGAGACACATGCCAAAAAGTTCAAAGATTCGCGTCGTGCTGGTCGGCGGGAGCGGCTACGCCGGCTTCGAGGCCATCCGCTGGCTCATGCGCCACCCCCACGCTCAACTGGTGGGCGTGTTCGGACCGCCGTCGGAGCTGGGCCCGATGGCGGGGTTCTTCCCGCTGCTGAGCAAGTACGTCACGCTGTCCCAGGAACTGTTCGACGCCAAAAAGGTCGCCGCTACCGGCGCCGACTTGGCCATGCTTTGCGTGCCGCACAAGGTGGCCATGAGCTACGTCCCGGCGCTCCGCCAGGCGAGTCTGCGGGTGATCGATTGGTCGGCCGACTATCGCATCGCCGACGCGGCGGTGTACGAAAAATGGTACAGCCCGCACACCGACCCGGCCGGCCTGGCCGAAGCGGTCTACGGCCTGCCGGAATACTTCGCCCCGCAGATTAAATCCGCCAACCTGGTGGCCAATCCCGGCTGCTATCCGACGTGCAGCGTGCTGGCCATCGCGCCGGTGCTGCGGGCCGGACTGATCCAGCCGGAAGGCATCGCCGTCAACGCCATCAGTGGCGTCAGCGGCGCCGGGCGCGGCGTGAGCCTGCGCTTCCACTACCCGGAGCGCAACGAAAACTTCGAGCCCTACGCCGTCGGCACCCACCGCCACATGCCGGAAATCGAGCAGACCCTCGCCCAGATCACCGGCCAGAAGGCGGCCGTCCTGTTCCAGCCGCACCTGTGCCCGATGGACCGCGGCATGCTGTGCAGCATCTACGCCGCCCCGGCCGACCCGTCCGTCAAGGCCGAGGACGTCGTCGCCGCGCTCCAGCTGGCCTACGTCGACGCCCCGTTCGTCCGCGTGCGAACCGACGTGCTGCCGGCCACCAAATACGTCGTGCACACCAACTTCTGCGACGTCTCCGCCGCCGTCGCCAAGGGCAAGGTGATCCTGTTCAGCGCCCTGGACAACCTCGTCAAGGGCGCCTCCGGCCAGGCCATCCAGAACATGAACCTCATGTTCGGCCTGGCGGAAACGGCAGGACTTTATTGACCGGAGGACCGGAATACCGTGAAGAAAAATCTATCAGCAAAAACGAAAGTCAACAGATGACTCAACATATCACAAAGCCAAAAGGCTTCCGCTCCGCAGGGGTGGCTTGCGGGATCAAACAGAGCGGCCGAAAGGACCTGGCCGTCGTCGCCTGCACACGCGACGCGGCCGCGGCGATCCTGACCACGCGAAACCAAGTGTTCGGCGAGCCGGTGCGCTACTGCCGCCGCGTGCTGCCCGGCGGTTTCGGCCGCTGCCGCGCCGTCGTCATCAACGCCGGCTGCGCCAACGCCTGCACGGGCCGGGCCGGCTACCGCGACGCCGCCACGATGGCTCATCAGGCGGCGCGCCTCTTGGGCACGACGGCGAACAAGGTGCTGGTGGCCTCCACGGGCGTCATCGGCCACCGCCTGCCGATGGCCAAGATCCACGCGGGCATCACCGCCGCGGTGGGCAGCCTTGGCCGCGGCCACGACTCCGCCGCACTCCAGGCCATCATGACCACCGACCTGCACGAAAAATACGCCGTCGCCCGAACCGTCATCGGCGGCAAGACCGTCACCGTGGCCGGCATGGTCAAGGGCTCGGGCATGATCGCCCCCTCGCTGGCAACGATGATCGCCGTGCTGACGACCGACCTGGCCATCGCGCCGGCGGCGCTGCACAAGGCACTCGTGGCGGCCGCCGAGGGCAGCTTCAACGCCGTCACGGTGGACAGCGACACCTCCACCTCCGACACGCTGTTCCTTCTGGCCAGCGGACAGGCAGGCAATCGGCCGGTGGCGGCCGGCTCGGCCGGCTACCGCAAGTTCCTGACCGCCCTGTCGGATGTCTGCGGCCGGCTGGCCCGCGCCGTCGCCGCCGACGGCGAAGGCGCCACCAAGCTCATCGCCGTCACGGTCGCCGGTGCGCGGTCGGCCGGGGAGGCGGAGATCGCCGCCAAGGCGGTCGCCAACTCGCCGCTGTTCAAGTGCGCCGTGCACGGCGGCGACCCCAACTGGGGCCGCATCGCCACCGCGCTGGGCAAGTCGGCCGCCAAGGTGGACCCCGCCCGATTGGCCATCCGCATCGGCGGCATCGTGGTCTTCCGCCGCGGCGTGCCGACCCCCTGCAACGTCGCGGCACTACGACGAAAACTGATGGGCAAGACCGTCGCGGTGGACTGCGACCTCCATCTAGGCAAGGGCCGCTACACCACCTGGACTTGCGACCTGTCCGCCCAGTACATCCATATCAACGCCGACTACCACACGTAACCGACGGCAAACGTTACAGGCGGCAAAGCTTGCCCGGATTAACTTTCAGGGCATTGCCGAGAAAACCCCGCGCCAAAGCCACTTTCCCTCTTTACGAACAGCGGCGGCGCGATAAAATGGTTTGACCGGGTTTCACTAGATTGCCTTTGGAGGTAATCGCGATGTTCAGGCATTTGTTCGAGCGAAAGCTGCGGGTCGTGCTGCTGATCGTCCTCAGCTTTGCAGCGATGTGCTGATCTCCGCATACGAGCCGGAAGGCACGTGGCATAAAGCAGGCTTGCGCGAAGGCGCAAGCCTGCTTTATTTGGCCGGCCGGCGATGCTACAAAGGAGGTCTAGGCTTGGAATGCCGCGGATCGCCCCTATGGCACAAGAGTTGACAACCAAGCATACCTTCCCGCTGACGGGCCTGCTGGGGGCCGCCCTCATCCTGGCCGCCACCGTCCTGGCCTACCTGCCGGACCTCCACAACGGCTTCATCTGGGACGACGACCGCTACGTCACCAACAA
>JBEKZI010000016.1:0-34954 GCA_049510055.1 Phycisphaerae bacterium | reverse complement strand
TTCGACGCCGCTGTTCACCTCCCCGCCCGCCGGCCAGTCAGCCCAAGCCGAAGACTATCGCCCAATCCGCCGTCATGGGCGAGGCGACGATCCAAGTCAACGACCGCTTCCTGTCGCTGGAGGACATCCTCCACGCCGCCGCCCTGGAGCTGTCGAAGATTCCCCCCGGAGTGCCGGAGTCCTCCTTCCGTCAGCAGGCGGAGAAGATCCTCGTCGAGGAAATCCGCCGGCAGGTCAGCCAAGCCCTGGCCATGCCCGAGGCGGAAAAATCGTTCACCGAGGAACAGAAGAAACTCATCGACGATGAAATAGCCGACACGCTCGCCGAGATGGTCTCCGGGGCCGGCGGCAGCAAAAAGAAGCTGGAGGCCGACCTCGTCCGCCAGGGGACGACGCTCCAGACTGTCCTGGACAATCAGCGCCGCGAGCTGACGGTCCGTTGGTTCCTCCGGATGAAATTCGCCCACGCCGTGGTGATCACCCGGTCCCTGCTGTGGGACTATTATTCCCGCCACAAAGAGGAATTCACGACTCCCAAAAAGGTGCAGATGCAGCTCATCATCGTGCCGCTGACGGCGTTCCTGTCGCCCGGATCGGGCCAGCCGTCGGCCTCGGAGCTGGCCGCCGCCCGAGCCGCCGCGAGGGCGAAGATCGACCGGGCCGCCGCGGCGCTGCGGAACAAGGAGGGGTTCTCTTCCGTGGCGGATCGCTATTCGTCGAACAACAAGCCCGGCGGAATCTGGCCGCTGATGTCGATCGGCAGCTTTCGCCAGGAGGAAGTCGAGCACGTTGCCTTCAGCCAGCCGCCGGGCCAGGTCAGCGACGCCATCGAGACCGACGAGGGGTTCTACATCATCAAGACGATCGCGGTGCATGAAGAAGCGGTGGTTCGCTTCGAGGACGCCCAGCCGGCCATCGAACAAAAGCTCCGCGATCAGCAGTCCGCCACGCTCTACAACGAGTACTACGCCAAGCTGGTCAAAAGCGCCACGATTGTGCAGCCGACCGATTTCATCTCCATGGCTGTAGAAAAAGCCGTTCGCCGCTACCGCAATCAACAACCGCCCCCACTACCCGCCACGGCCCCGAGTCCGGCGGGGAATTAACCGTCTTTGGTAATCACGCCCAATCCTTGGCGGTCGGAAGACTCGCCGTCCCAGCGATGCTGCTTGGCGGATTCGACGATGTCCGCCGCCAGGCGCACGGCGGCCAGACCGTCGGCCGCGGAGACCACCGGCGGGGCGCCGTCCACGACGGTCTTGCGGAACGCCTCGGCCTGATAGCGGAGCGGGTCGATGGACTCATCCACCGTCAGGTGCTCCACCTTCAGGAGCTTGGTGTAGTCCAGCTTCAGCGCCAGCTCCGCCAGGTCGCTGACGTGGCGGTCGCGGGCCATCTGAATGAGGTCCAGGTTGGCCTGCTTGGTGATGACGATGCCCACCTTTTTGCCGTAGTCCACCGACAGATATGCCTGCTCGGAGAAGACGCGCATCTTCCGCTCGGTCTTGACGGCCAGGCGGCTGGCCGTGAGGTTGGCCACGCAGCCGTTGTCGAAGATCAGCCGAGCGTTGCAGATGTCTTCATGGGCCCCCAGCACGTTCACCGCCACGGCGTGCAACTGCCGCACGCGGCCGCGGACCATCATCAGCACCAGGTCGATGTCGTGGATCATCATGTCCAGCACCACGCCGATATCGGCGGAGCGGAACGTGAACGGGCTGATGCGATGGGCCTCGATGAACTTCGGCGCGATGGCGTGCTTCTGCATGGCCAGCACGACGGGGTTGAACCGCTCGGTATGCCCCACCTGCACGCTGGCGCCGGCCTTGGCCGCCAGGGCGATCAATTCCTCGCCGCCGGCCGAATCGTGGGTGTAGGGCTTCTCGATCAGCACGTCCTTACCGGCGGCCAGGAAGGGCCGGGCGGCATCCAAGTGGCTCAGCGTAGGCGTGGCGATGATGGCCGCGTCGATCCGCTCAATGGCCGCAGCCGAGTCGGTCAGCCCCATGCAGCGGTACTGCCGGGCCAGGGCCGATGCGGCCTCGGGATTGACGTCCACCACGCACCCCACCACGGCCACGCGAAAGCTCATGACTTGGACCTCCGAAAGGCGGTCAGGAGTTCCGGCGGGAGGTATTGCAGCGCCTCCGGCGGCAGCTGGCCGCGGAACAGCTCGCGGTAGCGCCCGTACACGCCGCCCAGGCTGCGGCGGACGAACTCGCACAACGCGGCCGCCTCGCCCTCCACGCCCATGTTCTCCAACTGCTCGATTTTGGTCTGGAGCGCCGACTCGTCGTCGAACAGCTCCCTCAGCGCGCGGAGCAGCTCGGTTTCCTCGGCGGCCGACAGTCCCGCCGCCTTGATGCCGGCGCGATGAATGCCGCGCACGGCCGGCGGGATGCGCTCGTTGTCCTGGCTGAAGTAGTCGGTGAACGGCGGCACGTCGCGGCGGATGGGTGTTCGCGGCCCCACGTGGGCGAACCGGCCGATGGTGGTGAAGTGGTGCGCGCCCGCCATGTCCTCCAGCACCGCGCCGGTCTGCACCAGCACGTGCCCGGCCAGCAGGACGTTGCGGCCGAGGGTCGCGCGGTCTTCGACGTAGCAATCGTGGGCGACGTGGCAGCCGTCCCGAAGGACGTTGTCGTTGCCGATGCGGGTGAGGTAGCCGCCGGCCTCGGTGCCGATGTGCACCGTGACGCGCGGGCCGAAGCGATTGCGATGCCCGATCATCAGGAGCGTCGATTCGCCGCTGTACTTGAGGTCCTGCGGCACGGCGCCCAGGACGCAGCCTTCCTCGATGACGTTGCCGGAGCCCAGGGTCGTGCGGCCCACGATCGTCACGCGGCGGGTCAGCACCGTGCCGGGGCCGACGGTCACCTGCGGCCCAACGACGCAATACGGCCCGATCTTCGCCTCGGCGGCCACGCGGGCCAAAGGCGCAATCTCCCGAACGACCTCCAGCGGACTCATGGCTCGCGCCTCCGCTCGCCGTGATGCTGGACCGCCTCGATCAACCGGCGCACATGGCTGTTGAGATTTGCCTTGGCCGACAGTCGCTTGAGGGTCTTGGTGTCCACGGCGGCGCCGGTCTCGTGGAACAGCTGGCGGAAGGCGTCCTTCAGCGCCCGGATGTCCTCCTCGCCGAAGCCGCAGCGGCGGAGTTTTTCGCTATTGACGCCGCGCACGCGGAACGGGAACCCCTGCACCATCGCGTAGGGCGGCGTGTGGTCGTCGATGCCCGTGAAGCCCACCACGTAGGTGTACGCCCCCACCATCATGCCCGAGGCCACGAACGTAAAGGCGCTGGTTCCCACGTAGTCCTCGATCGTCGCGCCGCCATCGATCTGCGTGTAGTTGCTTAGGATGCAATGGCTGCCCACCACGGCCTCGGGGCCGACGCGGCAGCCGATCATGACGAGGTTATCGTCGCCCAGGATCGTGGGGCGTTCGACCCCGCCGCAGAGGGTCACGTGCTCGCGGATGCGGTTGGCCTGGCCGAGCGCACAGCGGCCTTCCTGCTGGCTGTCCTCGGCTACGCCGATCACGGCCATCGGAAACACGTGGCACTTGGCCCCCAGCGTGGTCTGGCCGGTGACCGTCGCGCCGACGTCGATGACGCAGCCGGCGCCCAGACGCACCTTCGGCCCGATATACGCGAAGGGGCCGACGTACACGTCGTCGGCCAGTTCCGCGGAGGATTCCACGATGGCATGGCGGGAAATCTCTGGCATATTTCTCTCTGACTCTTTGACTAAAAACCTCTCCGCAAGCCGCGGTCAGATCGGTTCGGCGTCCACGAGCATGAACTTGATCTCGGCCTCGGCGGCCAGTTCGTCGCCCACCATGGCCCGGCAGCGGCAGTGGCCGGTGCGGGCGTGGACGCGAATGGCCTCGGATTCCAGGATGAGCTGATCGCCGGGCCGGACCAGCCGCCGCATCTTCACGCGGTCCAGGCTCAGCAGCACGGCGATCTTGCCGGTGTGCTCCAGCCGCCGGCTCAGCAGGATGCCGGAAAGCTGGGCCATGGCTTCCAGGATCATCACGCCGGGCATCACCGGCTGGCCGGGCCAATGTCCCTGGAAGAACGGTTCGTTGATGGAGACGTTCTTGATGCCGACGGCCCGCTGATCGCCGTCGAGCTGAATGATGCGGTCGATCATCAGGAACGGGTAGCGGTGCGGCAGGACGCGCATGATCCGGCGGATGTCCATCACCGGCTCGCCGATGGCGGCCCGGCTGCGCGCCGCCATCGCGGCGGCCAGCTTGCGGACCAGGGCGTGGTTGAGCTCGTGCCCGCTGCGGTAGGCGACGATGCGCCCGCAGATGGGCCGGCCCAGCAGCGCCAAATCGCCGATGAGGTCGCACATCTTGTGGCGGACGGGCTCGTCGGGGAACCGCAGCACGTTGTCGATGGGCCCCTCGCTGCCGAGCACCAGGATGTCCTTGACCGTCAGGTGCGTGCAGAGGCCCTGCTCCTGGAGCTGGCGGGCCTCCTGCTCCAAGGTGAACGTCCTGGCCGGGGCGAGCTGGGTGAGGAAATCATCCCGGCCGAGGCGGAAGCTCAGCACCTGCCGCCCCAAGGCCGGCACGGAGGGATAGTCCAGGTCGAACAGGATGTCCAGGCAATCGGTGGGGCCCGGCAGGGCGGCCAGCATCGCGTCGCCCTCGCTGACCGACACCGCCTGGTCGATGACGTACGCGCGCTTTTCCAGGTCCTGCTCCACCACGCCGGCCTGCTGCAAGGCCTCAGTGAACAGCAGCGGCGAACCGTCGGACGACGGCGTTTCTTCGGCGCTGACGTCGATGGTCAGGTTGTCGATGTCCATGCCTTTCACGGCTGCCAGGACGTGCTCGACCGTCTCCACGCAGGCCGCCCCGTTGCTCAGCGACGTGCGGTGAGGCCGCTGGGTCACCTTGGAGACGTTGCAGGGAATGGCCACCGGCCCGTTGTCGCTGGGACGATGGAACACGATCCCGAAGTCCGCCGGGGCGGGGATAAATTGCAACCGGCAGGGCTGTCCGCTGAACAAGCCCCGCCCGGTCACGGTGACGGGCGATTTAATGGTCTTTTGACGACTCAAGGCCGCCGATCCTCGATTCCAGTTCCCTGACCCGCTTCAACAGGTCCGGCAGCTTCGGCCAGGCCTGAACGATCCGCATGACTTCCCGCGCGTCGCGCGCCGGGATGCCCGCGACGGTCTGTCCGGCTTCCACGTCGCCGGCGACGGCACTGAAGGCCGCGCACGTGACGCCGTCGCCCAGAGTAATATTATCGCGTATCCCGACGTGCCCCATGAGGATGACGCCGTCGCCCAGCCGTGCGCTGCCCGCCACCCCCACCAGGGCGGCCAGGATGCAGTGCCGCCCGATCTGCACATTATGCGCGATCTGCACGAGGTTGTCGATTTTGGTGCCGGCCCCGATCCGCGTGACGCCGAACTTGGCGCGGTCCACGCAGGCGCAGGCGCCGATCTCCACGTCGTCGCCGATTTCCACGTGGCCGATGTGGGGAATCTTGTGATGCGTGCCGTCGGCGAAGTAGTAGCCGAAACCGTCCCAGCCGATGACGCTGTTGGGGCCGATGATCACGCGGTCGCCCAGCACGCAACGGGCGCCCAGGACCGCCCCTTCTGCCAGCAGGCAGTCGCGCCCCACCACGGCCGTTTCTCCCACGAACACCCCGGCCCGCAGCACGCTGCCGGAGCCGATCTTGGCTCCCCGGCCGATCGTAACGCCCGGGCCGACGGCGGCGGTGTCGGCCACCTGGGCGCCGACGGCGACCAGGGCTGAGGGATGAATCCCTTGCGGCGGGTTGTCCTCCGGCGGCGCCCAATGGTCCAGCAGCTTGGCCACGGCCGCCTGGACGTGGTCCACGCGGATCAGCGGCATGGCGGCCGAGACGGCCGCGTCGGCGGCCACGATGGCGGCGGAGGCCTTGCTACCGGTCAGGCGCGCAGCGTATTTGGCGTCGGTGGCGAAGGTTAGGTCGCCCGCCCCGGCGGTTTCCAGGGAGGCGATATCGCGGATGGAGACACTCCCATCTCCCTCCACGCGCCCGCCGACCAGCGCAGCAATAGCCTGGACTGTCAATGTACGGTTAGCCATGGCCAATCCGGCATATCATACGGGCCGGAAGCGGCCTGGGCAAGGTCCGCACCGACTCAGGGTTTGCTGCCGCGGTAGGCCTCGTTCAGCCGGGCCAGCACGTCCTTGGTGATGTCCAGGCTCGGATCGCTGTAGAGCACCTTGCGGCTGCGGATCTGGGACAGGAGTTCCAGGGTCTCGTCGGTGTCCACCAGATCGGGGTCGCGGTAGATCACGAGGTTAAAGCCGCGTTCTTTGGCCACGGCTTCCGCCATCTTGCTGACCTCCGCGTACATTTCCATGGTCAGCCGGCGATGCTCGCGGCGAAGGGCGGCCTCGCCGGACTGCTCGCTGACCGTCCGGTCGATCCGCAGCCGCTCAGCCTCGGCCAGCCGGGCTTCGTACTCCTTGCTGCCCGGCTTGAGCCCGCCCAGTTCGACCTCCAGAGCATCCAGGGCCTTGCCGCGCTGCTCATCCTCGGCCGCCAGGGCCTGGCGCTTGTCGTTGAGCTGGGCCAGCAGGTCCTTGGCCCGAGTGTAATTGGTGAAGATTTCCTGCACGTCGCAGACGGCCACCCGCGCCACCGGCGCCGAGGCGGGCGCGGAGTCCTGCGCCCCGGATCGCCCCAGGAACCCCACGCCGGCCACCAGGGCCGCCACGATCAGCAGCGTCACAGAGAATTTTTTCATGATTCACCTCACCTAGGACTAAGAATGCCTGACGGAATAAACGGCCGAACCACAAAGGGCACGAAGTTTTTTTTGGGGGGAAGGGCTTCTTCCCAAAAGGGTCTTTTCGTTTATTCCTTTATGGTTTTTGTGAACGTTGTGCTTCATTTGTGTTAGGAATTTTAAAGGTTGATTATACAGGGAACGCTTCGGACCGCCATCGTGCCGCCCCCGTTCGGCCGAAGCACTAGAACGCCCAGCCGACGCTGAAGCTGAATAGCTGCGTGTCGTCCTGGCTGCTCTTGGTGATCGGGAAGCCCAGGTCGAAGCTCATCGGCACCTGTCCCAGCATCGGGATCAGCCAGCGGACGCCGAAGCCCACGGAGGAGCGATAGTTGGTGACCTCGAAATGCTTCTCCACCGTGCCGGTGTCCAGGAACACCACGCCGCGGAGCATGTCGCCGATCAGGGGGAAGGTGTACTCCGACCCGGCCAGCAGGATGAAATCGCCGCCGATCTGCTCGTTGGTGCCTTCGCTGCGCGGGCTGATGCCGCGGTACTTAAAGCCGCGGACCGACCCGATGCCGCCGCCGTAGTACCTCTCGAAGACCGGCGCGTCGCCGAAGATGTTCCCGGCCATCACCCGCGTGGCCAGGATGTGCTTGCGGTCCAGGGCGTCCGTCCACAGCGTGCGATAGATGTGGTAATCGGCGGCCACGTCGGTGAACGTGGAGCTGCCGCCGATCTCCTCGGCGCTGATCTGAAAACGGTCACCGGTGCTGGGCATCCAGCGGCTGTCGGTGCGGTCGCGCGTGAACGTGACCTTCGGCCCGGCCAGGAAATTGTCGCCCTGGACGTCGCGGACTTCCGGCGGGGCGTCGTTATCCAGGCTGCCGATGTGGACGTCCTCGATGCGGGCCGAGACTTCGCCGTACCACCCGTTGGCGAAGCGGTGCCCGAAGCTCGGCACGTAGCCGACGCGCTCCTCCCGGTACGTTTCGCGCTTGCGATCAAAGAAGTACACTCGCTGTCCCAGCGAATATTGCTTGTCCCATAGGCGCGGCTCGAGCCAGTCGATGTAGGCCTGGCTCAATTCCGTGCCCGGCTCGACGGAGATCGTCAGCGTCTGGCCCGCGCCCTTCCAGGCATCGGCCCACTTGCGCTGCCCGCCCGGCCAGGCCAGGATGTCGAAATTCTTCTGCGAGTAGGTCACGTTGCCCAGCAGGCCGCTGTTGCTGGACACGCCCACGCCCAGCATGACCCGGCCGGTCTGGGCCTCTTCCACGACGACGGCGGCGTCGCGAACACCCGGAGCGTTGCCCTCCGGCGTGATGGTCACTTTATTGAACAGCCCCGTCTCCATCAGCCGCTTGCGCGATTCATCCACGGCGACGGTGTTGTACAGCTGCTCGGGGAAGAACCGCATCTCGCGGCGAATGACGCGGTCCTGCGTGACCGCGTTGCCGCGGATGATCACCCGGCCGACGCGATACTGGTCGTCCTCGGTGATGTTGAACACGACGTTCACCAGGGGCGGCGGAGCGGCGACGTCCTGCGGCGCGGGGGCGGGAAACTGCTTGCTGGCCCGCACGGTGACGTGGATGTACCCCAACTCGCCATAGGCGTCCTCGATGGCCTTAATGTCGTGCTGCAATCCTTGGGCGGTGAAAAACGCATCGCCCTGGAGGCTCAGCCGCGAAATCAGGTCGGCGTCGCTGAACATCGTGTTGCCCCTCAGGATGACGTTCTGGACGCGATACCGCGGCCCTTCCTTAATCAGGAACGTCAGGACCACGCGGCTCTTATCGGGAGAAACGTCCAGGCGGCGGGACACCTCGGCGTCCAGGAAACCGTCCTCCACGTAGAGGTTGCGGAGCGTGTCCACGTCGCGGCGAATCTGATCCTCGTCCAGCACGCCGGTGATGATGGGCCAGAACCGCTCCGAAGAGCCGATCGAGGTCCGCAGCTTCAGCCACCCGAAGTGCGTGTTGCCCTCAAAGCGGATCTTCCGGACGAATATCTCGGGGCCCTCGCGGATGGTGTAGATCGCCCGGCCTTCCTTGAGGGCGGCCTCGTCCACCGTCACCTCCACCTGGGGATAGCCCTTGTCGCGGTAGGAAGCCTCGATGGCCTTGCGGCCGTTTTCGACGGAAAACCGGTCCAGCGGATCGCCCACGCTGAAGGCCAGCGTCTTGGCCAGTTCGGCCGGCTTGACCGCCTTGTTGCCGATGAACTGGATTTCTGTAACCCCCCCCCGCTCGGCCACAGTGAAAGTCACGATGACGCCCTTGTCGGTGACCGCCTTGGTGGCCTCGACGTTGGTAAACTGGCGCGTTTCCAGCAGCCGCTGCTCGTCGGCCTTGACCACCGACTCGTCAAACGGCGTCCCGGCGCGGGTCCGCACGTGTGACAGCACCGCGTCGGCGGAGAGGCGATGGTTGCCCTCCACGCGGACTTCCAGGACGGTGGACGGGGGGACGGCGGGTTCTTCGGCGGCTGGGGCGGCTAGACACACAGCCGCCACGGCGGCCCAGACGACCCAGAGCGGTCGGATGTTTGCGATCACGGCAGATCCCACCAAGGCGATACGGGTGCCGGCGATTGGCTTCTCTGAAACCGGGGCAGTCTTGGGCGGGACGATACTTCCCGCCGATGGCAAAGTCAAACCCCTTCCGCCGCATCGGGCGGGAGCACCTACGCACTCCCGGGGAGCTTTAGAGCGTCCCATCGCTTGGGAAGCTTTCGGGGGCGGCTGTCTCAAAGCGAGTGCAGTCCTTCCGGAACGTCAGCCTCACGATGCCCGTGGGGCCGTTGCGCTGCTTGGCGACGATCAGTTCCGTGATGCCGTTGGGCGTGTAGGCTTCCTCGCCCTGGTGGTAATAGTCCTCGCAGTGGATCAGGGCCACTACGTCGGCGTCCTGCTCGATGGAACCGCTTTCGCGGAGGTCGCTCATGAGCGGACGGTGAGAAGTTCGGTCGGTCGGCCCGCGGTTGAGCTGGGCGGCACAGAGGACCGGAATCTTCAGCTCGCGGGCCAGGGCCTTGATGGCGCGTGAAATCTCGGTGATCTGCTCCTGGCGGCTGTCGGCCCGGCCGGCGTAGGTCATTAATTGCATGTAGTCCACGAAGACGCACTTGATGTCGTGGGCGACCTTCAGGCGCCGGGCCTTGGCACGGAGCTGAAGCGAGGTCAGCAGCGGCGAATCGTCGATGAAGATCGGCGCCTGCTCCAGGTCGCCGGCGGCCAGTTGCAGCTTGGTCCAGTCCTCCGGCAACATCCCCCGCCGCATCTGACGCAGATTGTAGCGGGCGTGACTGCCCAGCAACCGCTGGGTTAACTGCAAGTTGGACATCTCCAGCGAGAAAAACGCCACCGGCGCCTTATCCACCACGGCCATATGCTCGGCCATGTTGAGCAGCAGGCTGGTCTTGCCCAGCGAGGGCCGGGCGGCCACGATAATCAGCTCCCCGGCCTGGAAGCCGCTGGTCAGCTCGTCCAGCGGATGGTAGCCGCTGGCCTGGCCGGTGATCATCCGCCCCTCGTGCTCCTGGAGGGTCTCGAACGTCTTGGCGAGCAATCCTTTCAGCGACACGGCCTCTTGGCCGATCTGCTGGCTGGCGATCTGGAAGACGCGGTTCTCGGCCCGGTCGACCACCTCGCCGGCGACGTCGGAGGCCTGGTAGGCGTCCTGGACCATGTCCGTACCGGCGACGATCAGGTCGCGGAGCATGGCCTTGTCGCGGACGATCTCGGCGTAGTACTGCGCGTTGGCGGCGCTGGGCACGCCCTCGGCCAGAGCGACCAGGTACTCTACGCCCCCCACCGCTTCCAACTGCTTGCGGCGGTCCAGCTCGTCCCGCAGCAGCACCAGGTCGATGGGCTTGCCGGTCTGGCGCATGTCTATCAGGGCCTGGTAGATCAACTGATGGGCCGGACGGTAGAACTGCTCCGTGTGCGTCACCTGCACCACGATGTCGATGCAGGGGGAGTGCAGGATCATCGAGCCTAAAACGGCGGCCTCGGATTCGATGGACTGAGGGGGAACGCGCTGAAGATTTTTATCGTCAGCGGTCGCGGCGGTCGGAACATACCCGCCGAAATTAGACGTCCTTGCCGTTGTCATCCGCCCTCCCTGGCCGAGGTTTCCCAAACGCACGCTTCCTGCGTCCGGGAACCTCCTGCCGCGCCGAGCGCGGCGATGCGATCTTCAACGTGTAAGGTCAACCAAGAACCTCTAACAAACAGACCAAGCTAACCACAAAGCTCACAAAGAACACCTGAGGTCTCATTTGTTAGGAGCTCTAAAAACTATTCGGTCGGCGTCTCCGACGCGTCAGCCGGCGGGGTCGGCTCGGTTGAATCCGGTGCGGTCGGCTCGGTAGCCTCGGCGGCTTCCCGGATCGGCACGACCCACACGTGGATGACGCTCTTGATGTCCTCGCCGAACAGCAACTTGACGTCATATTTATCCAGCCGGCGAATCGCAGAGTCAAGAACGATGTTCTCCTGCTCGATAAATATCCCCTGCTCGGCCAGGGCGGAGACAATCTGCGCCGGCCCGACGGAGCCATAGAGCTGGCCTTCCTCGTTGGCCCGTGCGGCGATGGTAACCTCTTTGCCGCGGATGGCTTCGGCCTGGGCCTCCAGCTCGGTCCGCTTGGCGGCCAGCTCCTGGAGATACCGCTGTTTGTCAGCCTCGACGGCCTTGAGGTTGGCCGCCGTGGGCTGGACGGCTAACTGATGAGGCAGCAGGTAATTACGGGCGTAGCCCGCCTTAACGTCCACGACCTCGCCGATCTTGCCAAGCTTCGGCACATTTCTACGAAGCAGCACTTTCATGCTTTTTCTCCACTCTCTCCACTCTCTTTAACACTGGCCGCGGACGGCTTAGCCGACGTAGGGCAGCAAGGCCAGGAATCTCGCCCGCTTGATGGCCCGTTTGCAGGACCGCTGGTGCCCAGCGCAATTGCCGCTACGTTTGCGGGAGTACAGCTTGCCCTGTTGGGTCGTCAGTTTGCTGAGGGCGGCCACGTCTTTGTAGTCCACCTCTTTAATCTTGGCCCGGCAGAAGCGGCACTTGGCCTGTTCCCGAATGCGCGCCTTCTTCTTGCGCTTGGAGACGGGGGGCCGGGGTGGCATGAACTTCCTTCTCGCCATAAGTGACTCTTTCCTTTGTTGCGGTCCTAATCGTATCCCGCTTGTCGCGGTTCAGCCCCGGCGCGCCGGGGTGGGTAAAAACCTAGAACGGAATGTCGTCTCCTGGGGCTTCTTCGGGAGGCGGCGCCGGCTCGGCTGCCTCACCCTGCTCGGCGGGCTGGGGAGCCCGGCCCGGCGGTGCGGCCTGCCGAGGACCCGTCGGGGCGCCCAGGAACTGGAACCGCTCCACCACCACGCGATGCTTGCTCCGCTTGGTGCCGTCCTTGCCTTCCCAGGTGTCATACTGGAGGCGGCCCTCGATGAGCACGCTCTTGCCCTTGGCTAGATACTGGTTGATGGTCTCGGCCTGCTTGCCGTAGGCCCGGCAATCGACGAAGCAGGTCTCCTCGCGCTGCTGGCCGTCCGGCCCGCGCCATCGGCGGTTCACCGCCAGGCCGAACTCCACCACGGCCATCTGGCTCGGCAGGTAGCTCATCTGCGGGTCCCGCGTCAGGTTGCCCACCAGAATGATTTTGTTGTAGCTTGCCATGTCTTGATCCTTTGTCGGTTGCACATCGCCGTGACGCCGGCGGGACCTTTTCTCCCGAGCCTATCGAGCCTATCCAGCTCGCTACTCCTTCTGGTCGCCTTCGGGGGCTTGCTCTTCTTCGACGGCTTCTGTGGCGGGCGAAGGGGGCGCCTCGGCCGCTTGCTCACGACGGCGATACGGGAACCGCCCGCCGCCACCGTAGCGGCGTTCTCCTTCGGCGGCGCGGGCCTCGGCCTCCGGCGCGCTGGGCGGCTTGACCGTGGAGGTTCGCTCTCGCTCGATCTCCTCCGGCGTTAGCTTGTCGCGCCGCAGGATCAGCACGCGAAGGAACCGTTCGTCGAGCTGGCAATCGTGCTCGATCTCCACGATGCGAGCCGGATCGGCCCTGAAAAAGCACAGGATGTACAGCCCCCTCTTGTGGCCGTGAATCTCGTACACCAGCTTCCGCTCGTCCCACGGCTTGATCATCAGCGTTTCGGCCTGATACCGGCCCAGGACGTTGCGGACGGGCTCGCTGGACACCTCAAAGTCCGTACCCACCGTGCTCACCACGAACATGCCTTCGTACGCCTTGGTCTTTTCGCTCATGCTCGACTTCCGTTTTAAGTTTTTTTCCTGTTGGCTCGTCCCGCCGTCTGCAATCGCCGCGCGGCGGCCGGGACCTCTAGGCCTCTAACTTACGGTTGTACTTATCCATCGCCTCGTTAATGCCCAGGGCGATCCAATCTTCCACAGCCTCGGCGGCCTGCTGCACCGCCCGGCGCATCGTGTCCTGTTCTTCCGGGCCGAAGACCGTCAGCACGTAATCGGCGCCGTCCATCTGCGGCGGCGCCTCGCCGATGCCGATCCTCAGCCGCGGCACCTGCTCGTCGCCCAGCGCTTCCAGCACGTCGGCCAGGCCCTTGTGCCCGCCGCTGCTGCCGCCGGCGCGAAACCGCAAGTGCCCCAGCGGCAAGGCCAGGTCGTCCAGGACCACCAGCAGGTCCCGCACGGCGGCCTTGTAGTACTGCATCATGCCCGCCACGGCGGCGCCGCTGAGGTTCATGAACGTCTGCGGCTGAAGCAACATCACGCGCCGTGGGGCGCCGGCGATCGTCGGCCGGGCCTCGTACAGCCGGCCGTCGAACGCCTTGCGGCCGCGACCGGCCTCCCACCGCGCCGCCAGGGCCTCGACCACCGTGAAACCCACGTTGTGCCGGGTCTGCCGGTAGCGCCGGCCGGGATTGCCCAAGCCGACCACGAATTTCGTTCCCGCGATGTCGTTTTCCGGCTGCGGCACAGGGCATCCCAGGGGGCGGCGTTAGCCTTCCGCCGCCTCCTTCTTGCCTTCTTCCTTCTTTGCTTCCTTCTTTGTTTCTTTCTTTTCTTCTTCTTCCGGCTCTTCTTTTTTCTCGCCGATGACTTCCGGCTCGGCCACGGCGGCCTCGACAGCGGCGGCGGCCGGGGCCACCACCTCTTCCTTCACGATGCTGACCGTCGCCACGATGGTTTCGGCGTCGCTGACCAGCTTGGCACCCTCCGGCAGCGTCAGGTTCTTCATCTGGAGCACGTCGCCGATCTTCATCTCCGCTACCGACATGCGAAGGTCTTCGGGAATCGACCGCACGGTGCACTCGATGGTCGCCTGGGCGGTGACCTGGTGCAGCACGCCTCCCTCGGCCGCCCCGGCCGGGGTGCCGCGGAGGACGATGGGCACCGTCACCTTCACTCGCTCGTCGAGGTCCACGCGGGCCAGGTCCACGTGAAGAATTTCCTGGCCCATGGGGTCGTACTGGACCTCTTTGACCAGGACGTTCTGGATCTTGCCCTCCACGTCCAGCTCCAGCAATCGCTCGCCGTGCGCCAGCGCCACGCCCACGTCGTGCAGGCTGAGGGCAACCGGCAGCGGCGGCTGGCCGTGGCCGTACACGATGCCGGGAATCTGGCCTCTCTTCCGCAGAGGCTTGAGCTTTCGAGTACCGAACGTTTCTCGCTTGTTAGCCTTCAAAACTGCCATGGGTCATTCTCCCGGATCGCGATCGCAAAAACCTTTCTTCACTTTCGCTTTCACTTTCATTTCACTTCATTTACTTGCGGCTGCCGTTGGCCTGAAAGAGGCTGCTCACCGACTCGTCGTTGTGAATTCTGTGGATGGCTTCGCCGATCAGCTCGGCCACGGACAGCACCTTGACCTTGCCTATCGCGGCGATTTTTTCCTGGCTGATGGGGATGGTGTCGGTCACCACCAGTTCGTCGATGGGCGCCTCACGCAGGCGTTCGGAGGCCGGGCCGCACAGGATGGCGTGCGTGGCGCCCACGTACACCTCGCCGGCGCCGTTGTCCTTGCACAGCCGGGCGGCGTTGCAGACCGTCCCGCCGGTGGTGATCATGTCGTCCATCATCAGCACGGTCTTGCCGCGGACGTCGCCGATGATCCGCAGGGATTCCACGTCCTGGCCGCTGACGCGGCGCTTGTCGATCACCGCCAGCTCCCCGCCCAGCCGCTCGACGTAAGGCCGGGCGCGCTTGGCGCTGCCCACGTCCGGGCTGACCAGCACGAGGTTGCGCAGCTTGCGGCTGGACCAATGCCGGCTGAACACCGGCTCGGCATAGAGGTTGTCCATCGGAATGTCGAAGAAGCCCTGGACCTGGCCAGCGTGCAGGTCCACGGTCAGCACGCGGTCGGCCCCGGCGGTAGTGATCATGTTGGCCACCAGCTTGGCCGAGATCGGCACGCGGCCCTCGTCCTTGCGGTCCTGGCGGGCGTAGCCGAAGTACGGCATCACGGCCGTGACCCGCTGGGCCGAGGCGCGGCGGGCGCAGTCGATGAAAATCAGCAGCTCCAGGAGCGAATCGTTCACCGGCTCGCAGGTGGGCTGGATGATGAAGATGTCGCGCCCGCGGACGTCCTCTTCCAGCTTCACCATGAGTTCCCCGTCGGGAAACGGGGTGATCTTGACCGCGCCCAGGCCGACGCCCAGGTAGTCGCTGATCTTGCGGGCCAGCGGAACGTTGGACCGACCGGTGAACAGCTTAAGCTGGGCTAGCATCGCACTCCCCTTCCCTGCCGGCGGACCAGGATGGCCTCCACCTGACGCAGTTCCTCGATGGTGTTGATGCTCAGGACCTCTTCACTCGGCACCGCCGCCACGGCTGCAACCTTTTTGCCGTCGGCACGCAGCAGCGCCAGCACGTCGGTAAGATAATACTCGCCCTTGGCGTTGTGATTGGTCAACTTTCCCAGCACGGCGGCCAGGGCGGCGGCGTCGAAACAGTAAATCGAGACGTTCACTTCCTTGATTTGCCTTTGGGCTTCGTCGGCGTCCAGGTACTCCACGATGGCCGCCAGATCGCCCCGCTCGTCGCGGATAACCCGGCCGTAGTGGGCGGGATCGTCCAGGATGCTGGTGGCCAGCGTGCAGGCGGCGCCGCTGCGGACGTGCGTGTCCATCAGCTTCTTCAGCGTCGCGGCACGAATGAGTGGGCCGTCCCCGGCCAACACCAGCACCGGCCCCGACAGCCGTTCCAGCTCGCCGCGGCAGACCATCACGGCGTGGCCGGTGCCCAGTTGCGGGACCTGCTCCACCCACGTGACTGGCCAGTCGGCGGCGGGGAACGCCTGGCGGACGCGGTCGGCCTGGTGGCCGATGACGACGATCAGCTCGTCGCACCCGGCCTGGCGGCAGGTCTCCAGCACGTACGCCAGCATCGGCCGGCCGCAGACGGCGTTCAGCACCTTGGGGGCGTCGGACTTCATCCGCACGCCCTTGCCCGCGGCCAGGATGATCGCTGCGACAGATTTATTCTCTGGACGGTTCAACGTCTCTCCGCTTCGTCGAGTCCAATATTCCTACCCGGCCAGGACTCGAACCTGGAATAGAAGGACCAAAACCTTCTGTGTTACCAATTACACCACCGGGTAGTGGTTGGGGCCGGTCGCCCTTGGCGCCCGGGCGTGGCCGGCCCGATCTACGTGTTGCGGCGGGGGCTCCGTTCGGAAGCCTGAACGAGCGGCCGCAACCTCGCTCGCCCATTCCCGGCAAAAATCGGCCGGGGCACTCCGTGCGAACGGAAAAACGCCATAAAAAAACCGACGCGAGTCTAACGATCAGGCCCCGCGACTGTCAAGGATAAGTTGGCCAGGACAATGCCGACCGCCATCACGAGCCTCAAGCATCCCCATCCATCTTTTGGACCGGCCGGCGAATTCTTATCCACAACCCCAGCACTTATAACTGGAGGCTTGAAAGCTCATATCGCATGCCAAGAAGCTTTCACGAGCTCGACTACCACCCTGTACAGCCCCCATGGCAGGTGCAACCCTCTGTACAGGTCAGCGTAAAAGGACGGGATAGCGATATTGAGCAGCAATAAGACCTGCAACCAACGGGGCCATGAGGTCTGCCGATACCGACGAACCAGATAGCAGGCCGCCAAAAGCACTCCCAGGAAGCCCATCGAGGCCAGCCGCGACGTGTCGTACGCGATCGGCAGGATCACCAGGGGCAGCAGAATCGCCCCCAGTATAAAACGAACCATCCTGGTTTTTCCCTCCTTGTAGAGCATCCACGCCGCCACGACCGCAAGCACCCACCAGAGTTTGTAGGCAAAGAAGATGCCACTCAGAATACGCAAGGGGTGACTGGTTAATGATTGGATCACAGAAGGGGTGTCCAGAAAGGCTTGATTGACAACAATGTTATGAGTCATCAGAGCCGCCTTGACGTTAAAACCAAGGCTCATCAGCCACATCAGGAAATAAAGGGCCACCACGCACAACGCCTTCCATCGCACCTGCTTTGGAAAGGCCAACAGCACCAGCGGCACGAGGGTTAGAACGCTGATTTCATGCGCCGCCAGAGATAGAGCCACCACGGCCAGCAGCCCCCCGGTGGTCATGGGCACACATACGGCCAGCAACGTCAAGATGTAAAAGAGGTGCTCCACATAGCCCGGGGATTGGAAGTCAAACATAATGAAGGAACTCGTCGCCAGGGATAGGATCCAGATGCCCGATCCCCCCCAGAGCGACGGCTTCAACGCCGGTGCCAAACCCGTATGCCCGGGGCCACCACGTACATGGATCTCAAGAAAAAGCAGCGTCAGGAAGATCAGTCCAAACGTGCAAGCCAACGAAAACACATAGTAGAGCGGAAGCCCTTTCATCTGGAGCAGATACGCTAGGGCAGGAGTTAAGAGCCGCCTGTATATCAAATCAGTCGACTTAGAAAAAGGAGACATGCTCATCACGCTATACGGCAAACCATGAGTCCCGGCGTCGACCAGGTAGGGCACATGCACGGGCACGATGAGTGCCGCCAAAACCAGCATGAGGACCACGCTGCGCTTGGCCAGCCTCACCAGATCGTACTGGGCTCTCAAAGAAGAACGGTCAAGCCATACAGAGCGGACAATCGGTAGAAACAGGATTCCTGCCGCTATATAGAAAAGGAAGCCCTTAATACACACCAGGTTCTCGACGTACCTCTCTGTGAGTACATCCTTGGGCACGTGTTCATAGAAAGACGGAACCGTGCGGGCCAGAAGTGATTGAGCCAGACTTACGAGTGTCTCATAGCGGCAGTGAACCATACCAAAAAGAACAACAACCCCTGACCACAAGACCCATGGAGGCAACTTATCCTTTTCGCTTCGCCAGCGGATGAGTTCTAGTTCGTCGCTGGGTTCCTGCATCCCCGCATCGCCTTCCATCCGGCTTTGCCTTTCACAGTAGACCTGCAGTCCAACATTCGGGCTATTGCTCTACCCGGAGCTTCAGCCGGTTGGCGGTGATTTCCTGGAGCGACATCTTGGGATTCTTGATCTCCGTGAGCCGGTCGGCCAGCATCTCGTTGGTGTATTGGTATTCCACCTCGATGTGGGCCACGTCGCCGGTGATTTCACGCAGCCGGACCGCCTGAACGCCGCGAATCTGGGAAGCCTGGTCCTTGAAAAGCTTCCAGGACTCGTAATTCATGCTCGCGATGCTCAATTCGACGGTCCGCGATACGTTGGCGCGGTTCTTCCAGGCCTCCACGACGGCCTCCAGTAGCTTGGGGGCGCATTCCTTGGCCAGCTTGTCGAGGGCCTTGTCCTCCCCGCCGCCGCGCTGGAGCGTGGTGACGGTGACCGGCGGGAAGCTCTTGACGGCCAGGATACGGGCCGAGTCGGTCTGGATGACGCGGATGGTCAGCGTGGCCACGTACTGGTACATGGTCTGGCCGGCCACGTCGAGGGTCTTGCCGAACTTGGCGGTGGCCTGGCCGGTGATGACGACGTCGGCGTGGAAGCGGGCGCCCAGCGTGGCGACCTCGTTGGCGTCGTCCTTGACCGCGGCCAGCATAACGTCCCGCATGGTGACGGCGGCGGCGACGTTGCGGTCCATCAGGTTGATCCCCTTGGACAGCAGGAACTCCTCGATGCCGGACTGCACGATGCCGTTTTCCTTCACCTCGTAGGTGGGCTCGGCGGTTGTTTCACGGGTCGCTTCGACGATGGCCACGATCAGCCGCGGATTGTTCTCCTGCTCCACGGTGTGGGCGATGGAGGCCCAGTCCTCCTCGAACTTCCGCGTGGAGACCAGCGCGCTGACGCGAACGATTGTGACGCCGCCTTCCACGGTGGTCTTGACGATCTTGAACTCGCGGACGTAGCCGACGGTGTTGGCGAAGACCTTGTCGTAGACGGCCTTGTAGTCCCGCGTCTTGGACTGGGCCGTCAGAAAGACCCCGCAGGCCTCCTCAACGGCCGTCCGCAGCGCCTGGCCCTTGGCCTCTTCGACGGCCCGATCGCCCTCGCCGGCCGCCTTGCCGTTGGCGTCCATCCATTTGTCCACCGGCGGCTCGTTCTGAAGCTGGCCGGCGGCCGGCCCCGACATCCACGCCGTCACCACGGCCGCCAGGACCAGAATGCATGTTCCTCTCATCGCTTGGCTCCTTGCCAATTATTTTCTCACTACTTCGCGGTGTACTTCGCCTTGATCACGTTGGCGGAAACGTCGGTAATCTCCAAGGCAGGCAGGGCCTCGGCGAGCTTCTCGGCCAGCTTCTCCGCCGGCAGGTCCGATTCCAGCGACAGCTCAGCCACCTGGTTGTGGAAGTCGCCGTTGACCTCCGAGACGTGCTTGACGGTCTTGAGCTGCTTCTTGAGGTCGCTGTACTGCTGGAAGGTGATGCCCTCCACGTGCAGCTGCACCTCGCCCCCGCCGGTCAGCACGCTCTGCCAGGAGGTGAGGATGTCCTCCTGCACCTTGGGGGCCACCTGCTGGGCCAGGAGGTCCAGCGCCTTGGTGGCGGCCGACCGCCCGACGCGATCGACGCCGCGGGCCGGCCCGCCAGGTGTGCTGGAAAGCAACTGGGCCGTGTCACTGCGGAAGCAGCGGATGTTGCCCTCCGCCTGGTAGGCGAACAGATCGATGCCGTTGATCGCCCGCTGCGGCCCGGCCGTGCTGTTGGCCGTGCCGCTGATAAACAGCTGCGCGCCGAACCGCTTGGCGATGGCCTGAATCTTGGCGGGGCTATCCTCGGCGGCGGCGGCTTGGAGATCCTTCTTATCGATCTCCTTGAGTTGCTCCTTGTCCACCAGCAGGAAGCCGCTCTTGAGCAGCAGGTTCTCGATGCGGGTCTGGACCGTCGAGTCGTCCTGGACCTCCTCGCCGATCTTCTCGCGGATGAAGACCATGATCTTGGGCCGGCCCATCTGCTTCAGCAGCGTGGTCACCGTGCCCCACATGTCTTCGATGCCCTGGATGGAGACCTCGGCCAGGAGCTTGACCTCCACCGTGTCATCGGGCAGCGTGCGCGTGGCCAGGACCTTGTAGCTCTTGATGAACCCGGCCGCCCGCGCCAGGACGGTGTCGCGGACCAGCGCAAAGTCCTTGACCTCCGACTGCGAGCTGATGTAGGTACCGGAACCGCTCTCCACCGCCTTGCGCATGGCCATGCGGACGGCTTCGTCCTTGTCGGCCCCTTCGCCTGTGACGGTGACCTCCACCAGGTTGGCGCCCTTTTCATTTTTCACGACGTCCTGGCCATGCGTGTCCGGCCCGATCAGGGCCAGCGCCGCCAGGGCCGCTATGACAAACCATATTCTGCTCATGGGTTTCCTCATGACCTCTGGAGACCTTCGCGGAAATGATCGGCCTCCGCTCCCGCCGACCGTCCGGGCCCGCGGAAGCGGAGGCACGCTGAGATCGGAACACTACTTCACGATCATCTGTTGATCCACACTGACGCCCACCTTGCCGGTTTCCTCCGTCTCGACATGGACGTCTTTCTTGTCATACGGACCGGCCAGTTTGCCGTCGCGGGTGATGTGGAACCACAACTTGTCGGGCGTATCCTCGGTCACCATGAACGAATTGGTGGCCCCGGCGCCGGCCGACAGCTGCAACTGGGCCGGCAGGTCGGACGTCTTGACCGTCACCGTGCTTGTGAGCCGGCCGCCGTTGGCGCCGACCTGGCCGAGGGTCATCGTCTCCTCAGGCAAGGTCACCTGAACCGTCCGAACCGAGTCGCTGTGGTTCGCGATGCTAAGCTGCACTTTCTTGGTGCAGCCGCCGGTCAGCATCGCCATGGCCGCCAGTGTCACTGTTACCATCATCCATCGCATCATTAGTGGGTCTCCTCTTGGGTTACTTGACCTGGATCGACAGCTTGTCCTGGTAGTACAGGATCATATTCCACAGGGGCTGGAGGTCGATCTCGACCTTTACCTCGGCCGTGCCGTCCGGCAGCAGCTTCTCGCTGTTGGGCACGCGATGGCCGCCTTCCTGGAAGGTCAGCATGGCGGTGCGGATATGGTCGTCCTTAGCCACAAAGTCCTTGACGGTGGTGGAGGACCCGATCATCAGGCCGTCGATCTGCTCCGCCAGCTTGCGCCGGCCATCCAGCTCCGCCGCACGGAAGGCCATCAGCTTGGCCTGGGCGGCGTTGGTGTTCTCTGTGTCCACGGCGGACTGGCCGGTGGCCTCGGCGATCGGCGGCCAGTTCTTGACTTGCTGGACCAGGGTAATCGCCTCTTGCCCGGAGGGCGAGACGTCCTTGAGATAGTCTTCCGGCGGCACGCCCATGCCGGTCTCGCGAATGTCCTTCTCTTCGGTGCTGAGGCTGACCTTCTCGATGTCCTGGGTGCTGATCTTGTTGCCCTTGTAGTATTCCTTGTGCCAGGTTTCGAGGTTCACGATCAGGTCCTTGAGGGTGACCTCCATGGTGACCTCGACGATCAGCTCATTGTCGTGGTAGCACTTGTCGACCTCGCGGGCGCCGCGGATAAACGCCGCCATGGCCGTGTTGATGCGGTCGTCGGTGGCGACGAAGTCCTTCACGGTCGTCTCGGAGGTAATCATTAGGCCGTTGATCCGCTCGCCCAACCGCCGCAAGGCTTCCACACGGGCGGCCCGCTCCGCCATCAGCCGGCCGCGGCCGGTGCAGTGGGCGTTCCAGTATTCCCAGGCCTTCTTGCTCATGATGTCCTGGCCCGTGGCCGTGGGATTGGCCGCCTGGCCACGTTCCTCAAACTCAGGCCTCGGGGCGCCGGAACCCGTCTCGCGGATGGTCTTTTCCTTGATAGTGACGTTGAGCTTTTCGATGTCCTCCAGCCGAACCTTGTCCCCCTTGTAGTATTCCTTGTAGAGCTTCGTCAGTTCGACCACCACTTCCTGGACCGTGACTTCCATCGTGACTTCGCAGGTGTTGTCGGGATTGTACTTCGGTTGGTCGACTTCCTTGGCGCCTTGCAGCCACGACACCATGGCCGAGTGAATCTTGTCGTTGGTGGCCACGAAATCCTTCACGGTCGTCTCGGACGTGATCACCAGGCCGTTGATGCGTTCCGCCAGCCGGCGCATCGCGTCGACGCGCGCGGCCCGCGCGGTTATCAACTTGTTCTGCGCCTTGAGCTTCTCATCGACGGCATCCGCCATCGCCAGCGATGGGGCCAGAATCAGCCCCGCCAGCAGCAGCAGCAGACTGACTCTCAGAGATTTGAGCATGCGATTCTCCTTTGTAGATGGGTTCCTATCGGTTGCGGCCAGGGGCGTCGCCGAAATAGGCCGCCGGACTTATTCGCTTGCCGCCGTGGTGGGCGCCTTCTCGGCGCTGCCGGCGTTTTCCACGCGCACACGCTTGCGGGCGTGGAGATACTGGTCTTTGGGCTCCATCTTGAAGGCCTTGTCGTAGCACTTTTCCGCCTCGCCCAGCTTGCCCATGGCCTCGTAGGTGACGCCGCAGTCGAAAATGGCCTCGTGGTCGTCGGGATGGGCGGCGATGGCGGTCTTGTAGAGATCCAGCGCCTCGGCGTAGTCGCCCGTCAGGGCCAGCTTATTGGCGGTCTTGACCGCCTCGCTCTTGCCCTTGTGGAGCGTCTCGGTCTCGACGATCTGGTGGGGGCTGATTTTGGCGACGAACTCCGCCACGCACTCGTCGATCAACTGGCTGATGATCTGATCCGAGGCTGGCAGGTTGCTTCCGCCCACGCCGATCAGCTTGGTCACGCTCGCGATTTTGCTGGCGTTGGCGTCGGTCTTCTCGCTGTCATATTCCCGCGTGGCGGAGACGGTGGCCAGCGTCTTGCTGGTCTCGACGTCGTCGATGGTGAAGGTGACCGCCGCCATGACGTACCGCTTGGTCCGGTGGACCTCCTTGACGCCCTGATTGAGAACGTCGACGGTGGTCTTGGTGATCTGCTCGTCGCGCGCGGTGACGTTGACATTGCCGTAGATCATGGCGTCCACGTGCGCGATTTTGCCGGCCTGGACGGCCTTGGCGGAATCGCTGAAGGCGGCCTGGATGTCCTGCTCGTCCAGGACGGCCTTGAGACGCTTGCGATCGACGAGCTGATAGCGGTTGAACTGCTTGTTATAGGCGTCCAGTTGGGAGGCCAGGCGGTCGGAGGCGATTTCCCCCCACTTGACCTCCTGATGGCCCTGGCCGCCAAATTCGGCAATGCCCAGAATGCGGATGCGCTCGGGAATCTCGTACTGGGCGGGACGGTCGTACTTCAATTGCAGCTTTTGGCCGCCGCCGCCGAAGTCGCAGCCGGCCAAAATACCCCAGGTCGGCAGAATCACCACAAGCAGCACCCCTAGACGCCCGGCTGACTCCGATCTCATCGAACGTCTCCTTTCCAGGCCTTAGCCTCCTGCGCAGGAAGTGAGTTGGGCCAATATCCTGCGCGCTGACAGGGGGGTAAGTCCAGCAAAATCCGGCCCCTTCGGCGGCACTTGCCGGCGGCCCGGGGGACGGTTATTATGCCTCCCGTGGCATGCTTGTGCGGTGATTGCTGAGGCCGTTACCTTTACCCTAAATCATGGAATGGGCCCAATGATGATAAGATCCTTATCTCTCCCCCATCGGATAGCCCTGCTCGGCTCGTGCATCCTGGTATTGTCGGCGGCTGGCGGGTGCAGCAAGAAAATCTGGGTGACCCAGGTACCGGACTTTTACACGCCCAAGCTCCAGACCGTCGCCATCGCGCCGTTCCGCAACAAGACGAAGTGGCAAGGGGCCGGCGACATCATCTCCGACAAATTGGCGGCCGCCCTGGCGGCCAACGGCGCCTACCGGGTGTACAACCGCAACGACCTCAAGACGGTGCTGGACGAGCAGGACCTCCAGACCGCCCTGGGCGGCGGCGCCGCGGCGGCTGGGCAGCTCAAGAAACTCGAAAACGTCCAGGCCATCCTGACCGGCACCGTGACGACCTATTCCGCCACGTCCAGCAGCCAGAGCCGCCAGGACCCCGTCTACGCCACCGACAACAACGGCAACTCGTACGTCGCCGGCTACCGCCGATACGTCTATACCCGCAACGAGGGCAACGTGACCGTCACCGCGACGCTCATTCGCACCAAGGACGGCTCGGCCATCGCCGCGACCGGCGAACCGCTGTGGGCGCGCGTCTGGGCCGAGGGCTCGCCACCTTCCAAGGACCAGCACGCCTGCGTGTCCGAGGCGGACATGAACGTCGTGGATCAACTGGTGGAGACTTTCGCGCCGGTGCGCAAGCAGGTCAGCGTGGACCCTGACAAGGCCCTGCGCCTGGCCAGCGAACTCTACGACAATCGCTGGACCTACACCGACACGTTCAAGGCCTCCGACAAGAAGATGTTCGTCGTGGTGGAGCTGCCCCCCGCCTGCGACCGCAACGACTTCAAGATCACCATCGTGCGGAAGGACCAGCATGAGGACCTGGTCAGCCAGCAGATTCGCTGGAGCAAGGCGCACCACAGCTTCGGCTACACCTTCGACCCCAGCAAGATCGCCGCCAAGGGAGGCGGCCCTGGCGAGTATGAGATCAAGTTCTACTCGGGGCCTGAACCCGTCCTGCGGCGAACCTTCCGCATCCGCTAAACGCGATGGCTCCGTAGGGCGGATAACTAGTTACCCGCCCTACAAGGCTAGGAGAAATATTATGGCCCATTTGAACTGGATTACTCGATATGCCTCCGCGTTAGGCATGGCGATTTTTCTCATCGGCTGTGGCCCGCGCTCCTACGTCCACATTAAGGCGTGGGACAACACAGACAAGATTACCTATGTAGATTACTCCAGGGTAATAGGCGCGGAAACCTTCCGGGCCGCCGGCGACAATTCAGTAGATTACGCCGGGGTAAAAGGCGCGGAAATCTTCTGGGCCGTCGGTGACAATTCAGATGCTTACCGGCCTGCGCTGTGCGCTCCCAATCCCGGCCCATATCGCTACGGGTGTCTGGGTGTATATGTTTCCGGAGCAACCTCCAAGGCCGTATATGTGGAGCACCTTGTGGACACGCGCAGATACGAGGTCGACGACTTGCGACATGATAAGGCTATATACTGTGTTTACGACGTACAAAATGTTAAGGTGGAATTGTCGGATCGGATGATAAAGGGCGAAGGGGTGGCAGATATCCTTTTCGTAGACCGCGATGGCAAGCCTCTTGAGCCACCATCATCTCCTGTGCCTCCTCGTAAGACAACATTGTTAACATTTGAGCTGCATCGATCGAACGAAGGGCATGATCGAAGACTCTATGTCATCCTCGATGATTTGCGTCCCCTGGCAGAAGAGGTTTTATTCAAGAGTTCGAAATAATCAACAAACAGGAAGCTCGCTTCCTCGGGTGACAAGTTACCCGTCCTACGTGACTAAAAAACAGGTGGTGGGGTTGGAGCCCCGCCACCTGTTCTGTAACGTTATTCACGAAAGTTCCTTGCGCGTTACTCAAGCAAGCCGAACAGGATCAGTTTGGCCTCCTGCTGGGGGTTGACGGACCCTTGGAGGTCCTTGCGGGCCTTGGCCAGGTCCTCTTGGACCTTCTGCTGGGCCGCACGATAGTCCGCCACGGCCTTCTTGACGTCATCCGGCTTGGCATCGCTGCTGCGGAGGAGCTTGTGGAGTTCCATCGCCTTTACGACGACGTCAGGCAGCGGATGCTCGGCCTTGGCGGCTTCCTCGCCGCCCTTGGCCGCTTCTTTCTCACCCTTGGCGGGAGCCTTCTCAGGACCCTTTTCACACTTGGCGCCCTCTTCGGCGGCCTCTTCGTGGCCCTTGCCGAATTCCTCAGGGCCCCGGCCAAATCTTTCGCGGCCCATACCGAACTCCGGTCCCATGCCCGGCCCCGGCCCCATACCAGGCTCTAGACCCGGCCTGCGCATCATTCCGCCAAGCATCAGCATTCCACCCGCTCCACGGGACTCCAGCATGAGCTTGGCGACTTTTTCGACTTTAGGCTGAAGGGCTTTCCATTCCTCGTCGGTGGCTCCTAATGCCTTTTGCATCATGGCGGCGGGATTCGGACGCTCTTGGCCCATTTCGGGGCGATTCATCCGCTCCGGACCCCATTGCTCACCTCGCCGTTCCTCCCATCCTTCGCCGCGTCGTTCTTCACGTCCCTCACCGCGACGCTCTTCCCATCCTTCGCCGCGACGCTCGCGGCCCCATCCTTCTTCTCTGTCTCGCCGATCCCAGCCGTCATGCCGCCACATCGGCCTTTCCCGCTCGCCTCGGTATTCCCGGCAGCACGGGCAGCCATCTCGATACTCCCGCTCGCGACCACCCTCTCGGCACTCCCGATCTCGACAGCCATCACGACGCTCCCGATCTCGGTCGCCGTCTCGACACTCCCGATCCCGGCTGCCATCTCGACACCCGTCGCCGCGATGATGATGCGCCCGGGAAACGGCCAGGCCGAGAAAACCGACCGCTACAACGGCGGCCACAGCCAGCACGTACACGATCTTGTTTCGCCACATACTTAGGTCCCTTTCCAATGAGCCACGTCCAATACGGCTCAAATTCTTTTTCTTTTTCTTTTTTAAAAACTATTCCCCGCCAGGGGGAGCAGGGTGTTCTTCAGGCATCGAAGGGCCGCTCATCGAAGGATTGCTCGTGGGATGATGGCGCGGGCCGCGGAATTCCATAGGCGGCGGACCGCCTTCCCGCCCGTGTTCCCGTTGCCGCTTCATCAGCTCGTCGTATTTGGCCGCCTGCTGAGGCGTGAGGATGCGCTTCGTGCGAGCCACCGCCTCGTCAAAGGCCTTTTTCCTGTCCGCCGAAAGCTCTTCGATCTTGCGGGCATGGTCCTGCTGGATGGCCTCGTACTTGCTTTGCTGGTCTGCCGACAGCAAGGCCGCGATGGCCTGGTCGCGCTGCTTGGCCAGGGCCGCCCGCCGCTCCTCCTGCTGGCGGAAGGACGATTCCATGGTTTCCGACCAGATTTTCTGCATCTGCTCCTGCTGGTCGCGTGTCAGGTTCAGCTCGCCCACCAGCCAGGACCGTGGCCGGGGAGGATGGCCCAATTCCATCATCAGCACGCCCAGCAGGGCCCCGGCCGCGAACACCAGCAGGGCCGTAAACGCCAACAGAAAGGAAGGCAGCCAAGCCTTGATGCGGATCATAGTCCGTCCTTTCCAGAAAGATCCTGAGCCATCCATTGGGCCACCAGCTCTTCCCGGCCGCCGAAGGTCGACTCCTCCGACTGCTGATTCAGCGCCCGGCTTTCCCACACCGGCATGGCGCCGGCCGACGCCTGGGAGGAGGACCGCATCGCCAACCCCGCCAGGCAGGCGATCAAGATGACCGCGGCCACGGCCGACAGGGCCTCCGCCATCCGACGCAGGACGTGCACCGGCCGCAGATCAACCGCTCGATACAGCCGATCCAGCATCCACGGCGGCGTGGCCGGCGGAGGCAAAGAACTCAACAGGGCCGTCAACCTCTCCAGCCGTTCCAGCTCAGCCGCACAGGAGACGCACTGGCTGAGATGCTGGCGGAACTCCGCTCGCTCGGCCGGCGGCATTTCGCCGTCGTGATACGCACTGACCCGACTGATTTGTTCACATTCCCTCATACGCTCGTTCCCTTATTCATGGCGCCGCTCCCGACTCTTTCTCGCCGGCTCCCGGCCTCGGTCCAAAAAAATACTCCTTCAGCAATTCCTGCAATCGCCGCCGCGCCCGAAACAGTCGCGATTCCACCGTCCCCCGCGGCACGCGAAGGACCGCGGCGATTTCGTCGTACGTCATGCCCTGCAACTCCCGCAGCACGATGATCTCGCGGTAAGGAGGCTCCAGGGCCAAGATGGCCTCGGCGATATCCATCCGAAGGTCCGCCCGGGATTGGCCCGGCGGGCCTGTCGCGGTTGGCCGCTGATCCAGGAGGATCGCCCGGCGACGATATTCTTTTTTGTAGTACCTAGCTGCTTGTCGGACAAGTATTTGCGACAACCACGTCTTGACCGCCGACCTGCCTCCAAAGGCTCGCAGCCCTCGAAACGCACCCGAAAAAGTCTCCTGCACGAGGTCCTGGGCGTCTTCGGCGCGGCCTACCAGCCTCATGGCCAGGCCGTAGAGCATCGGGGCGTGCCTGTCCACCAGTTCGTGGAAGGACCCGACGTGACCAGACCGGGCCCTTTTCACCAGTTCCCAGTCGGTGGGTGGTGGCTGGTCGTTATCCATGGATGCTCGTTGTACGTTTCTCCCCATATAGTTGCTCAAGGAAAGGCGTTTATTCCCCCCTGAGGCAAATTTCCTCCCCGCCCCGGCCGGAGGTCCCCAGGCTGGGAAGGCGGCAATCGGGGGGCGGTCAGCGGACCTTTTCGTACGGCCACATGACCACGCCGCCGTCCAGCACGCGAACGTTGCTGAAGCCGGCGCCTTGGAGAATCCTGGCCGCCTCGTAGCCGCGCAGCGAGATCTGGCAGAACGTCACAATTTCCTTATTCTTGGGCAACTCGCTCAGGCGGCCGCGCAGCGTGCCCAGGGGAATCAGCGTCGAGCCGGGCAGGCGCATTCTGGAGTATTCCCCAGGCGTGCGGACATCCACGAACAGGAAGTCGTGCTTGTCCTGGAGCATCCGGTGGACTTCCGCGGCCGAGACGCCGACCATCGAGCCGTCCAGCTTGTTTTTGGCGACGTTGGCCGCGGTGATGAGGTTGTCCAGGGCCGGGGAAAACGGCGGGGCGTAGCACAGGTCCGCGTTGGCCAGTTGGTCCACGGTCCAGCCGGAGGCGATGGCCATGGCGGCCACGTCGATTCGCTTGTCGCCCGCGCCGGGTCCAATGGCCTGGACGCCCAGCAGCCGCCGGCTGGGGCGGTCCACGACAATCTTGAGCATCAGCAGACCGGCCGTCGGCATGTAGTGGGCCCGGTCCGGCGCCGGGGCCAAGGCGCTCACCACGTCGTAGCCCCCTGCGCGGGCGGCGGCCTCCGTCAGGCCGGTGCGGCCCACGCAATAGTCGAACACCTTCAGCACGACGCTGCCCACGATGCCGGGGAACGTGTCGTGGCCGCCGCAGATGTTCACCGCGGCCACGCGCCCCTGCTTGTTGGCCGTGGAGCCCAACGGCACGTAGCACGCCCGGCCGGTGAGCAGGTCGCGGCACTCCACGCAGTCGCCGGCCGCGTAGATGTCCGGATCGGATGTCCGCATGCGGTCGTCCACCTTGATGGCGCCGGTGGTGCCGATCTCCAATCCCGCCGCCTTCGCCAGCGACACGTTGGGCCGCACGCCGATGCCCATGATCACCAGGTCCGCCGGCAGCGAGCCGCGATCCGTCACGACGGTCTGCACCTTGCCCTCCCCCTCGAACGACAGCACCTTGACGCCCGTCATCACCTTGACGCCCTTGGACTCCAGGTGCAACTCCACCAGCCGGGCCATGTCCGCGTCCAGAATGCGCAACGTCTGGGGGAGCATCTCGACGATGGTCATGCGGCAGCCGGCGGCGGCCAGGGCCTCGGTGGTCTCCATGCCGATCAGCCCGCCGCCGACGATGACCACGTCATGCGCCCGCTCACGGGACAGCGCCGCCTTGATGCCTTCGGCGTCGCGAACGCCGTGCAGCGCGAAAATATTGCCCAGGTCCGCCCCAGGGATCGACGGCACCACCGGCGCCGCACCCGTGGCCAGCACCAGCTTGTCGTATCCCAGCCAAGACTCCTCGCCCTTTTTGAGGTCCCGGACGCGCACGCGTTTGCCGGCCCGGTCGATCTCCATCGCCTCGGTACGGGTGAACACGTGCACGTTCTTGACGCTCTGGAAGAACACCGCGTCCCGCACGATCCCCGCCGGCGTGCTCATCAGGTCGGCCTGATCCTTGATGAGCCCGGCGATGTAGTACGGCAGGCCGCAGCCGGCGTAGGACAGGTACTCGTCCCGCTCCACGACGGTCACGTCGGCGTCGGCCTTCAGGCGGATGATCTTGGAGGCGGCCTTCAGCCCCGCGGCCACGCCGCCGACGACCACCACGCGCATCGCGTGGGATTTTCGGGCCTGCTCCACCTGCACGTCCGCCGGCTGGGCGGCGGGCAGATTCACGACAATCTCAGCCCCGCCGAGGTCCGCCTTGCCCGCCGAGATGCTCCCCCCCACCTGCGTCACGACGGCCTTGGCGAATGCCAGCCCCAGCCCCACGCCGGGGCGGGCGGCTTGATGGGCCGCCGGGGCGCGGAAGAACGGCTCAAAGACCTTCTCGCGCAAATTTTTGGGAATGCCCACGCCGGAATCCGCCACGGAGAGGCGCACGCTGCCGCCGGCGGTCTCGGCCGCCACGGTCAATCGCACCTGGCCGTGCTCGGGCGTGTACTTCAGGGCGTTGTCCATCAGGACGCCGATGACCTCCGCCAGGGCCTCCTCGGCCCCGCGGACGTAGGCCGGCTCGGTGCGGATTTCCACGTTCAGCGTCACGCCGCGCTCCAGGGCGCGATGCTGATACCGCATCTGGGCCCGCCGCACCGCCGCGGCCAGGTCCGTCACGCCGCCGGCCTCGCCCGGCCCGCTCATGGCGGAGACGATCGCCAGCATGCGGCGCACCGTGTCGATGCCCTCCTCGCAACGGGCATTGGCGCGGCCGAGCAGGTCCTTTTGCTCGGCCGACAGGGCCCCGGCCACCTCGCCCCCCAGGGCCTTGAGGATCGTGCTGGCGGCGCTGATGGGCGATTGAAGCTGATGCGCGATCAGCGAGGCCAGGCGGAGAATCTCGGATTGGGCTTCTTGGCGTTCCATAAGATTAAGGATACTAAATCATCATAGACTGACCGTTCCCAAATCCCCCACCGCCGCCAAGACGTGCGAAGCTATTCCGCCGTGGCGATGGCCGCCGCCACGGGCTGGACGACGTGGGGGATCACCACGCGACGGACCATGTCCTGGCCGATCTCGCACTGGCGGCCAAAAGCGTCCTTGAGGTCGAAGGGCTTGCCGGGCTGAGGATATTGGCGAACGGTGAAGTAGATGCTGATGGGTTCCTCATCGTACTCGCCGGTGCGGACCTGGTAGCTGCTGGATCGCGTCTCCAGCGACAGGCGCGCCTGAAGGTAGCACTCCTCCTCCAGGGCGATCACCAGGCTGGGCTCGAACTCCACCGGCTTGCAGCCTTCGCAGGCCCCCAGGGCCGCCAATGGCGAGCCTTCCAGCAGCGCGCGGGCCGCGATGGCGTCGCGATTGCCGCGGAAGTCCAGGTTGAAGCCGTACAGCACGTCCAGGCACTCCACGTCCAGCCCGCTGACGCCCAGGTAGTACACGCTCCGCTCCAGCAGCCAGGAGTGAAACCGGCGGGCCTCGTCCAGGTCCGGCGGGTTGAAGTACCCGGCCGCCAGAGAATGCGACTGGAGCTCCATCCACTGGTAAACGCCCGACTCGTGGTCGCCTTCCAGCACGTACTCGCCGCTGTCCCGCTGGTAGAAGCTGGTCATGTCGCGGAATTCCTTGCGCACGGCCTCACAGAATTGGAGAATGGTCTCGCGCCCGCCAGGCAGGGCAAGGGTCGTCTGAAGGTTGGTATTCAGAAAGAAATCGTCCGCGACGTTGCCGAATTCACTGCTCATGGTCTGGTGGTACTCCGTGGCCGCCTGTGATTATATCCAAAACGGCGTGCCGCTATTGGCCGGACCTTTTTTTCACGCTCTTGGCGCTTTTTGTGCTTGGGGCGCCCTTCTTACGGACTTCCTGGTTCGGCGTCTGAGTGACGACGGTGCTGTCGGCGGTGATGGAGGTCGTCACGAAGGTATTGCCGCCCACCGTGACGCCCCGGCCGATGATCGTCTTGCCGCCCAGGATGGTGGCGTTGGCGTAGATCGTCACGTCGTCCTCGATGGTCGGATGGCGCTGGAGGCCCTTAATCACGCGGCCGCGCTCGTCCTTGGGAAAGCTCAGGGCGCCCAGGGTCACGCCCTGGTATATCTTGACGTTGTGCCCGATGCGCGTGGTCTCTCCGATCACCACGCCCGTGCCGTGGTCGATGAAGAAATTTTTCCCGATCGCCGCCCCGGGGTGGATGTCCACGCCGGTGGAACTGTGGGCGTACTCGGTCATGATCCGCGGCATCAGCGGCACGCCAAGGACCAGCAGCTCGTGCGCCACGCGGTACACGCTGATGGCGAAAAAGCCGGGATAGCAGTAGATGACTTCCTCGATGCTCTTGGCCGCCGGGTCGCCGTCGTAGGCGGCCTGGGCGTCCAGGGCCAGCATCTCGCGGATGGCCGGAATCCGCCGCAGGAACTTCTGGGCGATTTCCGCGGCCTTGGCGTCGCAGCCTTCCTGGGATGAGGCGCCCTCGGCGTAGCACAGGCAACTGTAAATCTGCTCCGCCAATTCTCCCCCCAGCCGCAGCAGCAGGTTGCCCAGATGGTAGCGGATGTTCTCCTCGGTCAGCGCCTTGAGGCCGAAATAACCGGGGAACAGCACCTGGCGAATCTCATCCAGCATCTCCACGATCCGCCCGCGCGAAGGCAGGAACCGCTGGCCGATGCGCTGCGTGCGGCGATCCTCACGGTAACTGGCGAGGATTTCCTCGATGAGCTTATCCAGGTTCTGGTTCAGGATGTCCTTATTCATGGCCAAGGCCGCCTTTCGTTTGGCGATCCAGTATTCTAGGCCGATTCGACGGTCCTGTCATCACGTTGCTTGCGGCCCGCGGCGGCGCCGAGAAATGGTCGGCCCTAGCCTTCGGCCTTCAGCGGACGGTTCATGAGGTCGGCGATGGCCTCGGCGGGCGACCGGCCGGCGAACAAGACGCTGTGCACGGCCTGGGTGATGGGCATTTCCACGCCCAGCCGGGCGGCCAACTCCACCACGCTGGCGGTGGTGGCCACGCCCTCGATGACCGACTGCGTCGCCGCCAGGGCTTGCTCGACGCTTCGGCCGCGCCCCACGGCCTCGCCGAACGAGCGGTTGCGGCCTTGCGGCGAGGTGCAGGTGGTGATCAGGTCGCCCACGCCGGCCAGGCCCGCGAAGGTCTCCCGCCGGGCTCCCATCGCCACACCCAGGCGGGTGATCTCCGCCAGGCCGCGCGTCACCAGCGAGGCCTTGGCGTTATCGCCCGCGCCCAGGCCGTCCAGAATGCCCGCGGCGATGGCGACCACGTTCTTGACCGCCCCGGCCACCTCCACGCCGATCAGGTCCGGATTGGTATAGACGCGAAAGTACGGGCGATTGAACAGGACCTGGATCTGCTCGGCGAATCCGGGTCGATTCGCGGCCACAGTCACCGTGGCCGGCAGCCGCCGGGCCACCTGCGGGGCAATCGACGGGCCGGTCAGCACCGCGATCGGCCGGGGCGTGGGGTTCGCGTCGCCCAGGACCTCCAGCACCACCTGGCTGGGGCGAAGCAGCGTGCGGTTCTCGATGCCCTTGGCCGTCGAGCAGATGGGCAAACTTTTCGGGCAATATTTGGTCAGCCGCGACCACCAGTGTCGCACGAACTGCGTGGGCACGGCCTGGATGGCCACCTCCGCCCCGTCCAGGGCGGCCGCGTCGTCGGCCGTGACCTCCACGGCCTGGGGCAGCGGATGGCCGGGCAGGAAGCGGCGGTTCTCACGCGTGCGGGCGAGCTCCTCGGCGGCCGCCGGAAACGCCGACCACAGCCGGACGGCGTGGCCGTTCTCGGCCAGGATAATCGCGCAAAGGGTGGCCATCGCCCCATCGCCGATGACGGCAACTCGTGTGCTCATGGTTCAGAGGCTAACGCCCCGGCGGTTTTTTGTCCAGCGAGCGGCTCGGGAGGCGGGTTCATCTTGGTTCGCGGCGGACAAGCGCTTAGAATGCAGAACTTCAGTACCTACCTACGGCAGGCAGGAAAGGCAGCGACGTGACAAAGTCCGGCAATCGCGGTCGAAGCGAGGAACTCCGAATCCGGCGGATGTCCAACGGCCTGACGGTCGTGGGCGAGGAAATGGATCAGGTTTCCTCGGCGGCCATGACGATCCTGGTGCCGCAGGGCGCGGCAAATGACCCATCCGGCCGCGAGGGGGCGGCTTTGGTCACCAGCGAGTGGCGCCTGCGCGGGGCGGGCGACCGCGACACGCGCCGGCTCAACGACGCCCTGGACGCCCTGGGCTGCCAGCACCACGAAGACGTCCTCAGCGAGCTGAGCCGCTTCTCTACGGCGTCCCTGGGCCGAAATCTGCCGGCCGTGCTGGAAATCTACGCCGACATTCTCCGCCGCCCCCGTCTGGAGGACGCGACGTTCGAGCCCTGCCGCAGCCTGGCGATGCAGGACTTATCCTCGCTGGAAGATGAGCCATCCCAGAAGTGCGACCTGCTGCTGCGGGAGCGGTTCTTCCCCTGGCCGCTGGGCCGCAGCGCCTACGGATCGGCTGAGTCGCTGGCGGGCCTGACGGCCCCGGCGGTGCGCCAGGCCGTCGCGGACATCTTCACGCCCCAAGGGGCGATCCTGGCCGTGGCGGGTAAGTTCGACTGGCAAGAATTGTGCGACACGGTGGACCGCTGCCTGGGCGACTGGCGCGGCCCAGCGCCGCAGCGGGTGCAGACCGCCCCCGCCCACAACGGGGCGATGCACGTTGCCAAGCCCTCCGCCCAGGTGCACATCGCCCTGGCCCACCCGGCCGTCGTCATGTCCGACCCGCGATATTACGCCGCACGCGTCGCCGGAACGGTTCTGTCCGGCGGCATGAGCAGCCGCCTGTTCACCGAGGTCCGCGAGAAACGCGGGTTGGTCTATCACGTCTCTTGCCACTACCACAGCCTCAAGGACCAGGCCGGCATGTTCACCTACGCCGCCGCCCTGCCGGCCAAGGGCCAGACCACGCTGGAGGT
>JBEKZI010000015.1:0-33998 GCA_049510055.1 Phycisphaerae bacterium | reverse complement strand
GCCGCGCCAGGCTGCGGTGTCCGGACCGCCGGAGGGGGTGGGTTCGTGGTGGCCGCGTTGGATCATGAGCATTTTGCCGTCGGCCGCCTCGGCACGCCGGGGCCGAGCCGTAAAGTTCTATTGTCTCTGGCGGCGTCGCCGGACGCAACCTGCCTGCCGGCAGGCAGGTTGCATCCGCAGCCCGGCCATACCGGCCAGCCGGAAAGGTGCTATACTTCCCAGCCTGTCGCGGTGGCGAAGCCGGAGAACACGACGATGAATCAGCAGCGGTGGGTGATTTTGATAGCCGCCGTCTTGATCGCCGCGGGCGTCGGGGGCATCGCGCTGCGATTGGCGGGGCTAGGCTGGGCGGATTGGACCGCCCTGCCGCCCGAAACGCACCAAACGCTGGCCTGGCTGCTGATCCTCCCGGCCGGCGCGCTGCTGACGGCCTTCGTGCGGACGATTGTGGGCTTCCAGACCTTCGGCACGCTGACGCCGACGCTCCTGGCCGCCAGCTACCTCTACTGCGACCGCGCCAGCGGCGTGGTGGTGTTCGCGCTGGTCATGGTCGTCGGTCTGGGCGGGCGGGCGCTGCTGGGGCGGCTGCGGCTCCAGATGGGCCCGCGGCTGGGCATCATCCTGACAGTGCTGGTGCTGTGCCTGGCGGGGGCGATGGCCGTGATGTACCGCTTGGGCCTGTCGCCTCGACCGGCCGGGGCGATGATGCCGCTGGTGGTGCTGACCATCCTGCTGGAGCGGTTCTACGTGTCGATCGAGGAAAACGGCCTGGGCGCCTCGCTGCGGTTGCTGGTGGCCACGCTGGCGGTGGCGGGGGCGTGCGGGGGGCTGCTGGCCTGGCCGGCCGTCGGCCGGCTGGCACTGGCCTACCCGGAGGCCCAACTGCTGGTCGTGGCGGCGATGCTGGGCGTGGGGCGATACTCCGGCTATCGGCTGACGGAGCTGTGGCGATTCCGCGAGCTTGCGGAGGGCCCGCGACGATGAGGGCCGCGGTGGAAAAGAGAAAACTGTTTTCGGCGGTCCTGCCCGCCCGGCCGGGGCGCCTGCGAGCGGCGGGCGTGCTGGGGCTGAACGGGCGGAACATGAACGTCCTGATTCGCTGGAACCCCAAGCCGCTCTACCGCCTGGTGGACGACAAGCTGGCCACCAAGGAACTGTGCGAGGCCGCCGGCCTGGCCGTGCCGCGGACGTTCGCCGTGGTGGACCATCCCGTCCAGGTCCGACGCCTCGACCGGCTGATCGGAGCGCGCGAGGAATTCGTCGTCAAGCCCGTCCGCGGCGCCGGCGGACGCGGCGTGATGATCATCGCCGGACGGCGCGGGGAAGATTATCTCGCCGTGGGCGAGCGGGCCATCTCGCCGGAGGCGATGCGATACCACCTGCTGGAAATCCTGGGCGGCAGCTACTCCATCGGCGGCCGGGCCGACCGCGCGATGATCGAGCAGCGAATCATCGGCCATCCGGCGCTGGCGGCGCTGTCGGGCGGCGGCACGGCGGACGTTCGCATCGTCTTGTATCGCGGCCGGCCGGTGATGGCCATGCTCCGCCTGCCGACGGCGGCCTCGGCCGGAAGGGCCAACCTCCACCAGGGCGGGATAGGCGTGGGGCTGGACCTGCGCAGTGGCACGGGCGTCGCAGCCGTGTGGAACGGGCGGATCGTGGACCGCCACGTGGACACCGGCCGGCCCATCGGCGACATCGCCGTCCCCGCTTGGGCGGAAGTCCTGGCCGCGGCGCGGAAGCTGGCCGCCGTCATCGGCCTGGGGTACCTCGGCGCGGACATCGTGCTGGACGACCAGGCCCGGCCCATCGTACTGGAGGCCAACGGCCGGCCGGGATTGAGCATCCAACTGGCCAACCGCGGCGGGCTGATGAAAAAAATCAAAGACGTGGATGCAGGTGCTCCAGAACGGCCCGGAATTGAGTAGGAGCGTTTTTCTATGTTCTGCATGGCCTGGTCGCTGATACCCACCGATGTGCACAACGTCGCGGCCTTCCTGTTGCTGGGCGGTCTGTCGGCCCTGCTCATCAGCGCCGCCAAGGCGGGCTTCGGCGGGACTATCGGCGTACTGAGCTTCCCCATCATGGTGTACGCCTGCGGTGGCGACACGATGCTGGCGGCCGGGACGACGCTGCCGCTGCTGATCGTGACCGACCTGGTCGCCCTGGCGAGCTGGTGGGGCAAGTGGAACTGGCGCGCGGCGGCGATGATGTGGCCGGGGTCGCTGGTGGGCATCGCGGCCGGGGCGGCGGCGCTGTGGGGCCTGCGGCACATGGGCGGCTCGCAGGCGGAGATCAAGGCCGGCCACGACACCGCCAACGCCGCGCTGATGCTGATCGTCGGGGCGATCTCGCTGGTCTTCGTGGCCCTCCAAGCCGTCATGGCCCTGCTTCGCCGGCCGCTGGCGTTCCGGCCGGTGTGGTGGCAGGGCACGGCCGCGGGCAGCGCCGCCGGCCTGTGCTCCACGCTGGCCCATGCGGCCGGGCCGATCGGCACGATGTACCTCCTGCCCCAGCAGATGCCCAAAGGCACCTACGTGGCCACGACGGTGCTGTTGTTCACCGTCATCAACCAGGTCAAGCTCGTCCCCTATATCGCCCTGGGCCTGATCAACCCCGGCACGCTGGGCGCGGGGCTGGTGCTCCTGCCGGCCGTCATCGTCGGGGCGGCCGCGGGACTGAAGCTCCACAGCCGCGTGGACACCAAGCAGTTCATCGCCGTGGTCTACGTCCTGCTGACGCTCACCGGCGTCCACATGACGTACACCGGCCTGGCGACACTGCTGCGGTGAAGGGGACAACAGGTTAGAGGTGAGGGGTTAGAGGTAAGAGAAGCAAGACGGCCCCATTCAGGGCTCTGCCTCACCTCTCACCTCTAACCTGTCCGAAAAAAGCAGAAGTTACTTTCGACGTTTCTTGGCCGATTTCTTGCCGGCGGCCTTCTTGCCGGCCTTGCGGGGGTAGCGGATGGCCGCTTGGGCGGCCGCGAGGCGCGCCACCGGCACGCGGTACGGCGAGCAGCTGACGTAATTCAGCCCGACTAAGTGGCAGAACTCCACGCTGTTGGGATCGCCGCCGTGCTCGCCGCAGATGCCTAGCTTGATGTCCTTGCGGGTCGCGCGGCCCTTGGCCACCGCGATGCGGATCAGCTCGCCGACGCCGACGCGGTCCAGCGTCTGGAACGGGTCGTAATCGTAGATGCCCATCTCAACGTAGGGCTTCAGGAACCTGCCGGAATCGTCGCGGGAGAAGCCGCAGCCCATCTGCGTCAGGTCGTTGGTGCCGAAGCTGAAGAACTCCGCCTCGGCGGCCACCTCGTCGGCCGTCAGGGCGCCGCGCGGCACCTCGATCATCGTGCCGATCTTGAAGTCGAACGGCAGCTTCTTGACGCCCTTCTCAGCCTTGACCTGCTCCAGCACCTCCAGCACCACCTCCTTCTGGTGGGTCAGCTCTTTGACGTTGCCCACCAGCGGGATCATGATCTCGGGCTTGCAGCCCTTGACCGCGAAGGCCGCTTCAAAAATCGCCCGCGCCTGCATGGCGGTGATCTCCGGGTGCACGATGCCCAGCCGGCAGCCGCGCAGGCCCAGCATCGGGTTGAACTCGTGGAGCGACTCGACCTTGGCCTTGATCTTTGCGACCGGGACGCCCATGGCCGAGGCCATCTCCTGCTGGCCGGCGTCGTCGTGCGGCAGGAACTCGTGCAGCGGCGGGTCCAGGAAGCGGATGGTCGCCGGCCGGCCTTCCAGGGCTTTGAAGATGCCGATGAAGTCCTGGCGCTGAAGCGGCAGGAGCTTGTCCAGGGCCTTGCGGCGGCCCTCGACGTCCTCGGCCAGAATCATCTCGCGCATCGGGACGATGCGGTCGCCCTCGAAGAACATGTGCTCGGTGCGGCACAGGCCGACGCCCTCGGCCCCGAATCGCACGGCCACCTGGGCGTCGTGGGGCGTGTCGGCGTTGGTGCGCACGCCCATCTGGCGGTACTTGTCGGCCAGGTTCATGATGACCCCGAACGGTCCGGTCAGCGCGGGCTCGATGGTGGGAATCTTTCCGGCGTACACGGCGCCGAGCGAGCCGTTGAGGCTGAGCCAGTCGCCTTCCTTCAGGGTGGTGCCGCAGGCCGAGAGGGTCTTGGCCTTGTAGTCGATGACCGCGTCGCCCGCCCCGGCCACGCAGCACTTGCCCATGCCGCGGGCGACGACGGCCGCGTGGCTGGTCATGCCGCCCCGGCCGGTGAGGATGCCCTGGGCCACGTTCATGCCGCCGATGTCCTCAGGGCTGGTCTCGATGCGGACCAGGACGACGGCCCGGCCCATCGCGTGCCATTTTTCGGCGTCCTCGGCGTTGAAGACGATCTGACCGGAGGCGGCGCCGGGGCTGGCGGGCAGGCCGGAGCAGATTTTCTTAGCCGTCGCCTCGGCCTTGGGATCGAACGTCGGGTGTAGGAGCTGGTCCAGCGACTTGGGTTCGACGCGCATGACGGCCTCGGCCTCGGTGATCAGGCCTTCCTTCACCATGTCCACGGCCACCTGCACCGCCGCCGCAGCCGTGCGCTTGCCGTTGCGGGTCTGGAGCATGTACAGCGTGCTCCGCTCGATGGTGAACTCGATGTCCTGCATGTCGCGGTAATGCTTCTCGAGGGTCTGGCGGATGCCCAGCAATTGCTTGTAGGCGTTGCGGTCGCGCTGGGCCAATTCGTCGATGGGCAGCGGCGTGCGGATGCCGGCCACGACGTCCTCGCCCTGGGCGTTCATCAGGAACTCGCCGTAGAATTTGTTCTCGCCGGTGGCCGGGTTGCGCGTGAAGGCCACGCCCGTGCCGCTGTCGTTGCCGAGGTTGCCGAAGACCATTTCCTGCACGTTGACAGCCGTGCCCAGCAGGCCGCGAATGTCGTTGATCTGGCGGTACTTGATCGCGCGGGGATTGTTCCAGCTTCCGAACACCGCGTTGATGGAAGCGTCCAGCTGCGCCCGGGCGTCCTGGGGAAAGCTCTTGCCGGCCCGCTTGTAGACCTTCTCGTACTCGGTGACCACGTCCCGCAGGCCGTGGACGTCCAGGTCCGTGTCCAGCTTGGCGCCGTGGCGATCCTTGACGGCGTGGAGGGCGTGCTCGAAGTCATCGTGCTCGATGCCCAGCACCACGTCGCCGAACATCTGCATGAAGCGCCGGTAGGCGTCCCAGCCGAACCGCTCGTTGCCGGTGAGCTTGATCAGCGTGGCCAGCGTCTCGTGGTTGAGGCCCAGGTTCAGCACGGTGTCCATCATGCCGGGCATGGACGCGGCCGCCCCGCTGCGGACCGACACCAGCAGCGGCCGGCTGCCGTGCCCGAAGGTCTTGCCGGTGAGCTTCTCCAGCCTTTGGATGTGGGTCGTAACTTCCCCCGCCAGGCTCGCGGGATACTTGCGTCCCAGCTTGTAGAACAGGTCGCACACCTCGGTGGTGATGGTGAACCCCGCCGGCACGGGCAGGCCCAGCGAGCACATCTCCGCCAGGTTGGCGCCCTTGCCGCCCAGCAGGGCCTTCATGGAGGCCTTGCCCTCCGCCTTGCCCCCGCCGAAGAAATACACGTACTTGGTCTTCTTGGCCATCGGATCGCTCTCCGTTGTATCGTTTGTCTTTGGGACTACGGGTTGGAAGTTCCTTCTCCGCCGCCAACACGCCGCTGCCGGTAATCCCAGGGTTGCTGCGGTAGGGCTTGTTCCGCGGGGTTACGTCATCCTTGCCCCGTCGGGGGCAAAAGGATGTGGCAGTTTAGGGTCGCCCCGCGGCGGTGTCAACGGTTTTCAGGACGGGGGCGATGGGCTTGTTTGTGCCGCCGCGGTGGCTAGAATAGTCATGAGAAAAAGTTCGCTAGGGGCGCCCCGGCAGCAGCCGGGGCTGAGAGTGACCCTTGGAACCTGATCAATGTAGCCCGCCGCCGTTAGGGCGGGCGAGTTGCGTAGGGAAGCGGACGGTCGGAAAAGCCAGATGCTTTTTCCCGGGCCGCCCCCACGCGGCCTTCCTTTATTAATAGATGAGCCAGGACCGGATGACTCAGTATCGCCAAGCCAGGGCTGGAGTGATCACGCCGGAAATGCGCCGCGTCGCGCAGCGCGAGGGCGTGTCGGCCGAATTCATCCGTGACGAGGTCGCCGCCGGGCGGCTGGTGATTCCGGCCAATCGCCTGCACCTGGCCGGGACGGCCGGCGAGGGCGTCAAGCTCGATCCGTGCGGCATCGGCCGGGCCGTCACCACCAAGATCAACGCCAACATCGGCGCCTCGCCTGTCAGCAGTTGCAAGGAGCAGGAGCTCATCAAGCTGAACCTGGCCGTGCAGTACGGCGCCGACGCCGTCATGGACCTGTCCACCGGCGGGGACCTGGACGCGACGCGGCGGGCTATCCTGGCCCACGCGGCCGTGCCGATCGGGACGGTGCCGATCTATTCCGTCGTCGTCGGCCGCGACATCGCCGACGTGACGCGCGACGACCTCCTGGCCGCCATCGCCGCCCAGGCCGACCAGGGCGTGGACTTCATGACCATTCACGCGGGGCTGCGCCGCAAGCATCTGCCGCTGGTGGCCAATCGCAAGCTGGGCATCGTCTCGCGCGGCGGCAGCCTGCTGGCCAAGTGGATGATGCTCCATGAGGCCGAGAACCCGCTGTACGAGATGTTCGACGAGATCAGCGCCATCCTCCGCGAGCACGACGTGACGTATTCGCTGGGCGACGGCCTGCGGCCGGGGTGCCTTGCCGACGCGAGCGACGAGGCGCAGTTCGCCGAGCTGGCCACGCTGGGTGAGCTGGTCGCTCGGGCGTGGGCAGCCGGCGTACAGGTGATGGTCGAGGGGCCCGGCCACATTCCCTACGACCAGATCGAGATGAACATGAAGCGCCAGCAAGAGCTTTGCGACGGCGCGCCGTTCTACGTGCTGGGGCCGGTGGTGGCCGACGTGTTCCCCGGCTACGACCACATCACCTCCGCCATCGGGGCGACCGCGGCGGCGTTCCACGGCGCCAGCTTCCTGTGCTACGTGACGCCCAGCGAGCACCTGGCCCTGCCGACGCCCGCCGACGTCCAGGCCGGATGCGTGGCCTACAAGATCGCCGCCCACGCCGCCGACGTGGCCCGCAAGCTCCCCGGCGCCCGGAAGTGGGACGACCGCATGGCCCAGGCCCGCGCCGCCTTCGACTGGAAAAAGCAGTTCGAGCTGGCCTTCGACGGCGCCACTGCCCGGGCGATCCGCTCCCGCGACCTGGCCGGGGCGGAGGACTACTGCTCCATGTGCGGCCAGGCGTGGTGCGCCCTGCGCATCTCCAAGGAAGTCACGGGCCGGCTGGGCGGCTAAAGACACTTCCGCGCCAAGGGTGGACAAACCGCCGACCGGCGGGGAGAATCCGCAGATACCGAACGGGTTCCTGGTTCGACAAGCTCACCATTCGGGCCGGCCGCGAGCGTCCTAGATCGAAAAAGGCCCGTTCGCCGAGGGTCAAAGACATGGCGAAAAATAAAGAGTCCTTATGGGCCCAGATGAAGCGCGACGTGCGCAGCCGGCTGATTTCCGGGACGGCGGTGCTGGTGCCCGTGGCGATCACCATCGCCATTTTGCGATGGCTGTTCCTGTGGATGTCGGGGTTCCTGACGCCTGCGGTCAAGGCCCTGTTCAACGTGGAAAACCTCAGAAATCATCTGGGGCCTCAGGGCGCCGATTTCGTGATTCGCCACGTCAACATCATTGCGCCGGTGGTCGCCGTGGTGCTGCTGGTGGTGCTGCTGTATTGCATCGGGGCGCTGGCCCGGCGGGTCGTGGGCAAGAGGGTCCTAGCCATCGGCGAGGCGATCCTGCTTCGCATTCCGGTGGTCAAGCCGATTTACTCGGCCGTCAAGCAGGTGGTGGAGGCCGTGTCGTTGCCGGATCGCGGTGCCTTCAAGGCGGTCGTGCTGGTGCACTTCCCGCACCCCCGGATGTGGGCGGTGGGGTTCCTGACCGGCAGTATCGCCGACCAGACCGGCAAGCGCATGTACAAGGTCTTCATTCCTACCGCGCCCAACCCCACCACCGGGTTCTATGAATTCATCGAACCGGAAGAGCTGATGGTGACGGACATCCCCGTGGACATGGCCTTCAAGATGATCATTTCCAGCGGCATCATCGCCCCGGACAAATACAACGCCCGCCCCATCGGCCTGGAATATATGTAAACGCAGACCGTTAGACTGTTAGACTATTCGACTGTTCGGCTGTTTGGCTAACCGTGCGTAGCCCCGGCGAATCGGGGCGAGTTCGGAGCCTGACCATGCGAAGGATTCATCTGGGGTGCATGGCGTTGATAGTGGCGATCGTGGCGGTCGTGGCGGAAAACTGCCTGGCCGGGGATGAGGGCAACTGGCTGGCCGCCGGGGCACAGCTTGCCCAAGCCGACGAGAAGCCGGACTCCTCCGTCCCTCCCGCCCAGACCGCTCCGCCCGCAACGACCTACGTGCCATGGCGGGAGCGCGTCGGGCCGGCGTATCCGGGGGATTTCTGGCGCAGCTTCGGACGGTACAGCAAGGAGCTGCCGGAAACCTTGTGGGACGATACCAAGGTCACGTTCACCAGCCCGTTCAGCTGGGTCTGCTTCGGCCTGGCGGGTGCAGCCGGGATCGCCCTGAACGGCCACAACGGCGACGCGCAGATCGCCGACCACTACACCCGCCACGGCTCGCAGCTCAATAGCTTCTGGGACAGCGTCGGCGACGCCGGCGGCAGTCCCGGGACGCAATTCGCCATCACGGGTGCCGCCTACTTCATCAGCCTGGCCCGGGACGACAAAAAGACCTACGAAGTCTCCACCACCATGATGAACGCCCTGATTATCAACGGCCTGTTCACGGAGATGCTCAAGGTCTGCGTCCAGACCAAGAGCCCCAACGGCGATAAGTACGCCTGGCCCAGCGGGCACACGTCCAGCAGCTTCTGCTTCGCCACCGTGGCCTACGACGCCTACGGCCCCTGGGTCGGCGTGCCGCTGTACGGCTTCGCCACCTTCGTGGGCTACGAGCGGATCGACGCCCGCAACCACAACTTCTCCGACGTGATCTCCGGCGCGCTGATTGGCATCGCCATCGGCCACGCCGTGGCCCACCACCATCAGCCCAAGTTCCTCTCGATGGACGTCATCCCCTACGTCAACCCCGCCACCGGCACTGTGGGCATCGGCCTGACCAAAGCCTGGTGAGAACGGCAGACTATTAGACCCGCCTGCTGGCAGGCTGTTTGGTTTTTGTGGTGCGCCGAATAGTCGAACAGTCTAAAAGTCTAACAGTCGATTCTAGGCCACGCCATCGGGTCCGGGCAGCTCGCCGTTGGGGCGATGTTTCCAGCGGCGGTGGACCCAGAGGTATTGTTCGGGCGCGTCGCGGACGATCTGCTCCAGCGTCGAGGTGTATTCCTGCGTGATCCAGGTCAGGGGATCGGGCTTGTCGGCCCATTCGGCGGGGTGGATGATCCGCTGCACGCCCATCTCGAAGCTGAACGCCTCCTCCAGCCGCCGGCCGTAGCCCACGACGATCGGCACGCCGAACTGCATGGCCATCAGGCCGATGGATTTGTACGTGCTGGCCGGGCGGCCGAAGAAATTCACGAACAGCCCCTTGCGCCCGGCGTCCTGGTCGGCGATGAAGCTCAGCGTGCCGCGGGCGGCCAGAATGTCCTCCATCGAAGCCGTCGCGCCCTTCTTGTACAGGATGCTCTGGCCGGTGCGCTCGCGGACGCCCATGACGAACTCGTTGAGGTAGGGGTTGTCCAGCGGGCGGGCGACCGCCACCGACGGGAACCCCAGCGTGGCCATCGTGTAGCCCACCAGCTCGAAGCTGCCGTAGTGGCCGGTGACCATGATCATGCCGGTCTTGTGCTCCAGCCGCAGCCGCAGGGCCTCGGCCAGGTTGGCCAGGCGGACGTGCCGCCGCCACAGCAGCGGCGTGATCAGCCGCGGGGTCAGCAGCACGTCCAGGGCCAGGCACACCATGTGCTTCATGGAGTCACGGGCGACGCGGCGGATGCGCGGCTCGGGCCAGTCGGGAAAGCTGCGGCGAAGGTGCTCGATGGCGATGCGGCGGTGGCGGCGGTCGAAACGATAAATCAGCCGGCCGATGATCGCGGCCGTGCGATAGTTGGCGGCGGGGGAAAACATGTGCACGAACATCGCGAACAGCCGCAACGCGACGTACGTCAGGTAATCCACCACGTTGTTTCTTGGTCGGGCCATTGTGAAGAAGGTGAGAGGTTAGAGGTTAGAGTGCGACTCTCGCCTGTAACTTGGTTTTCATTTCGTCCACGATCCGCCGGACTTCGGCCGCGGCCCGCTCGGCCGGCACGAGGGTCGGCTGGGCGTCCGTGCGGCGCTTCAGCTCGACCTTGCCGTCTTTGAGGCCGCGCTCGCCGACCACCACGCGCAGCGGAATGCCGATCAGGTCGGCGTCCTTGAGCTTCACGCCCGGGCGGGCGTCGCGGTCGTCCAGCAACGCCTCCACGCCGGCGGCTTCTAGCTCGTCGTGAATCCGCTGCGCCTCGGCGCAGACGGCCGGCTTATCGCTGTTCAGCGGCACGATTTCCACTTCAAACGGGGCGATGCTGATCGGCAGGATGCAGCCGGCGTCGTCGTGGCCGATTTCGATGGCCGTCGCCAGGATGCGATTGATGCCGGCGCCGTAGCAACCCATCAAGCATGGGCGGGACTGGCCCTTTTCGTCCAGGAAATTCGCGCCCATCGCGATGCTGTACTTGGTCCCCAGCTTGAACACGTGGCCGACCTCGATGCCGCAGGAAAACACAAGCTTCTTGCCGCCCCATGTGTCGCCCTCGGCCGCATTGCGGACGTCGGCCACCAGGACGTGGTCGCCGGCCAGCGGGAAATCCCGCCCTGGCACGACGTTTTTCACGTGGGCGTCGGTCTTGTTCGCCCCGGCCACGCCCACGCCCATCGCGGCCACGGCGTGATCGACGATCAGTGTGCTCACCTTGCCGGCCAGGCCCATCGGCCCGGCGAATCCCACAGCCGCAGCAGTTACTTTGCGGATGACGGCTTCGTCCGCCAATTCCACGTCTCCGCCGGCCTGGGCGGCGAGCTTGGACTCGTTGATCTCGTGATCGCCCCGCACCAGCACGGCCAGGACCTTTTTGGCATCTTTGGCCGCTTTGGCGTCGCCGACCGGCCTGGTAACGTAGATCAGCGTCTTGATCATTTCCGGCGGCTGGGTGCCCAGGAGTTTGCAGACGGCCTCGATGCTACCGACGCCGGGCGTGGGCACTTCCTGCATCTTGGGGGCGGCCTTGCGTGCGGCCTGCGCCTCGGCCGTCAGCTTTAGCGGATCCACCTGGGCCATGTCGATGTTGGCCGCGTAGGCGCCGTCTTCGGTCGTCACCAGCACGTCGCCGACGGCTGCGGGGACCATGAATTCCTCGGTGTCGGTGCCGCCCATGCCGCCGGAGGAGGCCTGGACGATCGTGTACACAAGCCCGCAGCGGTCGAAGATGCGGCAATACGCGTCGTACATCTTGCGGTAGGACTCATTCAGTCCCTCGGCCGTCGCGTCGAAGCTGTAGGCGTCCTTCATCAGGAATTCGCGGCTGCGGATGACGCCGTACTGCGGGCGGAACTCGTCGCGGAACTTGGTGTTAATCTGATAGAGCGTGATCGGCAGTTGCCGGTAGCTGCTGACCTCGCCCGCCACCAGCGACGTGACCGATTCCTCCGCCGTCGGCGCCAGCACGTTCTGGCGGCCGTGATGGTCCTCGAAATGGCACAGGATGTCCTTGAACACCACGTCGCGGCCGGTCTGCTGCCACAGCTCCATCGGCTGGAGGATGGGCAGGAGAATTTCCTGCGCCCCGGCGGCGTCCATTTCCTGCCGGACGATCTCGACGATCTTCCGCAGGCTTCGCCAGCCCAGCGGCAGGTAGGTGTACGTCCCACTGGCCAGCTTGCGGATGAACCCCGCGCGGATCATGAGCTGGTGGCTGGGAATCTCCGCCTCGGCCGGCGTCTCTTTGACCGTCGGAATCAGCAGTTGGCTATATCGCATATCAAAAACTTTCTAGGTTAGAGGTGAGAGGTTAGAGGTAAGGGCTGCCGCTGTGATGTCTTTGCTCACCTCTCACCGGCTGTTGTGGCCCGCTTATATTCCGAAACGCCTGCGTTTTCAACGCCGTTGCCTGCGGCTACAATGGTCCATCATGGCTGCCAATCGCCGCTACGTGAATCAGCTCATGGCCGGGGAGACCCTCGACCAGGTGTTCCTGGTGCGGGACAAGGACCTGCGGACCACCAAGGCCGGCGGGCTGTACCTTCAGTGCACGCTGGCCGACAAGGGCGGGACGCTGGCCGCCCGCATGTGGCAGATCTCCGAGAGCATCTACAACGCCGTGCCGGTGGACGGCTTCCTCCAGGTCAAGGGCCGCACGGAGGAGTATCGCGGCACGCTCCAGCTCATCATCGACGCCTGCCGCCCCTGGCCGGCCGAGAAGGTGGACCTGGCCGACTTCCTGCCCGTCACCAAGCAGGACGTCGAGGCCATGTGGGGCGAGCTGACCGAAATCCTCCGCGGCATCAAGAACGATCCCATTCGCCTGCTGATCAAGAAGTTCATCGAGGACCAGGATTTCGTCGCCGCGTTCAAGCGCAGCCCCGCGGCGCTCCAGTTGCATCACGCCTTCATCGGCGGCCTGCTCGAGCACACGCTGGCGACGATGCGGGTGGCCAAGGCGCTGCTGCCGCTGTACCCGGCTGTCAATCCGGACCTCGTGCTGGCGGGCATGTTCCTGCACGACATCGGCAAGACGGCCGAACTGACCGCCGGGACGAGCATGGCCTACACCGACCGCGGCCAGCTCGTCGGCCACGTGACCCTGGCGGCTGTGTGGGTCGCCCAAAAGGCCGCGGCCGTCGCGGCCGAGACCGGCGAACCCTTCCCGGCCAAGACGCTGGACCTGCTCCAGCACATCATCGTCAGCCACCACGGCCAGCTCGAGTTCGGCGCTCCCAGACTGCCGGCCATCCCCGAGGCGTTCTTCGTCCACTACGTCGACAACCTGGACGCCAAACTCTTCATCACCACCAAGGCCATCGAGTCCGACCCCGACCCCAATACCTCCTTCACCTCCTACCTGCCCAGCCTGGAAACGAGAATCTACAAGCGGAGCAAGGAATTGTAAGGTGATCCAAAGCCCGGCAGCCTAACCAGGGGTTGTCTTTTTAGCCGTCGCTGAGTGTGTGCCTCCAGGAATTGTCACGCTTCCAGTCGTCATCCCAGATCAGGGTCGCCTGATAGGACAACCACCACAAGGGCAGGTAGATTGCGCGAGCATCGTATGATACGCCGGGGCCTATGACAGTTTCTTTGGGGATTTCTCCCTTCGCCGGGGGATCGTTGTTAATTGGTTGTTTTGTTATCAGTACCCGGATGTTCCTCGCCTCCGATTTACCGCTATTGTGGATCACGAGGCTAACACACTTATTTGACGTAACCGATACGCACCTGACCTTAGCGGTTAGGAATGCCGACCTAGCCGCGCGACGGACTTCGCGATACGTAAGCGCACTGAAAATTAGTGCGCCTAGTGCAATCAGGGCTGACACACCGAGCCACTTCATTAGATAGCCCCAAGCACACCCAATCGCGCTGACAATTCGCATGCCTAGGTCAATCAGGTTTGACAGGTCGAGACCCTTCATCGGGGCACCGGTTTCTCTTTGGATCCGATAGGGTACGCAGTAAAGCCGCGTACGGGATTATGTACAGATGACTCCGCGCACAACAGAACTGTGAGCCCACTACCAGCTGTCCACTCTGTCGGACTATCAACTCTAGTTAAGTTTCTGCCAAGCTATTTTAGCTACGGGCAGAAGCAAGCGGTTCGCCAGAAAGACTCGCGCCTCCCACGCCTCGGCCCCTTTGCGTAATGCTCGCGCGGTAATCGCACGCCTCTCATCGCCACTTAGGGACGCTGGTGCATTCGGAGACACCGCTGTTTTGACCTGGACAAGCAGGGTCGTCATCGAAGACGCTGCCTCGATATCGGTTGCCCCGGGTCCTTGGGTGTCCCATGAGGTGATCCTATAACCCAGCTTCTTTAGTTCGGCCACGACAGCGCTTTCGCCTGCCTGGCCCACATCGCTGCTGGTGGCAACCATCCTCATCATCAAGGCGCGACCCGGGTTGGGTCTACGCCAGGGGTCAGTGATCCTCATCAAGGCACGACCTGGGTTCGGTCTATGTAGTGGGTTTATCATGGTTATTCTCCTTATCTGCACCATCTACAATTACAATTAAAGCTAGAAGCGGCTGGGGTTCAAGTTCCTCCTGAGACCTTGCAATCAACGGTGATCGTTTGGCCGATAACCCGTTATTCTTAGTGTACTTATACGCGCAAGCTGGATAGGGTGCGCAGCTCTGCCGCCCACGGGATTGCTACTCTTCCACCGCGGCCAGGTGTTTGCGGAGTTCGGCGTTGACTTGGCGCATGAGGTCCACGTAGTCCATCTGGGCGGCCGTGTAGCGCTTGAAGACCTCGTGGCTGACGAGCTTATCCTGCAACTCCTGGAGCTTGTGCTTGTCGGCGACCTCGACGGGCTTGTTGGCCTCCTCCAGCTTGGCGAGCTTCTCGGCGTGGGCGGAAAACTCCTTCAGCATGGCCGCGATGTCGGCGTGGCGGTCCAGTTCCGCCCTGGCGGCTTTCAGCTTGGCGGCCTGGGGCGAGTTGGCGACGGCTTGACCCAATTGAGCGGCCAGTTCGGCGATTGTCGGCATAATTTTCTCCATGGCGCCATAGCGCCGGCGGCGCGGTTCGTTCCCCGCGGGCACCATCCTACCGGCTTCGGGGCGCGCCGTCGAGCGAGGAACGCCCGGGAGGGAATTCGTGCAGAGCGTCGGCTGGCTTGGTAATGTATGATTCGCCTTGGGCCGGCCGCGGCGGGCCGGGGTTTTTTGCACACGACGCACTACGCACCGCGCACTACGAACTAAAGAAAAATGCCTGACCGTTACATCAATGCCATTGTCAAGTTTCTGGCCGCCCGCGGGTATCAGCCGCTCAAGCCGCGTCAGCTCGCTCGCCAACTCGGCGTGGCGGATGAGGACTACGGCACGTTCCGCGAGGCGATCAAGCAGCTGCGCGACTCTGGCCGCGTCGTCCTGGGGGCCAAGGACGCCCTGACCCTCCCGGCCATCGGCGACCGCGTGACGGGCATCTTCCGCGCCAACCCGCGAGGATTCGGCTTCATCGTGCCCGAGACGCCCAACGCCCACGGCGACCTGTTCGTGCCGGAGGAATCCACCGGCGGGGCGCTGACCGGCGACCTGGTCGTGGCCACGGTGCGCCATCGCGGCAAGCGCGACGGCCGGGCGCTGTACGCCGGCACGGTCGTGGAAATCCTCCGCCGCGGGCAGAACCGCTTCGTCGGCACGCTGCGGCGGGCGGCCTTCGACAAGCTTAAGCCGCTTCGCGGCAGCGAGGCCGCCGGCGCGGCGTGGTTCGTCATGCCCGACGGCAAGTTCATGACCAGCCCGATCGTCATCCGCGACGTCGGCGCCGCCGGGCCGCCCGAGGGCACCAAGGTCGTGGCCGAGATCGTCCAGTACGGCAAACCGGGCCAGTTGCCCTCCGGCGTGATCGTCGAGACCCTGGGCCTCGGCGGCAAATTGGAAGTCGAGACGCTGGCCGTCATCCGCGCGCATGGGTTGGTCGATGAGTTTTCGCCCCAGGCCCTGGCCGACGCGCGGGCGGCCACGGCGGCCTTCGATCCCCACGATGCCAAGGGGCGCGAGGATCTGACGAATCTGACCATCGTCACCATCGACCCGCCCGACGCCCGCGACTTCGACGACGCCATCAGTCTCCAGGCCGGCCCCGGCGGCCGGGTGACGCTGGGCGTGCACATCGCCGACGTGTCGTACTTCGTCCGCCCCGGCACCGCGCTGGACGAGGAGGCCCGCGGCCGCGGCACCAGCACCTACTTCCCTCGCAAGGTCGTGCCCATGCTGCCGGAGGTCCTCTCCAACGGCGTGTGCAGCCTTCAGGAAGGCCAGCGCCGCTACTGCAAGAGCGCCTTCATCACCTACGACGCCGCCGGCGAAGTCGTGGCCACGCGATTCGCCGAGACGGTCATTGCCTCCGCCAAGCGGCTGACGTACCAGCAAGCGCAGACAATCTGCGACGGCAAGACCGGCGGCTACGAGCGCAAGGTCGTGGAATTGATGCGCGGCTGCCTGGACCTGGCGCGGCGGATCGAGGTCCGCCGGCGCAAGGCGGGCATGCTGCACCTGGACCTGCCGGACGTGGAGCTGGTCTTCGACGCCCACGGGCGCGTCACCGACGCCGTGCCGGAGGACCTCTCCTACACGCACACGCTGATCGAGATGTTCATGGTCGAGGCCAACGAGGCCGTCGCGGCCCTGATGGACCGCCTGGACCGGCCCGTGCTGCGGCGGATTCATCCCTCGCCGGAGCCGGCCTCGGCGGAGCCGCTGGCGGCGTTCGTGCGGGCGGCCGGGCACCGCCTGCCGCGCGGCGCCAGCCGCCACGACCTCCAGGCCCTGCTGGAGGCCGTCAAGGGCAAGCCGGAAAGCTACGCCGTGAACCTGGCCGTACTGCGGACGTTTGAGCAGGCCGAGTACTCCCCCACCCGCATGGGGCACTTCGCCCTGGCCAGCGAAAACTACTGCCACTTCACCAGCCCCATCCGCCGCTACCCGGACCTGACGGTCCATCGCGTGCTGGCGGACTATTGCCGCAATCACCTGGACACGCGCCCGCCGGAACACGTCGGCGAGCTGGTGCAGCTCGGATCGGCCATGACCGCGGCCGAGAAGCGGTCCGAGGCAGCCGAGCAGGAGCTGCGCGAGGTGCTGCTGCTCCAGATGCTCGCCGGGCGCGTCGGCCAGGATTTCGAGGGCGTGGTGACGGGCGTGGCCAATTTCGGCATGTTCGTGCAACTGCGGCGGTTCCTCATCGACGGCCTGGTGCGCCTGGAGGACCTGGGCGACGATTGGTGGGAGGTGGACGCCAAGCTGGGCCAGGTCCGCGGGGAGCGCACAGGCCGCCACTACCGCATCGGCGACGTGATGGCCGTGCGAATCGTCGGCGTGGACGAGGCCCGCCGGCAGCTCAACCTTGTTCCGGCCGGTCAGGCCCAGCGTGCAAAGGTCGCCAAGCCTCAACCGCAGCATAAGCCGCAGCACAAACCGCAGCAGCCCAAACCCGCCACGGCCGCCAAGAGCGGGACGCCCGCCCAGCCCCCCAAGCATCGCAACCGCCGCGGCCGCGGACGCCGGCGGTAGTGCAACCTATCTCGGGGGATGACAGAGCTCCCTTTCCGCCGCGCTTGACTTGACCCCACGTCCGGCCGATGATGCTCGCGTAATATCCCTCAGCGAGTGCGAGCATGCTCGAAAAAGTCCAAGCCGACAGGCAAACCAAGCTCCAAAAGATCCGCGAGCTGGGCATCGACCCTTACGGCGGCCGCTACGACACGGCCGAGGCGATCAAGGCGGTGTGCGACCGCTTCAAGGATGACGCTGCCGAGCCGCAGTCGGCCGACGTCGCCGGCCGGCTGATCCTCATCCGCGACATGGGCAAGATGATGTTCGCCCACCTCCGCGACCCCAGCGGCTCGATGCAGATCGCCCTCCGCAAGGACGCCTTGGGGGAGAAGGGCTGGGCCCTGGCTAAGCTGCTGGACCTCGGCGACATCGTCGCCGTGGCCGGCAAGGTGCAGCGGACCAAGACTAAGGAGATCACCGTCTGGGCCGAACGGCTGACGCTGCTGTGCAAGAGCCTCTCGCCGATGCCGGAGAAGTTCCACGGTCTGGCGGACGTGGAGATTCGTTACCGCCAGCGCTACCTGGACCTGATGGCCAACCCGGCCTCGGCGGCTGTGTTCGCCAAGCGCGTCGCCGTCGTGGAGTTTATTCGCTCGGCCCTGCGGCGGCGCGGCTTCGTGGAGGTCGAGACGCCGATCCTCCAGCCCATCTACGGCGGCGGGGCGGCCCGGCCGTTCACCACGCACCACAACAGCCTGGACGCCAACCTGTTCCTGCGGATCAGTCCGGAACTTTATCTCAAACGATTGCTTGTCGGCGGGATGGAGAAGGTCTTCGAGATTGGCCGGAACTTCCGCAACGAGGGGCTGGACGCGCGGCACAATCCGGAATTCACCATGCTGGAGCTGTACCAGGCCTACGCGGATTATGAAGTGATGATGGAGATTACCGAGGAGCTGATCGCCGGGGCCGCCTCCGCCGTGGCCGGCAGAACGAAGCTGACGTTCGGCGAGCTGGAGCTGGACTTCACGCCCCCCTGGCCGCGGGCGAAGTATGAGGACTTGTTCCAGGAGCACGCCGGTGTGTCGATGCGCGACGCCAAGGCCGTGCGCGCCAAGGCGCGCCAATTGAAAATCGAGGAGGCCAACAAGGACGACGCGGTGGTGGTCAACGACGTCTTTGCGGCCGCGGTTGAGCCGGCCCTGGCGCGGTCCAACCGCCCGACGTTCGTCATCGATTACCCGGCCGACATCTGCCCGCTGACCCGCCGCAAGGCCGACGATCCGAGCATCGCCCTGCGCTTCGAGCTGTACATCGCCGGCATGGAGATCGCCAACGCGTACACGGAGCTGAACGACCCGGCCGTGCAGGAGGCCAACTTCCGCCAGCAGGTCAAGGGCGAGGGCGACGCGGCCGCGATGCGGGCGATGGACGAGGACTTCCTGACGGCCCTGCGGCACGGTATGCCCCCGGCCGGCGGGCTAGGCATCGGCATCGACCGCGTCGTCATGCTGCTCGCCGGTTGCCCCAGCATCCGCGACGTGGTCCTGTTCCCGCTGTTGCGGCAGACGAAAGAATCGTAGTCCATCGGTCAAGGACGCGTGGACCATGAAACTGTTCGCCATTTCCTGCCCCGTCTGCAAAGGCCGCCTGTCGCTGTTTCCGCACCAGCAGGATTGGTGGCGGACCATCCGCCCCTGCCCCCGTTGCGGCGTGGGCCTGCAAGTCATCAGCGCCTGGTACAGCCTGCTCTACGTGATTCCGCTGCTGCTGCTGGTGGGCATCGAGACGTTCTGGCTGAAGCCTCCGCCGTGGCAGAGCGTGCTGAACCTGGGCGTGATCGGCGCCGGCATCCTGGTGGGGGTCGTCCCGCTGCTGTCCCACTGGGGGCTGCGGGCGTACCCGGGCGCCGTGGCGCGGAGCCCTGACGTGAAAAAGTGGGACCGGACCATGTTCCTGGGCGGCCTGGCGTGCAACTTTCTGGCCTTCATGATTTTCGAGGGCTTGATGCTGGTGCTGGCCGTCGGGCCGGTGCCCATCGCGGACCAGTTGACGGCTGAAGATCTGAAACCGTCGTTCGACGCGGTCCGCTCGATCATGGGCGTCATGTGGGTGGTGATAGGATTGGCCGTGGCCGTCATGGCCCTGACGGCCTTGGCCCTGGTCATGCGCGAGCGGGCCATCACGGCGGCGACGGGAGCCGCCGAACTCCCCGCTCCAACGGGCCAATCGATCGATTGACTGATTGACCTGCCGCCCTGCTGGCCGGTAACGTGAGGGGGTCATGTACAAGCTCTTCCTTTGCCTTCGATATCTTCGCAGCCGGGTCATCGCGTATTTCGCGGTGCTGGGGGTGGCGCTGTGCGTGGCGATGATGCTGATCGTCGTCAGCGTGATGAACGGTTTTCTGAATCGCGTGGAGAAGGCGGCCAAGGGGCTGTTCGGCGACATTGTCGTCGAGGCCACCAGCGTCCACGGCATGGGGCTGTACGATGAGTTCATCGCCGAGCTGCGGGCCAAGGTCCCGGCCGTCCAGGCCGCCTCGCCGTTTATCCTGAACCGCTGTTTCCTCCAGGTGCCAGGCAACACCGCCGGCAGCCAGATCGTCCAAGCCGCGGGCATCCGCCTGCCGCAGCGCGCCGACGTGACCGACATCGCCAGGGGCCTGTGCTACCAACAGGGCGACAGCCAGCCGACGTTCGACCCGCCCGTGCGGGAACTCCTGGACCGCCAGGAGCAATTGATTGGCTCCCTGGAGACCATCATCAAAAAGCTCCCCGCCGGCGAGGACACCTCCGCCGACGCGCTGATCCTGCACAGCCGGCTGGAAAACGCCATGCTGGCGCACCTGTGGTCCAAGAGCATCCTGCAAAACGCCCTGTCCTATCAGGACGACATCCGCACGCTCCAGGCGGAGCTGGATGCCGCGTACGCCAAGTCGCACGGCGAACCGACGGCGCACACCGAAGAGCTGGAGAAGCGCCTGGATGAGCTGGTCCAAAAGGCCAGCTATCAGCCGCCGCCGTATCACGTCATCCTGGGGCTGGGCATTCCGGGCTTCAGCTTCCGCACGCCGGAGGGCCAGACCGTCCGTTTGCTGATGGCCGGCAATCGCGTCGCCATCTCGCTGATTCCGCTGGGGCAGCTTTCGGCGGCCTCGACCCTCTCGCTGAACACCAAGATGTTCACCGTGGTGGACGACTGCTGCACGGACGTAGCCTCCATCGATTCCGAGATCGTTTACCTGCCGTTTGAGACGCTCCAGCGGCTCAACGGCATGGAGGCCCAAATCGATCCGCAGGACCCCAACCACGTCGCCATTCCGGCCCGCTGCAACCAGATTCACGTTAAGGTCGCCGGAGCCGACGGCGGCGAGGATCGCCTGGCGGCCGTCTGCAGCCAGGTGGAGGCGGCATGGCGAAACTTCTACTCCGCCCACGCCGAGCAGATTGGCGCCGACGCCTCCGTGCTCACCTGGCGGCAGCGGCAGGCGGCCATCGTCGGGCCCATCGAAAAGCAGCGGACGCTGACGGTCATCATGTTCGGCATCATCTCGCTGGTGTCGGTGGTGCTGATCTTCGTGATCTTCTACATGATCGTGTTCCAGAAGACCAAGGACATCGGCGTGCTCAAGGCCGTCGGGGCGTCCAGCCCCGGCGTGGCGGGCATCTTCCTGGCCTACGGGGCGGCCGTGGGCCTGGTGGGCTCGATCCTCGGCACGATCGGCGGGTACTACTTCGTGCGGTACATCAACGAAATCCAGGACGCCATAGACCACTGGTTCGGATTCCGCGTGTGGGACCGCGACATCTTCATGTTCGAAAAAATTCCCAACGAGGTCCAGCTTATCCCGGTCCTGCTGATCGTGGCCGGGGCGATTGCGGCGGGTCTCGTGGGGGCGCTGATCCCCGCCTGGCGGGCCGCGCGAATGCAGCCGGTGGAGGCGCTGCGGTATGAGTGAGCCGGCCATCCAAGTGGAAGGGCTGCACAAGAGCTATCACCTGGACAAGGTGATGCTTCATGTGCTGCGCGGCGTGAGCTTCACCGTCCCGGCCGGGCAGTTCGCCGCCGTCGTGGGCGCCAGCGGCAGCGGCAAGAGCACGCTGCTGCACCTGATCGGCCTTTTGGACCGGCCCGACCGCGGCACGGTGTCCCTGGCCGGGCAGGACATCTCGACCTGGCCCGCCCGCCGCCGCAACCACGCGCGGTGCATGGAGGTCGGCTTTGTGTTCCAGTTCTACCACCTGCTGGGCGAGCTGAACGTGCTGGAGAACGTCCTGCTGCCGCCGCTGGTGAACGCCTCGACGCTGGGCTGGTGGTCCGCCCGCCGTCCGGCCCGCCGCCGCGCGATGGAGATCATCGACCGCGTCGGACTGAGCCAGCGCCTGCGGCACCGGCCCAAGGAGCTTTCCGGCGGCGAGCGCCAGCGCGTCGCCATCGCCCGGGCGATGATCAACCGGCCGAAAGTCCTTTTGGCCGACGAGCCCACCGGCAACCTGGACAGCGCCACCGGCCGGGAGATTATGGAACTGCTGAAGGACTGCAACCGCCGCGACGGCCAGACCGTCCTCGTGGTCACGCACGACGTCTCCCTGGCCGACCAGACCGACCGCATCCTGCACCTCCGCGACGGCCGGCTGAGCGAATAAGGCCCCCCTCTCCCGTGAAAGCACCTTGACCTGATGGGGATAGCCCCCTAGTGTCTTGGGCTGGGAGGATGCATCCGGATATGGCAGAGATGACCTTAGCAGAGCTTGCACGCCTGGTCGGCGGGAAATTGACCGGCGAGGGCGGCGCCAGCAGCAGCGGCAAAAAGATTCGCGGCCTGGCGGCCTTAGAATCGGCCGGGCCCCAGGAAGCCAGCTTCCTGGCCAACGCCAAGTACGAGCGGCACATGGCCGGTACGCGCGCCGCGGCTGTCATCGTGGCCGCCGACTACGACGGCCCCGGGCCGGCGCTGATCCGCTGCAAGGACCCCTACTTCGCCTTCCGCCAGGCGATGGTCGCCTTCTACGGGTTCCGCCAGCCGCACTTCGACGGCATTGACAAGCGGGCGAACATCGACCCGGCCGCCAAGATCGCCCCCGGCGTCAAAATCGCCGCGTTCGTGACCGTCGCCCTCGGCTGCACCATCGGCGAGGGCACGGTGCTCTATCCGGGCGTGTACGTCGGGCCCAACTGCCGCATCGGCCGCGACTGCATCCTGTACCCCAGCGTGACGCTCTACGACGGCAGCATCCTGGGCGACCGCGTGACCATCCACGCCGGGGCGTCCATCGGGCAGGACGGCTTCGGCTACGCGACGCACGGCGGCAAGCACGAAAAGATTCCGCAGATCGGCTGGGTGGAGCTGGGCAACGACGTGGAGATCGGCGCCTGCTGCGCCATCGACCGGGCGACGCTGGGCCCGACGATCATCGCCGACGGCACGAAGTTCTCCAACCTCGTCGCCATCGGGCACGGGACGAAGGTGGGCCGGTATTGCCTGATGGTGGCCCAGTCGGGCATCGCCGGCTCGACGACCGTGGGCGACTACTGCGTCTTCGGCGGCCAGAGCGGCGCCGAAGGGCACATCAAGATCGGCGACGGCGTGCAGATCGCCGCCCAGACCGGCGTGGTGGGCGACGTGCCGCCGGGGATCCAGATCGGCAGCAGCCCGTCGATGCCGCTGGCCCAGGCCCGCCGGGCCTGGATTGCCTTGTCGCGCCTGCCGCAGCTTCGCACCATCGTGCAGCGGCTGGCGCGGGAGGTGGCGGCCCTGAAGTGGCGGCTGGGCGAAGGCCCGCCTTCGCGCGAGGAGGACCAGGCGTGAGCCTGGCGGCGCGTCAACCGGTTGGCTTGATCGCCGGGGCCGGCCGATTGCCGTTCCTGGTGGCCGCGGGAATTCGCCAGGCCGGCCGGCCGGTGGTGATGGTGGCTCTGGCGGGATCGGCCTCGGCGCGGCTGGAGGCCCTGGCCGACGTCTTTGTCTGGGGCGGACTGACGCGCCCCGGGCGGTGGCTGCGGTTTTTCCGCAAAAACGACATTCACGAAGCCGTCATGGTCGGCGGGGTCCGCAAGCAAGCGATGTACTCGCCGCGTGTGCTGCTGCGGTACCTGCCCGACTGGCGAGCGATCCGGATGTGGTACTTCAAGCTGCGAAAGGACCGGCGGAACAACGCCGTGCTTCTGGCCATGGCTGAGGAACTGAGAAACGAAGGCGTCGAGCTGGTCAGCAGCGTGAAGTTCTGCCCCCAGCACCTGGCCGACGAGGGGCCGATGACGCCGGCGCCGCTGCCGGCCGGCGTGGAGGGCGACGTGGAGTTCGGCTGGCGGATCGCCCGCGCCAGCGCGGACCTGGACATCGGCCAGTCGGTCGCGGTGAAGGACCGCGACATCATCGCGGTGGAGGCCGTCGAGGGCACCGACGCGATGATCCGCCGCGCGGGCCAGCTGTGCCCCGCCGGCGGCTGGACGCTGGTGAAGGTCGCCCGCCCCAAGCAGGACATGCGCTTCGACGTGCCCACCGTCGGCCCGGGCACGCTGCGAAACCTCAAAGACGCCCGCTGCGCCTGCCTGGTGGTCGAGGCCGGCAAGACGCTCATCGTCGACAAGCCCGCCACGTTGGCCCTGGCCGAGCGGCTGGGGATCGCCGTCATCGGCAAAAAGGCCTAGCAGGCGGCGGGACGTGCACCCATGACGAACTTATTCGATCTCACCGGCCGCGTCGCCCTGGTCACAGGCGGCTCGCGCGGATTGGGCAAGGAGATGGCCCTGGCCTTGGCCGATGCGGGGGCGGACTTAGGTCTGGGCGCCCGACACAAGACTGAGATTGCCCAAGCCGCCAAGGATGTCGCCGCGGCCACGGGCCGGAGAGTCCACGGCGCGGTGTTGGACGTGGCCGACGGCGCCAGCGTTCAGGCGTTCGTGGCCGGGGCGATGAAAACCTTCGGGCGCATCGACATCCTGGTCAACAACGCCGGCATCAACGTCCGCGCGCCGCTGGAGGCCGTCAAGGAAGCTGACTGGCAGCGCATCCACGACGTGAACGTCGCCGGGGTGTTCCGCTGCTGCCAGGCCGTTGTGCCGCACATGGCCAAGGCCGGCTTCGGGCGGATTATCAACATCGGCTCGGCCCTGGGCCTGATCGGCCTGCCGGGCCGGCTGAGCTACACGTCCTCCAAGGGCGCGGTGGTGCAGATTACCCGCACGCTGGCGGCCGAGCTGGCCCCCAAAGGCATCACGGTGAACTGCCTCTGCCCGGGCCCGTTCGCCACAGAGATCAACCGCCCGCTGCTGGACGATCCCGCCATGGCGGCCGACGTGCTGGGCCGCATCCCCCTGGGCCGCTGGGCCGAAATGCACGAAATCCGCGCGCCGGTGGTCTTCCTGGCCAGCCCGGCCGCCAGCTACGTCACCGGCGCCGTCCTCACCGTCGACGGCGGCTGGACGGCCCAGTAAACGGCGATTGACGATTGAATGACGGGGTCCTTGGGCGTAGTCTGAGGAACATGGCAAAGGGAAAGCGACCATCTTCTCTTGTCGATACTCGGGTGATCTATTGTGGGGATAATCTCGAGGAGTTGCCCAAGCTTCCTGAGGCGTGCGTGGACCTGATCTACATCGACCCGCCCTTTAACTCCAACCGCAATTACGAAGTGTTCTGGGGCGAGACGAAAGAGAAACGCTCCTTTGAGGATCGCCACGCCTCCACTGCCGCGTACATCGACTTCATGCGCCCTCGCTGCGCGGCACTACAGCGCGTGCTCAAAAAGACAGGCTCCTTCTATTACCATTGTGATTGGCACGCCTCTCACTATGTCAAAGTCATGCTCGACCAGATATTCGGGGAGAATAATTTCCAAAATGAGATCGTGTGGAAACGGACCACTGCTCATGTGGACACGCATGGTTTTGGGCATGTTCACGATATTGTCTTCCGTTACTCGAATGGTAAGAAGCCTACGTTCAATGTGGAACTCAAGCCATATCCGCAGGATTATCTAGACAAGTACTTCATTTATGAAGATGAGTACGTTGCAACCAGGGGGAGACATTGGCGAGCTGACATCACGGGTGCGGGCCTACGTAAAGGCGAAACCGGGAAGCCATGGCGAGGTTTCGATCCCTCAAAAGTCGGATCGGGCAGACACTGGGTCACGACCCCTTCAGAACTTGATGCTCTTCTTGCTAATGGGAGAGTCTACCTACCTCCAAGTGGCGGTTTTCCTAAACTGAAACGGTACGAAAAGGAACTAAAAGGCATCCCAGTTGATTCGATATGGGACGATATCCCGTCGCTAGGCGGTCTGTCCAAGGCTGCCAAAGAGTCGCTTGGCTACCCCACGCAGAAGCCATTGGCGTTGTTGGAGCGGATCATCAAGGCCAGCAGCAACGAGAATGACATTGTATTGGATGCGTTCTGTGGGTGCGGGACGGCGCTGGTGGCAGCGGAGAACCTTGGCAGGCAGTGGATCGGGGTCGATGTTTCGCCGACAGCTTGCCTGGTGATGGCCAAACGACTGCGCAACGTTTGCCATATCCGAGAGGACGAGAAGCTTTGGCAAGCCGGAAGGGGCTTTGTCGTCCGCAACCTGCCATGGACCGAGGAAAAGTTGCGAAAGATACCACCCTTTGAATTCGAGAATTGGGCGGTGATTGCCCTGGGCGGGGAGACCAACAAGGTGAAGGTGGGTGATATGGGGATCGACGGACGAATCTATCCCGTGGCAGCCATGCCCAAGAAGCGCGGCGCGGCGGCGGGTGAGTTGGACTTCATGGACCAATGGTACCCCATACAGGCCAAGCAGAAGGATAAGGTCGGTCGGCCCGATATCGACGAGTTCGAGACAGCCATGAACCGCGCCAAGAGGACTAAGGGGTTTTTCGTGGCGTTTGGGTACTCCTCCGATGCGATGGCGGAGATCCAGCGCTACTTCACGTCCGAGCATAAGACTATCGTGGCCCTGACGGTCAAAGACATCCTGGACGAACAGGTGGCCATGAAGCTTGCCTGACGGAATTGGCAATCGGCGGTCTCTCTCGCCTCCGGCTTCGACATTCCCCCTGCCTGAGACTATAATCCGCCTGTCGTCTCATTGAGGGAGTACCATGGCCGTGCATGCATGGAGGTATGGCGCCGCTCGCTGGGAGGTTTTTCCGCCCTACGCCGCGGCGGAGGACTTGGCTCGGCAGATCGGCACGGCGCCGCTGGTGGCGCAGGTGTTGGCCAATCGGGGGATCACCGACCCGGCCGCGGGGAAGGCATTTCTGAACCCTAAGCTCAGCGATCTTCATAACCCCGAGCTTCTGGGCGGCTGCGTGGAGGCGGCCAAGCGCCTGGCCGCGGCCGTGGCGCGCAGAGCCCGCATCGTCCTGTACGGCGACTACGACGTGGACGGCATGGCCGGGGTCGCCATCCTGCACTCCATCCTGCGGCTGGTCGGGGCCGACGTGCACACCTACGTCCCCCACCGCCTGGAGGAAGGCTACGGCGTCAACGCCGAGGCCGTCGCCAAGCTGGTCGGCGAGGGCATGAACGTGCTGGTCACCGTGGATTGCGGCATCTCCGCTCACGGGCCGCTGGCGGCCGCCCGCGCCGCCGGCGTGGAAATCATCGTCACCGACCACCACAGCCCCGACGCGCAGCTTCCGCCGGCGGACGTCATCGTCCACCCGGCCATCCCGCCCGGCCGATATCCCAACGCGGACCTGGCCGGCGCGGGCGTGGCCTTCAAGCTGGCCTGGCAGACGGCGGTGGAAATCTGCGGCAGCAGCCGCGTGGACGAGGCCATCCGCAACTTCCTGCTGGAGGCCACCTGCCTGGCCGCGTTGGGCACGGTGGCCGACGTGGTGCCGCTGGTGGGCGAGAACCGCAGCCTGGTTGTCTATGGCCTCAAGGGCCTGCCGCACACGCAGCACGCCGGCCTGCAGGCACTGCTGAAGTCCACGCGGCTGGACGGCGAGAAGCTGGACGCCTATCACGTGGGCTTTCTGCTGGCCCCGCGGCTGAACGCCTGCGGGCGAATGGGCCACGCGCGGCTGGCGCTGGAGCTGCTCACCGACGCCCCCGGCCCGCACGCGGCCAAGATCGCCGAGTATCTGGAGCAGCAGAACGCCGAGCGGCAGAAGGTGGAACGGGCCATCACGGCCGAGGCGGCTGAGCAGGTCGTCGCGGCCGGGTTGGACGGCCCGGAGCACCGGGCGATCGTGTTGGCCAGCGATTCCTGGCACGGCGGCGTGATCGGCATCGTGGCCTCGCGGCTGGTGGAGCGGTTCGGCCGGCCGGCCGTGCTGATCGCGATGAACGGCGACGGCGGGCAGGGCAGCGCCAGGAGCATTCCCGGTTTCCACATGCGCGACGCGTTGGCGGCGTGTGCGTCGAGCCTGCGGAGCTTCGGCGGGCATGCGATGGCGGGCGGGCTGCGGATCGACCGCGGCAAGATCGCGGAATTCACGGCCGCCTTCATGGAGTACGCCAACCAGCGCGTCGGGGCCGCCCAACTCCAGCCCACGCTGCGATTGGACGCCGAGGCCACGATAGCAGGCCTGAGCTACCCGGTGGTGGAGCACATCTCGCGGCTGGCGCCTTTCGGCCAGGGTAATCCGCCGCCACTGGTCGCTATCCGCGGCTGCCAGGTGCTCTCGGCCCCGCGGCGGATGGGCCGAAACGGCGGCGTGCTGAGTTTGATGCTGTCCCAGAACGGCAGCTCGTTGCGGGCGGTGGGGTTCTCGATGGGCGAGCTGGCCGACCGGCTGGTCGGCGTGACCACGATCGACGTGGCCGCCCAGCCGATGATCTCCACCTTCAACGGCCAAAGCACCGCCGAACTGCAACTCAAGGACGTCTCCTGGGGGCGCTGAGTTCCCGCCCGCCGGAGGCGCGCGGGGCTATCGGGCGTATTCGACGCAGCGGACCTCGCGGACCAGCGTCACCTTCACCTCGCCGGGGTATTCCATCTCGTCCTCGATCCGCTTGGCGATGTCGCGGGCGATCTTGGCCGAGAGGCGGTCGTCGACATTCTCGGCGTCCACGATGACGCGGACTTCCCGCCCGGCCTGGATGGCGTAGGCCTGCTTGACGCCCTCGAAGCCGGTGGCGATTTCCTCCAGCTTCTGGAGGCGCTGGACGTAGCGTTCCAGCGTTTCGCGCCGAGCGCCGGGGCGGCTGGCGCTGATGGCGTCGGCCGCGGTGACGATCGGCGTGTAGAGGCTGGCCGCCTCGATGTCGCCGTGGTGGCCGCCGACGGCGTTGATGATCTCGTCTTTCTCGCCGTACCGCTTGCACAGGTCGGCGCCGATCTGCGGGTGGCCGCCCTCGACCTCGTGGTCCACGGCCTTGCCGATGTCGTGCAGCAGGCCCGCCCGCCGGGCCGTCTGGCCGTTCAGACCCAGCTGCTCGGCGATGATCTGCGCGAGGTATGCGACCTCCAGGGAGTGCTTCAGCACGTTCTGGCCGTAGCTGGTGCGGAAGTGCAGCCGCCCCAGCAGCTCCACCAGCTTGCCGTGCAGCCCGCGGACGTTGGCTTCGACCGTCGCGGCCTTGCCGGCTTCCTGGATCTGCTTGTTCACTTCCTTCTCGGTGGCCGAGACGATTTCCTCGATCCGCGTCGGATGGATGCGCCCGTCCTGGATGAGCTTCTCCAGCGAGCGGCGGGCGACCTCGCGGCGGACCGGGTCGAACCCGCTGACCACCACCACGCCCGGCGTGTCATCCACGATCACGTCCACGCCGGTGGCCTTCTCAAAGGCGCGAATGTTCCGCCCCTCGCGGCCGATCACGCGGCCCTTCATGTCGTCGGAGGGAATGTCCACCGTCGAGACGGTCGAGTCGCAGGTCTGCTCGGCGGCGTAGCGCTGGATGGCCGTCAGGATGATCTCGCGGGCCTGGGTCTCGGCCTGGTCCTTGGCCTCCTCCAGCCGGCGCTCGATGAGCTGGGCGGTCTCGCCTTCCATTTCCTTTTCCATCTTCTCCAGCAACAGGGCGCGGGCGTCGTCGACCGAGAGGTTGGTCACCTTCAACAGCTGCGTGCGCTGCTGGGCGATGATTTCGTTGAGTTGGCGGTCCTTGGCGGCCAGGCCCTTTTCCCGCTCCGCCAGGGCGCGGTCCCCCGCCTCCAGCGTCTTTTCCTTGGAGTTGAGGGTGTCCATCTTCTGGTCAAGGATGTCCTCCCGCTTGGAGAGGCGTTTTTCCTCCGTCCGCAGCTCGGCGCGGGCGGCGTCGGTATCGGCGTCGAATTTTTCACGTCGGCGGATGAACTCGGTCTTGGCGTCGGCCTCGGCCTGGGCGAGGACCTGCTTGGCTTTGGCCTCGGCGGCGACGCGGAGGGCCTCCAGTTCCTTTTCCACGGCGGCCCGCCGGCTGCGATGGACGAACCGCATGACGCCGGCGGCCACGAGAGTGGCCAGAAAGGCGATGGCGAAGGCCAGTGCGATGACCTGGGAAGATTCCAACGCGGCCAGTGTCACAAGCGCGTTCATGGCGCGGTTTCCTTTCTTTCTTGTCAAAAGCCGCGGGAAGGTCGCCGAGACAAGCAGGCGCTCTAAACGAGCAGAATGTTCCAGCCGGCCAGGGGGCCGACCGAAATCCCCGAGCGAGACTCACTCAAGCCGCGCGATCGCTATCCTCGCCGCCCCCGAGGGAACCTGCCTACCGGCAGGTGGGTCGGGGGGTGGTCGAGGTGGCGTCCAAGCTTCGGCGCCCGGAACACCGTGCCTTTAAGCTTAACGCCCTTGGTAGGGGTCGCTGCATCCGACCCTGCCGCCAAGATAAACCCAACAACACCTTGTGAATTAGGACGACGCTGGCTCATGTGAATCTATGGCCCGAAGGCCTCGCCCGCCGAAGCGAGCGACTCATCGGCGTTCGGATGCCGCGGCGCCCTTTGGTTCTTTCATGTCTTCCCGGCCTTCCGACCGGGCGACGCCGCCACACCGTCAAGCGGCACACCCAACGTGCCGCTCGCGAACACCGTCTGCTCTGACGGCCTGCTTGTCGGCTACAACCCTCGGCCGTCGTTGTTACGACACACTGTTATTACGGTGCTTCCAGGCCGGCGGTTCCCCAAGGAACCGTCGCCGGGAAGCCACATAATAACACCTGATTTTATACTACTTCGGCCAGACTGCGGTCAAGGGTTAGCTACCGAAACGATTGGTGCAGCCATCCGGCGGGAAAGAAAGCCCCGGCCTAAAAATCAACGCAACTGCTTTAGAATAAGCCTGTTATGCCTCGCGAGCAATGGCTGTAAGGACAGCCGCCGGGACGAATGCGGGCAGGTTTGAGGCCGAGTCATAAGGGGGCTACAACTCATGTGGACCGGAATCAGGGTCGCATATGCTCCCCTGGCACGACGGTGGAGGGAGCCGCCGTGTCCGGTCCACGGTTGAATAGTAGCTCCGCGGCGCGGCGGCGGCAAGCGGCCAGAAAAGTTTTTACTCCCCCGCCGCCACGAGACCAAGCAGGGGCGCTATTGCCGTAGCCGCCCTGACGGGGTATCTAGGCGGCTGGTAGCCGTTCGCCGTCATGGCCGGCGGCCAGGAGGAACCTTTTGCCGGAACCGACGTCGCCACACAAGACCGAACCCGCCACCGCGACCGCGACGAAAACGCTCGCGCCCGCCCGGCCGATTCACGCCTTGTGGTTCGCGCTGGGCCTGACCGCGATGGCGGCCAACAAGGTCCGCCATCTCCTGTGGCCCTACCATCGCCCGCGGCCGTTCTCGCCCGACGACTTTACCGCCGCGGCCGAGTACGACCTGCGCGTCTTTGAGAACTGGAAGGCGCACCTGCACGAATCCTTGGGCCGCCCGTACGATTGGACCGGCAAGACCGTGCTGGAACTCGGCCCCGGACCGGACCTGGGCACCGGCGTGCTGGCCCTGGCCGCGGGAGCGTCGCGGTACGCCGCCTTCGACCGCTTTCCCCTGGCCCGCACCCGGTCGCTTGCGTTCTACGACCATCTGTTGAAGCGCCTGCCTGCCCGGCTGGGCATTGACGTGCCCAAGGTCGCCCGGCTGCGGCAGCAGGTGGTCGGCGCCATGACCGGTTGCCCCAGCCCGCTGACGTACGTGCATCGAAAAGATTTCGACCTGTCCGCGGCCGGCCTTTTCGCCGACAAATTTGCCGACAAACTCGCCAAGCAGCCGGCGGATTTGATTATCAGCCAGGCCGCGTTCGAGCACTTCGACGATCCGGCCGCCACGATCGCGCAGCTGGGCCGGCTGGCCGCACCGGGGGCGACATTCCTGGCCGTGGTGGACCTCCAGACGCACACGCCGCTGCTTCGCGATCGCGACCCGCTGAACATCTACCGCTTCAGCCCGCGCTTGTACCGCCTGCTGAGCTTTGCCGGCTGCCCCAACCGCGCCCGGCCGTGGGATTACGTGCAATGGCTGGAGCAGGGCGGCTGGAAGAATGTCCAGGTCCGCCCCCTGTCGCTGCTGGACCGCGAGTACCTCCGGGCCGTCACGCCGCACCTGGCCGAGCCCTTCCGCCGCGAGGAAGCGTACATGGAACTGCTCGGCATGGTCCTGGTGGCCACCCGGCCATAACGGGAGAGGAGAAAATCGCCATGCGAACCAAGGTCGTCGCGCCCATCGTCGTCGTGACGCTCGTGGCCGCATTGCTCACCACGTTCTGCCTGATCGGGTACGTCCTTGAGCGTGTGATTGGGCTGCCGTTGCGACTTGGATTGCCCTGGCCGCTGCGGCTGGGCGGGGTTCTCGTCCTGATCGTCGGTTTTGGGATGATGGCGTGGATCTTCAAGTGGCGGCATCCCGGGGACCTTTTCGTCTCGACGTTCGTCACGCTGACCAAGGTCCTCCGCCGGGCGCCGCTAGAGACTCCCGCCGGCCGGGGCGAGCCGCTGGTGATCGTGGGGCCGTATCGCACTATCCGCCACCCCCAGTACGCGGCCGTGATGCTCCTGGCCGCCGGGTGGTGGCTGGCGCTGGACTACACGTTCCTGCTATTCCTGCTGGCGTTCCTGGCCGTGTGGTTCTCCTGCGTCGTCGCGCCGCTGGAGGAACGCGAGCTGCGGGCCCTGTTCGGCGACCAGTACGCCTCCTACGCCCGCCATACGCCACGATTTATTCCGTTCACTCGGCGACGGACCCCGTAGAGGGATTTCCGTGGGCAACCAAGTTGCCCACCCTACGACGCCGGCGGGGCGGCTACGGAGGGTGAACGATGCTCAGCCAGTGAAGGAATCCGGCATCGAATTTGCGTTCCCGACGCAGAAGGTGTATGTGAAAGGGGATGCCGCCGCAGGCGGACAGCCTTAGCTATCTACCCAGCCAGGGCGGTGGGAGTGCACAAGGTGGTGAGACCGCAACAGGGCATCAACACTCAAGAACGGCGACATGTCGCCGATATGATCCATCGATTCCTGGACGGATCCCTGGACTCTTTGGAGTTCACCGGCCGGCTCCCGCGTCCGCCTAAGGACGCCGCCGTAGCCACCCTAGGCCACCACCTGTATTTGTGGCTGAGATGTCTGGAAAACCTGGCTGGGCGCGGGTTGCAGGCCTGGGACGAGTCCCGATTCGCCCTGCGCCGCCATGAGGTCTTCCTGCGCACTGACTTGCCGTTGCCGCGTCGGCGGGGTCAGTTGCCCTGGGCGCCGTTCGCGGATGAGGAGTCCATGAAGCAGGCTTGCGCTGCGGCCGGGGTATACCCTGTGGAGGATATGTCACCCCCACCTGTTGCCCGGGCGGCCCGCGACCGGGGCGCCCGGATAATCCGCAACATCTTGGCCGGGCGAATGACATTCGCCGAGGCGGGCCGGGCTTGGCCTGTCACGGCGGGGGAGGACGTGGATTCCTGCCACGTGTTCGCCGACCGGGTTCTGGAGGCCGTCAGGCGGGATGTGTTCGAGGAACTGCTGAGGCACGGTGGCCCGCTAACGAGACAATCGGCCGTGCGGCAACGCCGTCTGCGCGAGGTACTGGAGCGCCTGCTTGCCTTCCTCGAGACCAATCTGCCGTATGCCCCTGTAACCCTCCCTAAGGAGAGTATTATGTGGCCGATCACAACCGGCCTGCTTGCATTCATTGGAGGCATGATCATGGTAGGGGTAGTCTGTCTCTGCACTGGATCTGTCCTTAGGGCGTGGTGGGGCGAACGGGTCACGATGATATGCTCCTTTGGGTTCATGCTGGTTGTTGGGATCATCGGGATGGTTCTGGGCAATGCTCGGCTGCGGAACCGTAGATGGCGTTGCCTGACTGAGGGGCGTTTGCGGTGCTGGCCATTCACTAGCGCCGAGCAGATGCGGGAACACTATTCCCCGTCGGCGACTGGCTGAATTTTCGGGGGCCGTCTACAGTTCGCTCTTAGGTTTGTGGAGAGGTGTCGCGGTTATCTTGACCGCGAGTGGCGCAGCCGTTCCGGCCGCGAGGAACGCTTGCCATTGGGGGTCCGGCGAGGGCAAGATGCCCTCGCGACGCGCGGGCGAGACGCCCGCGACACTCGGTAAGCGGGCCCCTACAGTTCACTCTTGAGTTTTCTCAAAAAGTCCAGTGCTTCCAGGGGCGTCATGGATTCTAGGTTGGCTTCCTTGATGGCGCGGGCGGCGCGGGTGGGTGCGTCGGCGAATAGGGCCATCTGTGCGGCGGCCGCGGCGGCGCGTTTCGCCAAGGCGGGCATGTCCAGCCCGGCGGCCAGGTGCTCCTGAATCTTCGGCAGGATCGCCCTTGCCCGGTCGATGACCTCCTTGGGCACGCCGGCCAGCCGCGCCACGT
>JBEKZI010000014.1:0-34421 GCA_049510055.1 Phycisphaerae bacterium | reverse complement strand
CAGCAGGAACAGGATGTTGCCGGGCTCCTTGGCGTCGGCGGTGATGCAGCGGCGGCAATCGTCGATGACGCTCATGGCCGAGATCAGCAGCGTCGGCGGGATGGCGATGGTCGAGCCGTCGGCGGTCTGGAATTCGTTGTTGAGCGAGTCCTTCCCGGAGACGAACGGCGTCCCGTAAGCCATGGCCGCGTCGTGGCAGCCGACGGCGGCCCGCACCAGGCTGCCCATGCGGTCGGGCTTGTTGCAGTTGCCCCAGCAGAAGTTGTCCAGGATGGCCGTGCGTTCTAGATTGCCGCCCACGGCGATGCAGTTCCGCAGGGCCTCATCCACCGCGTGCAGGGCGCTTTGGTAGGGGTCCAGCTCGCCCAGCAGCGGGTTCATGCCGCAGGCGATGACCACCGCCTTGTGCGAGCCGAGCACCGGCCGCAGGACCGCAGCGTCGCCGGGTCCATCTTGCCCGACGCCCACCAGCGGCTTGATCACGCTGCCTCCCTGTACCTCGTGGTCGTACTGGCGGACGATCCATTCCTTGGAGGCCACGTTGGGGCTGGCCAGGATGTTCAGCAGCACCTCGCCGTAATCCTCGCGGGGCAGCGGGGGGGTGGAGGGTTTGCCGATGGCCGGCAGGACGGCGTCTTTGGTCGGCCGGGGCAGGCCATTTTCCAGGAAGTCCATCTCCAGCTCGCCGACCACCTGGCCGGCGTAGAATAATCGAAGCATTCGGCCTTCGATGCCGAAGTGGCCGATGATCGTCGCCTCCACGCCCTCGTCTGTAAAAACCTTCAGGATGCGCTGGACGTTTTTCTGCGGCACCGATAGCACCATCCGCTCCTGGGCCTCGGAAATCCAAATTTCCGCGTAAGAAAGGCCCGCGTACTTCAGCGGCACGCGCTCCAGGTGCACCTCGGCGCCCAGGTCGGCGCCCATCTCGCCGACCGCGCTGGACAGGCCCCCCGCGCCGCAGTCGGTAATGGCGGAGAACAGGTTCTGATCGCGGGCCTGGAGGATCGTGTCCAGCATCTTTTTTTCGGTGATGGCGTTGCCGATCTGCACGGCGTGGGAGAATTCCGTCTCGTGCGTGTGGGTCAGCTCGCCGCTGCTGAACGTCGCGCCGTGGATGCCGTCGCGGCCGGTGCGCCCGCCCACCACCAAAATAGCGTCGCCGGCCTGGGGATTCTTGAAGCACTTTTCGCGGGGCAGCAGGCCCACCGTGCCGCAGAAAACCAGCGGGTTGCCCAGGTATTTTTCGTCGAAGTACACCGCGCCGTTGACCGTGGGGATGCCCATGCGGTTGCCGTAGTCCCTCACGCCGGCCACCACGCCGCGCATGACCCGCCGCGGGTGCAGCACGCCCTTGGGCACGGCCTCGGCGGGCAGGTCCGGCGGGCCGAAGCAGAACACGTCGGTGTTGGCGATCGGCTCAGCCCCCAGCCCAGTGCCCAGCGGGTCGCGGATGACCCCGCCGATGCCGGTGGAGGCCCCGCCGTAAGGCTCGATGGCGGAGGGGTGATTGTGCGTCTCGACCTTGAAGCAAACGGCGTGAGTTTCGTCGAACTCGATCACGCCGGCGTTGTCCTTGAACACGCTGATGCACCAGGGCTTGGCCAGCTTGTGCGTGGCGCCGAAGATCGTGCTCTTGATGAGGTTCTCGATGCGCCCGGCCGGTCGGCCGCCGGCGTCGAGCAGGCGAACGTCGGAGCGGAACGTCTTGTGGACGCAGTGCTCGCTCCAGGTCTGGGCGATCATTTCCAGTTCTACGTCCCGCGGCTCACGGCCGATGCGGCGGAAATAATCGGCGATCGCGCGCATCTCCGTGAGGTTCAGGAACAGGTCGCCTTCGCGGCTGAGCGCCAGCAGCCCCTCGTCGTCCAGACCGCGGATGGGCACCTCGACGATCCGCAGCGTGTAGCCGGCCAGGGGATGCTCGCTCGGCGTGAAGGAGCAGAAGTGGACGTCCTCGATCACGGCGTTGGCCAGCAGGCGGCGGGCGATGGTCTCGCTCTGCTCTTCGGACACCTCGCCGTGCAGCTCGTAGCGGCGGGCGGTGCTCACCCAGGCCAGGTCGATGCCCATGTCGCGGATGGCCCGCTCGGTGGATGCCGCCACGGGGTCCATCACGCCGGGCTTGAGGTGCACTTCGATGACGGCGTCGGCCGCGGTGTCGCCCTGGCCGTTGCGGCTGTTCAGGGCGAACGTTTCGATCACCGGATCGGACAGAAGCTCCCGGCCGGCTTGGGCGGCTTGGTCGGCGGAAAGTTTCCCCCCCAGGAAGAACAGCCGGCAGGTCGCGACGCGGTCCACCGACTCGATCCCCAGCTCGTGAATCTGCGCGAGCACCGACTGGCCTTGGGGATCGACGAGGGCCTCCTTGAGCCTGACCTCTATGCGGTGAACCATGCTCGCTCCGGCGACGTCGGCGGCGGAAAGCGGGATTCTAGCAGCCGCACGGCGGACAGACAATGCCAAAGCGCCGCCACGAAGGAGGGTGCCGGCGGGCGACTACTTGCGGCCGTGCTCGGCGGCGAACTTCCGCGCCAGCGCTCCCATGCGCTTGATATTTTCGCGGATGGGCAACTGGTAGGGGCACTTCTCCTCGCACTGCCCGCACTCGTTGCACAGACCGGAATTCTCGATGACGCCCTTGCCGGGCCCCTCGAGGATTTTGGCCAGCGGGAATCGCCGCAGGAACCCCTCGAAGACCATCACGTTGGCAATGGGGACGCCCTGGGGGCAGGGCTGGCAGTAGCCGCAGCGGCGGCAGAACAGCTTGCCCAGGCTGGCGCTGATCTTGTCGGCCTCGACCTTTTCGGGGCCCTGGAGCGTGGCGCCGGAGTTGACGATGTCGACGATCTGGCGAACCTGCTCCGGCGACTCCACGCCGGGGATGGGCACCACGTCGGGGAAGCCGTTGAGGTACTTGAACGCGAAGGCGGCATTCTCATATTGCCCGCCGCACAAGGGCTTCATCGCGATGAAGCCCACCTGGTTCTTGCGGCACTGGGGGATCAACTGGTCCGCCGCCTCGGCGGTCACCAGATTGAAGGAGAACTGAATGGTCTCGAAGACCGGCTCGTGGATCAGCTTCAGCGCCATGTCGAGGTTGTGGGAGGAAAAGCCGATGTGGGCGATGTGGCCCTTCTCGCGGGCCTGGAGCAGGCCTTCCATCGCGCCGCCGGGGCCGGAGACGGCTGCCCAACCGGCGGGCGTGGAGATGTTGTGAAACTGGAAAAGGTCGATGGTCTCGCACCCCATCTCCTTGCGGGCGCGTGCGACGTCGGCCAGGATGCCGTCCTTGGTCTTTTGGCCGCTCTTGCTGGCGATGACCAGGCCGTCGCGCCGGCCCTTGATGGCGGCGCCGATCTTGGTCTGGCTGTCGGTGTAGGCGGCGGCGGTGTCGATGAAGTTGATGCCCAGGTCCAGCGCGGCGTGAATCGTCTTGACGGCTTGGGGCAGCGAGACGCGCTGAATCGGTATGCCTCCGATGCCTGTGGCTGAAACGGTCAATCCAGTCTTGCCTAGCACGACGTGTCGCATGGGTTGGCTCCCAGGGGGTTTCGATGGCCGGCAGTAGGCGGCAGATATCTTCGGCCCGCCGGATTCCGTCATTCTAAGGCTTTGGGGCCTGCGGTGCAAACGAACTTGCCGCCCGCCGTTTTACCCCGGCGTTGGCGAAGGAGGAAAAACGCCGCAAGCCACAGCTAGGCGGGCGGGGCGGGGAAGATGATCGAGGCCCTGGACTTGAGCAGCTCCATCTTCTCCCGCACTTCTTGGGCCATGCGGCTGTTGGGATAGTTGTGGATGATCTCCTCGCCGGTGGCGACGGCCTCGGCCCAGCGCTGGTCGGTCACGCACATCGTGAATTGGAAGCCCAGGTTCTGAAGCTTGGCGCGGAAGACGTCTCGGGCCGATTCCTGCAGGGCGGCGGCCTCCTGGGGCGTCAGGTACGGGTCCAGTTGATGGAGCAGCTCGATGCTGCGGTCCACGTCGTTCTTGCGTATGGCCTCTCCGTACGACTGGAGAAGCTGCCGCTTGTGGGCGAGTTGGGCCGCCTTGATCATCGCCAGCAACTGGGCGACGCGATTGTTGTTGGGCATCAGGTTCATCATCCGCTGGGCCTCGCGGTTCGCGCGGACCCAGTCGTGGAGATCGAGAATCTCCTGAAAGTGGCCGATCGAGGTCTCCACCTTCTCGTCCATCGTGGCCTTGCGGCTGGCGGCTACCTCCTGCCGGAGCCTGCGGGCCTGCTCGTGGTGGCCGAAATCCCTGTCCATGAGGGTGATCAGAGTCGACGCGGCATCGTAGTCCTGAAGCATGAGGTGATGCTGGATCATCTCGCCGAGGGCCTCGATCTCGCGTTCGCGGTAGAGGGTGCTCTTGGCCTTGTCCGACAGGGGCGCCACGTCCGCCATGGTTTTCAGCGAGGCGGCGGCGTTGTCCAGCAGCGTTTCCGTGCGGGTCAGCCGGCCGCTGATTTCATTGCACGCCTCGTTGGTCTCCAGAATGGCCGAGACGACGCCGTAGGCGATCGGCGCCCACACCAGGGCCACCGTCTCGAACGCCAGGGCGATGATGAACGGCGCGACCACGCCCATCGCGTGGCTCCGGGAGATGCTGGCAAGGCCCCACGCCAGCGTGGCGACCCACGTGGCCACCAGGCAGGCCTCGGCGACGTACACCCACACCCTTAGCAGAGACCTCACCCAGGCGAACCTTCCATTCTGATCCGACATGGAAGCGATCCTTTCTTTAGACGTACCTCGGCGGCCGTGGGAAGAAAGCACGCCGGCAAAAACGCCCTCAACGCCGTTCTCTAGAAGTCTAGCAGGTGCGGCGGGAATGTCAAACGCCGCCCCCTCAGGCGGTAGGAGGTATCGCCCGGGGGAGGCCTTCCGTACAATACGCCCCCAGGATTGGAACTTTTGTGCGAATGCGAAACGTCATGGCATCGCTGGCCGGCCGCCGCACGCTTCGCGTGGCCGGGCTGATGTCGGGCACGTCGGCCGACGGCGTGGACGTCGCCATCGCCGATGTCGGCCGCCGCCGCGCGGACCTGCTGGCCTTTGACACGTTCCCCTACGCCCCCGCGATGCGGCGGGCGGTGCTGGCCCTGTGCGACCCCCGCACCTCGCGGGTGGACGACGTCTGCCGCATGAACTTTGTCCTGGGGGAGGTCTTCGCCACGGCCGTCTTGACGCTGGCCCGCCGCAGCCGCATCAGCCTGGGGAGCATCGACCTGGTCGGTTCGCACGGCCAGACCATCCACCACCTGCCTGCCGGCCGGGCGAGCGGGCGCGGGCGGCCGGTGCGGTCCACGCTCCAGATTGCCGAGCCCAGCGTTATCGCCGAGCGGACGGGCATCACGACGGTGGCGGACTTTCGCCCGCGCGACGTCGCCGCCGGCGGCCAGGGGGCGCCGCTGGTGCCGTTCGCGGATTACTTCCTGTTCCGCCATCCGCGCCGCTACCGCGCCGTTCAGAACATCGGCGGCATCGCCAACGTGACGTACCTTCCCGCCGGCGGCGGCCTGGAGGACGTGCGAGCCTTCGATACCGGGCCGGGCAACATGATTATCGATCGCGTTGCGCATCGGCTCACCCGCGGCCGGCGCCGCTACGACGCGGGCGGCCGATTGGCCCGGCGCGGCAAGGTCCACGCCGCGCTGCTGAGGCGGCTGATGCGGCATCCGTTCCTGGCCGCCCGGCCGCCCAAGACCACGGGGCGGGAGGCCTTCGGCATCCCGTTCGCCGACGCGCTCTATGCCCGTGCCAGGGCCGCCGGCATCGCGCCGCTGGACATCCTGGCCACCGTGACGGCCTTTACGGCTGAAAGCATTGCCGACGCCTACCGCCGCTACCTGCCGTCGCGCGTGGACGAGGTGATTCTCTGTGGCGGCGGGGCGCGGAACGGCTGCCTGGTGGCCATGCTGCGGCAGCGGCTGGCGCCGGCGGCCGTCGTCCCGATGAGCAAGCTCGGCATCGACGGCGACGCCAAGGAGGCGCTGTCGTTCGCCATCCTGGCCGCGGCAGCCGTCCGCGGCCAGACCAACAATGTCCCCTCGGCGACCGGAGCGAGGCGGCCTGTGATTTGCGGCAAGATTGTGCCGGGCAAGGAGGGGCGGAAAAAGTGATTCGCGACCGGTCTAAGCTGACTACCGAACGTCGCAACGCCGCCAGCCGCGACATCGACCGCCGGTCGGTGCTGGGGATCGTAGACCTTATTAATGCCGAGGACCGCCGCGTGGCGGCGGCCGTGGGCCGGCAGCGCCGCCGGATCGCCACCGCCGTTGAGCTGATCGCCTCCGCCTTGGCGGGTGGGGGGCGGCTGTTCTACGTCGGGGCCGGGACCAGCGGGCGGCTGGGTGTGCTGGACGCCTCGGAGTGCCCGCCGACCTTTGGCGTCCGGCCCGGCCTGGTGCAGGGCATCATCGCCGGCGGGCGGCGGGCGCTGGTCCGCTCGGTGGAAGGGGCCGAGGACCGTCCCGCCGACGGCGCCGCGGCCATCGACCACCGCCGCGTCGGCCGGCGCGACGTGGTCGTGGGCATCGCCGCCTGCGGCCTGACGCCGTTCGTCCTGGCCGCCGTGCGACGGGCCGCTCAGCGTGGCGCGGCCACAGTGTTTATCACCTGCGCCCCGCAGGCCACGGGCGATATTAAAGCCGACGTAATCATCAATCCCGTCGTGGGCCCGGAGGTCGTGACCGGCTCGACGCGGATGAAGGCCGGCACGGCCACCAAGCTGGTGCTCAACACGCTGACCACCGCCGCCATGATTCGCCTGGGCAAAGTTTTCGGGAACCTCATGGTGGACCTGCGGGCGACCAACGCCAAACTCCGCGACCGCTCGCGGCGGATTATTCGCGAAGTCACCGGCCTGGACCGCCGCGCGGCCGATGCGTTGCTCCGCCGGGCCGGCGGAGGCGTGAAGGTGGCCGTCGTCATGCACGTTCGCAAGGTAGGCCGCCGGGACGCCCAGCGATTGCTGAAGCGTCACAAAGGTTTCCTGCGGGCGGCGATTGGTCGCTAAGAGGACGCCGCCAAGGAATGGGCTAAGGAAACGCCGTCATGGATGAGTTCTTTTCAGGCCAGCCGATTGCCGGGTCGCTGACGATCCTGGACGTGGCCGTGTTCCTGGGCGTGGTGGGGGTGGTGTTCGTCATCGCCGCCGTCAAGGGCCGCAAGGAGGCCAACACACGCGACTTCTTCCTGGGCGCCCGAGCGGTGCCCGTGGTCATCGCGACCTTGTCCTTCGTGGCCACGGAGGTCAGCGCGGTCACCATCACCAACGTCCCCGGCACGGGCTTCACGGAGAACCTCCAGTACCTCCAGTTTTACATCGGCTCGGCCGCCTCGAAGCTGTTCGTGGCGTTCCTGTTCCTGCCGGTCTTCTACAAGTACGACTGCACGAGCATCTACGAATTCCTGCGGCACCGCTTCGGGCCGCCGACGCAGGTGTCTGGCTCGGCCTTTTTCTTCCTGACTCGCATGCTGGGCGCCGGCGCCAGGCTTTACGCGGCTTGCTACGCCATCGCTTGGATCATGGGCTGGGTGGACGCCCAACACCCCGTCCGGGGGTTGCTGGTGGCGATGGCGATATTCATGGCTGCGAGCATCGCGGTCATCGCCTTCGGCGGGATCAAGGCCGTCGTGTGGACCGGCGCCTACCGGGCCAGCATCTTTTACCTGGCTGGGGCGGCGGTGATTCTGTACGTGCTGACGCACCTGAGCGGCTGGCCGCGGGAGTGGTGGGCGGTGGCCGGCCAGGCCGGGCGGCTGAGCGTGTTCGACTTCTCGCTGCATCTCAATCGCCCGACCAGCTTCTGGGCCGGCACGGCCAATGCCTTCTTCGTGGGCCTGGCCGTCTTCGGCACGGACCAGGAGCTGGTGCAGTGCCTGCTGACCGTTCGCACCCGCCGCGCCAGCCAGCGGGCGATCCTCACCACGATCCTGGCCGCGTTGCCCATCACGATCATCTACCTGGGCATCGGCACGGTGATGTTCGTGTTCTTCGCGCAAAATCCCGACTCACACCTGCCGGCCAAGGCCAAGGAAATCTTCCCGTATTACATCGCCCATTACCTGCCCGGCGGCCTGCGAGGCTTGATGCTGGCGGCCATCGTCCTGGCCTGCATCGATTTGCCGCTGGCGAGCCTGTCCTCCTCGTTCATGATGGACATCTACAAGCCGCTGATTCGCCGCGGCGGCAGCGAGCGGCACTACCTGTGGGTGAGCCGGACCGGCGTGGTGGGCTTCGGCCTGCTCCTGGCCGCCATCGCCCTGGCCTGCACAAAGGCGGACAACATCCTGTGGCTGGCCTTCCAGATTATCTCGATCACCGGCGGCAGCATGTTGGGCGTTTTTCTGCTGGGCATCCTGACGCGGCGGGGGAGCAACCGCGGTAACATTATCGCCATGATCGCCAACGGCGTGCTGATGGCCGTGCTGACCGTGCTGAGCAACTTCGGGCCGGTGGGGCTGAGTCGCTTCCTGGGGCTGACCGACAAGGCCGTCCCCGTCGGCGAGCGAGTCATCTTCCCGCTGGCCTGGAGCTGGTTGATCGTGCTGGGCACGGCGGTGACGTTCCTGCTGGGCCTGCTGCTCGGCCCGGCCGCCAGACCCGCACCCACGCAGGAGGCCCAGGGATGAAGCCCATACCGCTGCTGATTCCGGTCCACAACGGCGTGTCGCTGGCGGGCGTGTTTACCTGGCCGGACAAGTGCACACTGGCCGGCGCCAAAGAGGCCGACCGCCTGCCCCTGGGGCAATTGGCGGACGACCTGCGGCTGCTGGATCGCAAGGCCGCGGTGCGGCTGGGCGAGGCGTCTGGGGCGGCGGTGCGGATCGTCCGCGACGCCGCCGTCGAAGGGCCGGAGCACTATCACATTTTCATCCGGCCGGAGAGCATCACTGTGGCCGCCTCCGCCGACGCCGGGGCCTACTACGCCGTCCAGACCCTTCGGGACCTCCTGGCCGTCTGCGGGCGGGCCATGCCGGCCTGCGTGATGGAAGATTGGCCGGACTTTCGCCGCCGCGGCGTGCTCCACGACTGCTCCCGCAGCAAGGTGCCCACCCTGGCGACGCTGAAAGAATTGGTGGAGCGGCTGGCGCGGTGGAAAATCAACGAGCTGCAACTCTACATCGAAAATGTATTCACTTTCCGTCGCCACCCGGCCATCGGCAAGGGCTACAGCCCGTTTACGCCGGCGGAAATCCGCTCGCTGGGGGAGCATTGCAAGCGGCATCACGTTCGCCTGGTCGGCGCGCTGGCCAGCTTCGGGCACATGGAGAAGATTCTGGACCTGCCGAAGTACCGCCACCTGTCGGAGTCGCCCGGCAGCGACAACGAGCTGGACCGCGGGACGCTATGTCCGACGGATCCCAAGTCGATCAAGTTCCTGGCGGAGCTTTACAAGGAGTTTGTGCCTCTGTTTGAGGCCGAGGACTTCAACGCCTGCTGCGACGAGACCAGCAGCTTCACCGCCGGCCGCAGCAGCCGCCAGGCCGCCGACGTGGGGCGGGGGCGGGTGTACGTGGAGTTCCTGCAACAAATTCGCCAGCTCTGCCGCAAATACGATAAGCGGATGAACATCTGGGCTGACATCGTGCTGAAGCATCCGTATCTGCTGAAGAGCATCCCGCCGGACGTCGTGATGCTGAACTGGGACTACAATGCCGGTGGCCCGCGGATCGCGCGGACGGGCGAGATCGCCCGCGCCGGCCTGGCGATGGCGGTCTGCCCCGGCACCAGCGCCTGGCAGACGCACGGGACGCGCCTGGCCAACGCCGTCGCCAACGTGGCCCAGTTCGCCGCGGCGGGGCGGCGGTGGGAGGCCGAGGGACTGATCAATACCGATTGGGGTGACTTCGGCCATCGCAACTTCCTGGGGGTGAGCCTGCACGGCTTGGCCCACGGGGCCGCCCATGCCTGGCACGGCCGGGCGGTGGACGACGAAAAATTCACCGAGACGTTCTGCTTCCACGTCTTCCGTCAACGGACCGCCCGCCTCGCCGGGGCCCTGCGGACGCTGGGAGATTCCTATCGCTTCTGCGGCGGGGACAATCGCAATTCCTGCGCGCTGTATCACGCCCTGGTCGAGCCGCTAATGCGGCAGGGAGGTGGCAAGCTCGCCCGAATCGATCAGACCAACCCGGCGGGCCTGCAACAAATCCTCCAAGCCATGCCGTCCGAGAGCCACTGGCCGCAGGCTAGCGACCTGGCGCGTTTCGAGACGCTGGCCTTGGAGGAGTTCGCCGCCGCGGCGGCCATGGACGTGCTAGCCTGCCGGCGGGCGCTGGCGGCCAAGGACCTGCGGGCCGGTAAGACCGTGCCGCCCAAGACGCTGGCCGGCTTGGCCAAGGGGATGCGCGATGTCTCCAAGCGATTCGCATCCCTATGGCAGGCAAGGAATAAGCCTTCGCGCCTGCGCGACAACCTTGCCCTGATGCGCGAGGCCGAAACCGAAAGCCGCCGCCTGTCGCGATAGATTTTTCTGCTCCTGTCCTCGAGGCGAGTGGGCGGAGAAAGGGGCACATGTCTACAATATGTGATAGGTGGGGGCCACATCCGGTTTGACGAATTGAGGGTTTTATTCTTGGAAGGTAAAAGACAGCACTTCGGGGAGCCGGTCGGACCTCTCACTATAAGGTCGGGAGATGTGTCATTATGTCCAGCACGGAGACGATACTCGGTCAACGTGAATGGGATCACCTGACGAAAGAGTTCTCCTTGCCTCCCAGACAACGGGACATTGTCCGCCTTCTTTTGGACGGACATAGCGACAAGCAGATCGCCTCGGAATTGGGGATTGCGCTGCCGACGGTTCGCACGCACATGGGGCGGCTGTTTGCCAAGCTCGGCGTCCAGGATCGGATGGAAGTCCTGCTGCGGATCTTTCGAGAGTCCCGCAGGCTCTGTGCTTCTGCGAAATGTCCCCTGCGCGACTGAAGAAGGCGCCGAGGCCGTCCGTTTGCGTCCGTGCGCCCTTGCGCCGGGTGATGAACACGAATCGTGGATAAGCACGCCTTGAGATGTCCTCTTTCCGGGGCAGTTTTTTTATCTGCCGATTGGGGTGGGGAGGGGTGTGGCCATGCTTGCCGCCGGGCCGGGTATCCGCGTTCTTGATTACATCCCGCCGATGACATCGGGATTGCCGAATTGCCAAAAAATGATTCGGAATTAGGATGACGGCGCGCTTCGACCTCCGTTCCGGGACAGCGGCGGAGGTGTGCAAGGCGAGGGGCGTACCGGCTCAGTCGTTCCCGCCTTAGGCCGCTCGGCCAAGTTGCCCAAAACGCGTGGGTTTCCGTTCGGGACCCTGGGAGCATAACCGGGAGTCCATCCTGCCTACGGCAGGGCAGACCTGCCGGCAGGCAGGTTCGTGGGGACTCCGGGTGGGTTTAGCGAGGGCAAAAGCGATTCTGCTTTTCCATGGGCATTTCTATTCCGCAAGGCGTCGGACCGGCGGCCTAAGCCGCGGCCCCGCCGGCACGGGAGAGGAAAGGAGCGGATATGGGTAAAGGCAAGTCAGGAGTTTTTTGGCGGGATGTGTGAAGTCTGCCTACCGGTAGGCAGGTCCATGTCTCTTAGATGAAAGGAAGAATGTCATGATAAAGAAAATCGCAATGATGGGCACCCTGGTCTTCGCGCTGGCGGCGGTCGCCCACGCGACGTACGTCTGGGACTCGGGCGCTTCCGGGAACTGGAGCGATCCATGGACCGGCGGTACCAACAACGGCGGCAACAAGAGCATGATCACCAACGGCACGGTGAATGCGAACGTGAACACGGCTACCCCGAACCAAATTATTGAGATTGGCGGCACCGTCGGCACCGGCGGCACGCTGACTATCGCCAATTCCTCCATCAACGTGATGGACTTCAAGTCCGGCTCGAGCGAGATCATGGGCGTGGGGAATGGTGGCACTGGCGTGCTGAATCTCAGCGCCGGAACCCTGGAAGTGGGCAATGCCTCCACCACGTCGCCCTATAACTGGGGCACGACCGGCGGCCAGTTCGTCCTCTATGGCCCGGTGTCCAACGCCGCCTACCATGGGACAGTGAACCTGTCCGGTACCGGCATCCTCATGGTCGAGGCCCTACGTCTGAAGGCCAAGGAGACCGCTCCGGGTAACGGCGGCGTGTTCAACGCCACGGGCGGCTCCCTGTATATCGGGGCCGCCTCCAACAGCGGCATCTTCGGCTTTGGCCTGTATGATGCGACCCAGGGCACGGGCGGCTTCAATTTGGGCTCGGCCCTCCTGAATCCGGGTGGCGATACCATCGTCGGCACGATGCTGGACGGCAATGCTTTTCAGAAGCAGGATATGTTTGCCAAGAACAGCACGTTCCAGTTCGACATCACGAGCGATTTCGCCTTCGATACGATTCAGGCCTGGGGCAAGGTCTTTCTGGATGACCCCAACGGCACCGATGGCAACGCCACCGTGAGCGTGAATCTGCTGGGTGGCTATACACCGGCCAAGAACACGACCTTCACCGTGATCACCACGGGCTTCAGCGCCACGCCGGGCATCTGCGGCTCGGTGGCACGCCTTGTTGATGCCCGCGGCAACGACATCAGTAATGCTTGGACCGCCACCGTGGTGGACACCAACGCTGATGGGGTGGGTGACGAACTGCAGTTGAAGTACATTCCCGAGCCGGCGACGCTGTGCCTGCTGGCGATGGGCGGATCGGCCCTGCTGATCCGTCGGAGAAACCGTACGTGAGATTCCGCATAAGAGATTGCACGGAGACATCGTCCGTTTGAGATCATGGGACGAAAGCAGGGTTTGCTCGCACTCTTTCTAACCCTTCCTGTGTGGGCAAACCCTGCGGTCTATGCCTTGGGGGTGTCCCAGCGGACCGACGACGGATCCGGCGCGTGGCAGGCGCTCAGAAATCCGACGAGAGGGCCTTGGCTCCGGGCCCTCTCTCGCCACAGGGGGTCTGCCCCCTTGCGATGAGGCGGATCCTTTTTAGTTCGGCCTTTGCGGCAGGCCCGTCGTTGCACGCGCCTTGGCCGAATGAACGTAAGGGCAGCACGAGGGCGTGGGGATGGCGCCGGGTGTGGCCAAAACGCCTCGGGCGGGGCTTGCTCAAGTGATTTGTACTAAATAACTTACCGTGTTTATATTAAAAAATATCCTGCGCAAGCAAACACCGGTCTAGGATGGTTTGCAGGGCCGGCGGGCTTTGGCCGTGAGCTTCCGTAGGCTGATCGGTCCTGTCTTGCCGGCAGGAAGGCCGCCGGCCAGGGAGACGCCGACGGGATTAGCCAAAAGTTATGACTTGACAATATACGTTTTTGTGTTATTTTATAACTCAATCTTTCGCCCTCCATATACCGGGAACAGCGGTGGAGGGATGCTCACGAAAGGCCAGGAGCGCTCATTTTCCTGCCTTAGACCGTAAGGTCTGATTGCTCATCCGTGCTTTACTTTTGGTTCTTGCTCAGGACCGCGTGGACGTTGCCGGAGGTCCGATGTTCGGAGTCTCTGGCGAGGCCCACGAAAAAGCAGAACGGATTCTCGATCAGGAAGGAAGCTCACATGCACAGGAGACGTCTGTTTAAGGGGATCGTGGTATTGGCATTCTTGGCGGTCGCCTCGACGGCTGCTTGGGCGAGTCCCGCGCTGGACCCCAGCGTTACTCTGGTGGACCGCAACTCGACGCTATCCCTAGACCTGGCCAGCGATGCGGGCATGTACAACTGGACCGTGGATGGGACAAACCACCTCAACAAGCAGTGGTTCTGGTATCGCGTGGGGAATACGGGCGGTGAGTCCCCTCTGAACACGCTGCCCTTGCTGTTCGTTCATTCCGTCGATGCCGATTTCGACGACGGCAACGAATATCTGACGGCGGAATACGGCAATCCCAACGCCATGACGGTGGATTTGAATTTCACCCTGGTCGGAGGCGAGGCCGGCAGCCATCGCTCGGACATTTCCGAGACCATTACCGTCATCAACCACGGCAGCCAGGCGTTGGACCTGCATTTCTTCCAGTATTGCGACCTGGACTTAGGCGGCACGAGCACCGACGCCTCGGCGCAGATCCTGGACGGCGACAGGGCCGAGCAGAAGGACGAAGGCTATACCGCCAGCGAGACGGTCGTCACGCCGTATCCCAGCCACCATCAGGTGGATTTCGCCACCACCATCCTGGATTCCTTGAACGATGGCAGCCCGACGACCCTGACGGACGCCAACGGTCCCATCGGGCCGGGCAACTTGACGTGGGCTTTTCAATGGGACTTCACCATCGCCCCGGGCGACTCGGCCATCATCAGCAAGGATAAGTCCATCGTCCCCGAGCCGGCGACGATGGTCCTGCTGGGCGCAGGTGGACTGGCGCTGCTTCGCCGCAAAGGTCACGGAGACTAGACGCTGATTCGACGCGACGCGGAGATTTACGTGCCTAAGATTTTGAGAGCCTAAGTTTTGCTCAATCCGTGAATTGTTGGTTCTGGCCTAGGACCGCGCGGATGACGCCGGACGCCTGATGTCCCGCCATCCGCGCAAACGAAGACGGATTCTCAAACAAACGGAGCGCTCACATGAGGAGCCAAAGGAGCAAGCAACTATTCATATGGGTGGCGGTGTTGGGATTTTGGGGCCTCTCTTCCGCGATGGCTACTCCGGTACCCGCCTCCGATGTCACATTAGTGGACCGGAACTCGACGGCATCGATCAATTTTGCCAGCGATGCGGGTATGTACAACTGGACCGTGGATGGGACAAACCACCTCAACAAGCAATGGTTCTGGTATCGCGTCGGGAATGATCGCGACGAGTCTCCCCTGAACGCCCTGGGCCTGATGGGTGTCAAGGTGACCAACGCCAACGCGAACCCAGGCAACGAGCACGTCGTGGCGCGGTACGGCAGCCTCAACGGGCTGCTGGTGGAACTGAGCTACACGCTGACCGGGGGCGAGCCCAACAGCTCCCGCTCGGACTTGGCCGAGACCATTACCCTTACCAACTACGGCACCACGACGATGAACATGCATTTCTTCCAGTATTGCGACCTGGACTTGGGCGGCACGCCCCGCGACGCCTTGGTGCAGATCCTGGGGGGCGACAGGGCCGAGCAACAGGACGATGGCTTCGCCGTCAGCGAGACGGTCGTCACGCCGTATCCGAACCACTGCCAGGTGGGCTACTACAGCACCATCCTGGATTCCTTGAACGATGGCAGCCCGACGACTCTGACGGACGCCAACGGCCCGATCGGCCCCGGCGACCTGGAGTGGGCCTTCCAATGGGACTTCAACCTGGCGCCGCAGAATTCATTCATCATCAGCAAGGACAAGTCCATCGTGCCGGAGCCGGCGACGCTGAGCCTGCTGATTTTGGGAGGCCTGGCGATACTCCGGCGCAGAGGGCGGAAATGAAAAAATAGCCCAAGGGCTCGCTCAAAGCCCTTTTCATTACACAAGGGTCTGTCGGCTCATCGGCAGACCCTTTTTTATTTTCTTCCAGCTCTATATCGCTCCGTGGGCAGGATGTAGCGAGCGGCATAACCCAAGAAGGGTGGTGGAGCAGGAACCTGCCTGCCGGTAGGCAGGATCCACCGCGTTGGAATAAGGGCATCTGGATAATTGGCCGCCGTCAGATGGCGCAGACGGGTGTGCCGCAGTGCAGGCATCGGGAGCAGCCGACCAGGTCTTCCATCGGCTGGTGGCAGTGGGGGCAGAATGTCTCGGCCGGGCCGGTGGCCATCGGCTGGCCGGTGCGGCAGCCGTCGCGATAGACCGTCACGCCCTTGCACCGCAGGTCGTAGGCGAGTTGGTAGATTTTTTCCACGTCCGCGGCCGAGGCGGACCGGGGCAGGTTGATGGTCTTGGAAATCGCTCCGTCCACCTTGTCCTGGAAGGCGGCCTGCATCCGCACGTGCCAGACCGGCTCGATCTGGTGAGCGGTCACGAACAGGGCCTTGGTTTCGTCGTCGACGCCGGGGATGTCCGCCAGCGCCGCGCCGCCGGCCAGTTGCATGGCCAGCTCGTTGCTCCAGAAGCCTCGCCGCTGAGCCCATTGCTTGAAGGGGGCGTTGACCTCGATCATCTTCTGATCCAGCACGTGGCGATAGAAGGCCAGGGCGAACAGCGGCTCGATGCCGCCGGAGCACCCGGCCAGGATGCTCAGCGTGCCGGTGGGGGCGATAGTGGTGACGGCGGCGTGGCGCATCTTTTTCCCGCGGTCGGCCCAGGTGCTGTTGGGCCAATTGGGGAACGTGCCTCGCTGCTCGGCCAGGGCGGAACTGGCGGCGAAGGCCTCGGCCGTCAGGATTTCCGCGACACGGCGGGCGAAGGCTATCCCGTCGTCGCTGTCGTACTTGATGCCCAGCAGGAACATCGCGTCGGCCAGGCCCATGAGGCCCAGGCCGATCTTGCGATTGCCCCGGCACATCTCGGCGATCTGCGGAATGGCGTAGTTGTTGACGTCGATCACGTCGTCCAGGAATCGCACGCCCAGGCGGATCATCTCGCCGAGGGCCTGCTCGTCCAGCCGGCCTCCGGCGACGAACTTGGACAGGTCGATGGAACCTAGGTTGCATGCCTCGTAGTCCAGCAGGGGCTGCTCGCCGCAGGGATTGGTCGCCTCGATCCGGCCGAGGGAGGGCGTGGGATTGTCGGCGTTGACGCGGTCGATGAAGCACAGGCCCGGCTCGCCGGTCGCCCAGGCCGCGGCCACGATCATGTTCCACAGGCTCGCGCGCCCGTACGTCCCGGCCGGGGCGCCCTGGTCGGCGGAGACCAGGTCGTCCAGGCTGTAGCGGGCGATGTCCAGCGTCTGCGGCAGGTAGTATTCCTTGCCGGTCCGCGGATTGACCACGACGTGCGGCGCCGCCCCGTCGCGGCGGAGGAGTTCCATGAAGGCATTGGGGATTTTGACGGAGATGTTGAAGTTTTCAAACTCGGCCGGATCGTTCTTGGCCGTGATGAACTTGAGGATGTCGGGGTGGCCGATGGACATCATGCCCATATTGGCCCCGCGGCGGAAGGCGCCCTGCTGGATGGCCCGCGTGGCCTGGCAAAAGACGCGCCAGAAGCTGATCGGCCCGCTGGTGCGTCCGCCGGAGGAGGCCACGTAATCGCCCGTGGGCCGCAGGCGGTCGAAGGAGAAGCCCGTCCCGCCGCCGGCCTTTTGGACGATGGCCGCCTGCTTGACCGCCTCAAAGATGCCCTCGACGCTGTCGTCGATCGGCAGGACGAAGCAGGCGCTGAGCAGGCCCAGCCGCCGGCCGGCGTTCATCAGCGTGGGGCTGTTGGGCAGGAACTTGCCTTCGGCCATGGCCGCGTAGAAGCGGGCGGTGGCGTCCTTCACCACCGCGGCCCCGCCGTACGGCTGCTCAGCGGCGGCCACGCAGCGGGCCACGCGGGCGAACAACTGCCCCGGCGTCTCCAGGACGTTCCCCTCGGCGTCCTTCATGAGGTATCTCACCTGGAGCGTCCGCAACGCGTTGTCCGACAGCAGCGGTTCTTTGAGCGCGTCCCTGGCCATGGAAGGGGCTCTCCCGCGCGGAACTATACCGCCTGATTTTCTTGCTTGCCAGAGGTGAATGGCAGAGCGGCCGCCTTTGCCTCGTACCACTCTAGGCGCTGGCGAGGGTGAAGAGGGTGATTTCCGGCCTGCCGTTGAGGTTGCGGCGCCGGCCGTAGCTCAGCCCGCGATTGACGTAGAGGTACTTGCCCTCGCCCAGGCTGTACTGCCCGGCGGTGAAGTGCTTGTGGACGGTGGGGAAGAACAGGGCCGCCAGCTTGCGGTTGGCGATGCCCGTGCCGTGCGTGTGCCCGGCCAGGACCCAGTCGGCCCCGTGGCGGGCCAGGTCCATCGCCGCGTCGGGATTGTGGCACAGGGCGATGGTCGGCAGGTGCGGATGCGCCATGTCGAAGGCCAGCTTGGGGTCGTAGCTCGATGACCAGAAATCCTCCACGCCGATGAATTGCAGGCTCTCGCCCTTGCGGTGAAACACCCGCCGCTCGTTCCGCATGACGAAGATGTCCGCGTGGCCCAGTTCGTCGTAGAGCATTTCCGCCAGCTCGCCCTTACCGCCGCGGCCGCGGGGATGGAAGATGCCGTAGTCGTGGTTGCCCAGGCAGGCCAGCACGGCCGTCTTGGGGGTCAGTCCCTTCAGGATGCGGGCGATGCGGCGGATGTACGAGCGCGGGCCGGTGATGAAGTCGCCCGTGATGGCGACGAAGTCCGGCTGCACGGCGTTGATGGCCTCGACGCAATGGCGGAGGTACCGCCCGCGGACGATCGGGGAACAGTGAAGGTCCGAGACATGGGCCACCGTGGCGCCGCGGAAGCCCTCCCCCAGGTGCGGCAGCAGCATGGGCCGCCGCTCCAGCCGCAGCCAGTGCTTCTCCAGCCGACCGGTGTAAAGCCCGCCCAACGCGCAGGAGTTCGCCGCCGACCAGACGAGGTTCTTTAGAAACGCCTTTTTCGACCTGCGGGCAGGCCGCACGAGTACATCGTTCATTACTATCCTTCAGGCCTCCGGGGAGCCGTTACAGCACCTGCCTGCAACGGGCAGGTACGAATCATGTATTATAGCTCGTCCAATTGCCTTTTCGATGGCCAACTTTTTCGCTGCCTAAACCATTCTAGGCCGCCGACCGCAGGGGCGCAGGGGCGCGGAGCAAGCCTTGACAGGTTCAGGAAGCCTGGGAGAATGCGTCTTGCTCATGCCCCTGCGCGATTTAAATCGGAATCGAAATTGAAATTGAAATTGAAATCGAAATTGAGAAAACCCGTGATCGGTCTGGTCGGCGGCATCGGGGCCGGAAAGAGCACCGTGGCGGCCGAGATGAGCAAGCTGGGCTGCGCGGTGATCGATGGCGATGCCATCGGCCACCAACTGCTGGCCGAGCCGGCCGTTCGCCGACAACTCCGCGAGCGGTGGGGGGACGGCATCTTTCGGCCGGACGGTTCGGTGGACCGCCAGCGGCTGGGGGAGACGGTCTTTGCCGACCGCCGCGAACTGGAGGCGCTCCAGGCCATCCTGCACCCGCGAATCCGCCGCCAGATCGCCGAGGCCGTGGACCGCGCCCAGGCCGACCCGGCCGCCCAGGCCGTCGTCATCGACGCCGCCGTGCTTCTGGAGGCCGGTTGGGACGAGCTGTGCACGCACCTGGTCTTCGTCGAGGCCGATGAGCCCACCCGCGCCAGCCGCCTGGCCCAAGGGCGGGGATGGGACGACGCCACCCGCCAGGGGAGGGAAAAAATGCAGATTTCACTGGACAAAAAGCGCCGAAGATGTCATTATGCCATTGTTAACAGTTCCAGTGTTTCCCGCCTGAATGATCAAATCCGCAAGCTTTTCCGAGACATCATGTTATAGTGCGGGATGTTCTTAAGTCTATGTAAGCTGGATAGTTAAGTCCAGCCAAAAGGCGCTTACTGAACAACCGGTGTACCACCTCACCGGCCAACCTGCCTGCTGGCAGGCAGGTCTACCGCGACCGCGATTCGCTTCGAACCCCCGCGCGGCTTTCGGTTGGATAACGGGATTTTGGATACCCTGCCTGCAGTGTATCCGTGTCTGGCGGGGAGTTTTATCGTGATAAGGCGGGAGTGAAAAAATCCCGCCGGGGAGGCGCCCCAGGCGCCATGGAGCCGACGTCATGGCTAGAACAGCAAGAAAATCGACTAAAAAGACCGCCGTGGAAAATGGCGACGCAGACCCGCTGCTTGAGCCAGAGGGCCAATCGCCCCCCGACCCGGCGGCCGACCCGCTCGGCGAGCCGCCTGTAGCCCAGGCCGCTGCCGAGCAGCCTTCAGCCCCGCCAGCTGACGCCGCCGCTGGGGAGGCGCCCAAGGCGCCCCAGGCCGCACCGCCCGCCTCGGAGGCGTCCATCGAAGAGGACTTCGACAAGGAGATGCACGCCAAGTACGAGCGCGTCAAGCGCGGCGAACTCCACATCACCGACCTTCAGCGGATGTCGGTGGCGGAGCTGCACGAGATCGCCAAGACCGAGGGCATCGAGGAATACGTCGGCCTGGGCAAGCAGGACCTGGTCTTCAAGATCCTCAAGCAGCGCATCCAGCGGAACGGCCTGATGTACGGCGAGGGCGTGCTGGAAATCCTGCCGGACGGCTTCGGCTTCCTGCGCAGCCCCGACTACGACTACCTGCCCAGCCCCGACGACATCTACGTCTCGCCCAGCCAGATTCGGCGTTTCGGCCTGCTCCAGGGCAACATCGTGGCCGGGCAGATCCGCCCGCCCAAGGAATCGGAGAAGTACTTCGCGCTGCTGCGGGTGGAGGCGGTGAACTACGAGGAGCCGGAGAAGCTGGCGAGCAAGGTCAACTTCGAGGACCTCACCCCCACGCACCCCGACCGGCGGATCTTTTTGGAGCACGCGCCCGAAGAAATCAACATGCGCGTGGTGAACCTGGTCACGCCGATCGGCTTCGGCCAGCGCATGCTGATCGTCGCCCCGCCGCGCACCGGCAAGACGATCTTGCTCCAGAAGATCGCCAACGCCATCGCCGCCAATCACCCCGACGTCACCGTGATTATCCTGCTGATCGACGAGCGGCCGGAGGAAGTCACCGACATGCGGCGGCACACGACGGCCGAGGTCATTTCCTCGACGTTCGACGAGCCGGCCACGCGGCACATCCAGATCGCCGAGATGGTCACCGCCAAGGCCAAGCGCATGGTGGAGTACGGCAAGGACGTGGTGATCCTGCTGGACAGCATCACGCGCCTGGCGCGGGCGTACAACGCGGTGGCGCCGCACTCCGGCAAGATTCTCACCGGCGGCATCGACGCCAGCGCGCTTCAGGCGCCCAAGCGGTTCTTCGGCGCCGCCCGGGCGATCGAGGAGGGCGGCTCGCTGACGGTCGTCGGCACCGCGCTGGTCGATACCGGCAGCCGCATGGACGAGGTGATCTTCGAAGAGTTCAAGGGCACCGGCAACAGCGAACTGCACCTGGACCGCCGCCTGGTGGACCGCCGCATGTGGCCGGCCATCGACATCAGCCGATCCGGCTCGCGCAAGGAAGAGCTGCTGCTGGACCCCACCGAGCTGAAGCTGGTCTACCGCCTGCGAAAGGCCCTGGCCGACATGCAGCCGGTGGACGCGATGGAACTGCTCATCAGCAAGCTCCAGAAGGTCAAGACCAACGCTGAATTCCTGATGTCCCTGAACGTCGACTAATTGCCGACGTGTCCTCCAAAGCCCCGAGTCTTACGAGGGGCGAAGGAGGATTGCCAATTGACGATGGCCGATTGATAATCATTTCGGCCCGCCGACGAATCCGGCGGGCCGTTTCCATCCGTTGGCTGCGAGATACCCATGAGCGACTACAAGGCGGTCCTGTTCGATCTGGACGGTACGCTGCTGGACACCATCGACGACCTGGCCGATGCGATGAATCAGGCCCTGGCGGCGTGCGGGTATCCCGTTCACTCAGCCGAGGAGTGCAAGCTCTTCGTCGGCGACGGGGTGCGGAACTTCGCCACCCGGGCCATGCCGGCCAACCGCCGCAGCGACGAGGCCGCCGTCGCGCGCGTGACGGCCCTGTATCGCCAGGCCTACGCCAAGAACTGGGACCACAAGACCCGCCCCTACGACGGCATCCCGCAATTGCTCGACGAACTGGCCGCCCGCGGGTTGACGATGATGGTCTATTCCAACAAGCCCGACGATTTCACCCACCTGACGGTCCGCAAGCTGCTCCCGCGCTGGAATTTTTCAGCCGTCATCGGCCACCGCGAAGGCTACCATCACAAGCCCGACCCCACCGCCGCCTTGGAGGCCCTCGCCCAGCTCGGCATCGCCCCGGCGGAGGTGCTCTACGTCGGCGACACGGGCACGGATATGAAGACGGCCGTCGCGGCCGGGATGTTCTCCGCCGGCGCCCTGTGGGGCTTTCGCGACGCGGCGGAACTGACCGCCAACGGCGCCAAGGCGCTGGTCGCGCATCCGATGGAATTGTTGAAGTTGCTTTAGGCGGATCGCTCTTGCCGCCTCGGCGCCGGCGGTTATCATGTTCGGCCAAGAAGCGGCAGTTTCAAGCTCGGCACTTGTCGTGTACACGAGGTGACACGTGGCCAAAGAGCGATGGGGCAGCAAGCTGGGCGTGATCATGGCCGTGGCCGGCAGCGCCATCGGGCTGGGCAACTTTCTGCGATTCCCGGGCCTGGCGGCCAACAATGGCGGCGGGGCGTTCATGGTTCCCTATTTCGTGGCCCTGCTGCTGCTGGGGCTGCCGCTGATGTGGATCGAGTGGACCATCGGGCGCTTTGGCGGGGGTTTCGGCCACTCCACCGCCCCGGGCATGTTCCACACGCTGGCGACTAAGACGCGATTCATCAAATATTTCGGCGTCATCGGCATCTTCGGCCCGATCGTGATCTTCGTGTACTACACCTACATCGAGAGCTGGCTGTTGGGGTACAGCTTCTTCGCTCTCACCGGCCAATACGCCCGCTGCACGACCAAGGAGTCCATGAGCGCGTTCCTGTCTTCGTATTGCGGGGCCGACAAGAGCTACTTCGCCAACATCGGCACGGCCTACGTATTTTTCCTGATCACGTTTGCCCTGAACGTGCTGGTGGTGGCGGGAGGCATCCGTGGCGGCATCCAGCGGCTCTGCGAATGGTCCATGCCGGTGTTGTTCGTGCTGGGCATTGTCCTGGTTGTCCGCGTCTTTACGCTGGGGACGCCCGATCCCGCCCATCCGGAAAACAACGTGGCCAGCGGCTTGGGGTTCCTGTGGAATCCGGATTGGTCGAAGCTGGCCGACGCCAAGGTCTGGCTGGCGGCCGCGGGACAGATTTTCTTCACCCTCAGCGTGGGCATCGGCGTGATTCTGACCTACGCCAGCTACCTGGAGAAGAAAGACGACGTGGCGCTTTCGGGCCTGACGGCGGCCGCGGCCAACGAGGTGGCCGAGGTGGTCCTGGGCGGCAGCATCGTCGTTCCGGCGGCCATCGCGTTTTTCGGAGTCACCGCCGCCGCGGGCAACAAGAGCATCTTCGAGCTGGGGTTCATCACGATGCCGCTGGTGCTGGACAAGCTGCCGCTGGGCAACCTGTTCGGTTTCGCCTGGTTCCTGCTGCTGTTCCTGGCCGGCATCACGTCGTCGATCTCCCTGGCCCAGCCGGCCATCGCCTTCCTGGAAGACGAGTTCGGCCTGACCAAGCGCGAGGCGGCGGCCGTGTTCGCGGTGGTCACGTTCGTCCTCTGCCAGGCGAGCATCTTCGGCTTCAGCTACGGCGTCATCGACGAGCTGGACTTCTGGGGGGCCAACGTCTGCCTGGTGCTGTTCGGCACGATCGAGACCATCTTGTTCGGATGGGTGTTCGGCATGGACAAGGCCTGGACGGAGCTGCACACCGGGGCCGACATCACCATTCCGCGGATCTACCGCTTCATCATTAAATACGTCACCCCACTGGTCTTGCTGGCGATCCTGGGCTTCTGGCTGGTCCAGGACTGGGTGCCGACCATGCTGATGACCGAGGCCCGCAAGGGCAGTCCTCAGAACGTGCCGTACCTGTTGGCCACGCGGATCGGCTTGCTGACGCTGTTTGCCTTGCTGGCGCTGATGGTCAAGATCGCCTGGCGCAAGCGGCGCGAAAGGGGTGAGCTGGCATGACGATAGGCGGCTGGGTGTTCATGATCGCAAGCTGGGCGGTGATCCTGGGGGTGTTCGCCTACGCGATGATCCGCACGTTGCGGGCGAAGAATTGACGTCCGGATTCCTCGGCCGCTTCACACCACGCCGAGGCGCACGCGGAAGCAGAACAGCCACTTTCCCTCGCCGTCGCCCAAATGCTGCCGGACGGCCATGCGAAAAGCGTCCAGCCCGATCTCCTGCTCCGTCAGGCCGTGCTTCAGCAAGTCGGCCACCGAGCCCTGGCTGAGCAGCAGGCCCACCAGCCGCTCGGCGCTGCCGGCCTCCACGCGATGCAGCAGAATCTCGCGGGCAAAGCGGAACACGCCGCTGGCCTGCATCCGCGAGAGGTGCTGCTCCTTGCTCCAACGCATGCTGCGGCCCTGAAGCTTGTGGCGCTGCGTCAGGTCCGCGACGCGTCGCGTGGCCTCCACCCAGGCCGCGTCGGCCTGCCAATGGCCCGTAGCCGGTGGCCAGTCGCAGTCGCAGGCCGCAAAAACGCCGCCGGCGCGCAGTACGCGCCGGGCCTCGACGAAGGTCCCGTTCGGTTCCATCCAGTGCAGGGACTGGCAGCACGTGATGATGTCGGCGCTGTGATCCTCCAGGCCCGTTTGATGGGACAGGCCCTCGCGGTACGTGATGTTTCCCGCCGCCGTAGCCGCCTGGGCCTGGCGGCGCATGTCGGCGGAGGGTTCGACGCCGATGACCCGCTCGGCGCGATCGGCCCAGACCCGCGTGGACAGGCCCGTGCCGCAGCCTAAGTCCACCACGAGCTTGGGGCGGCCAGCGCCGGCCAGGGCCGTCAGTATGTCCAGCATTTCCGCCGGCGGCTGGGGCCGATAGCGGTCGTACGTGTCGGCAAAGCCCGTAAACCGCTGGACGTTGGCGGCCAGGGCTGAGTCGAACTGTGCGGGATTGTCGGCCGGTTTCATCGCTCCTCCAAGGGCATGAACTTTACGACGAGGCTACTTGGCCTTGATCGCCGTGGCCAGGGCCTTGATGTGGGCCGGCGTGGTGCCGCAGCAGCCGCCCAGGAAGCTGGCGCCGGCGGCGACGAGCTTGGGCCCGTAGGAGGCGAACTCCTCCGGCCCCATGCGGAAGTGCGCCCGGCCGTCGCGGCCCAATTCGGGCAGGCCGGCGTTGGGCTTGACCCACAGCGGCAGGTCGCAGGCCTCGCGCAGCATCTTCGTGACGGCCACGTAATTCTCAGGCCCGGTGCCGCAGTTGGCGCCGACGGCGTCCGCGCCGCCGGCCTTGGCCGCCCGCGCCAGGTCGGCCGGAGAGTTGCCCATCATCGTCCGCGTCTTGTCCGGCCCGGAGGAAAAGGTCAGGCAGGCCACCACCGGCAGGGCGGCAACCTTCTTGACGGCTTCCAGGGCGATCTTCAGTTCGTCCAGTTCGTTGAACGTCTCCAGCACGATGGCATCGACCCCGCCGAACGCCACCGCCTCAGCCACTTGGGCGAACGCGGCGGCCAGGTCGTCCTTGCTGACTTCCTCGGTCATCACGATCTTGCCGCTGGGGCCAATGGAGGCGAAGACCTTGATCTGGCGCCCCTGGGCCTTGGAGGCGTCGGCGGCGCGGCGGGCGATAAGCGCCCCCGCCTCGGCCAGCTCCGCCACGCGAGATTCGATGCCATGGGCGGCCAGTATGAAGCGGTTGGCGCACAGCGTGTTGGTCAGGATGATCTCGCTGCCGGCCTCGATGTAGCTTCGCGCCACCTTCTCCACGGCGGAAGGGTTGACGACGTTCCAGACCTCCGACGGCGTGCCGGCGGGCAGCCCCAGCGCGGCCAGTTGCGTGCCGGTAGCGCCGTCGGTAAGCCGCACGCCGATAGAACCGTCCGTCAGGCGTAGGGACGTCGCGTACTGTTTCAGATCAAAGGCCATCGGAGCCTCTGGCGTATTGCCGATTTCCGACCTGCCTGCCGGCAGGCAGGTTGCCAATTGTCAGGCAAAGTTCGTCAATTGGCAATTGAAGATTGACCATTGGGAATTTCTTGTCGCTTACGGTGCCCTTTGCGTGGTGGGGGCGATGGTGTCCACAATGCGGCGGAGGCCCGGTTGGTTGGGGTCCAGTTCCAGCGACCGCCGCCAGGCGTGGGCGGCTTCGTTGAGGAATCGTTCCTCGGTGCTTGCCCGGTGCAGTTCCAGGAGGGCGTCGCCCAGCAGCTTCCAGGCGGCCGCGTCTTTGGGGGCCAGTTGCGTCGCCTTTCGCGCGGCGGTTGCGGCGCTGCCCAGCTTGCCCGCCGCCCGCGACGCCAGGGCCAGACCCCGCCAGACGGCCGGGTTAGCATCGTCCAGCTTGGAGGCCTCGGTATAGGCAGCCATGGCTTCGGCGCCGTGGCCGAGGTCCAGCATCACCGCCCCCAGGGCCGCCTGGGCGGAGGCCAACTTGGGGGCCTGCTGGACGACCTGCTGCCAGGCTTGGCAGGCTTGGGCGAGCTTGCCTTCGACCTGATACAGCGAGGCCAGGTTATACCGGGCCTGGACAAAATCGGGCTGCTCGGCCAGCAAGCGGACGTAGATATCCTCCGCCTCGCTGAACCGCCGGAGCCGACCCATCGCCACGGCCAGGTTGAAACGGCTGGTGCGGTCGGACGAGTCCCTGGCGACAATTTGCCGGTAAACCTCCGCCGCCTGTTCGTATTGACCGCTCCGCGTGAGCGCGTCGGCCTGGTCTTTCAACGCAGCCAGTTCGTTGTCTTCGTCTTCCGCGTCCTGCTGATCGTTGTCGTCCGCGATGTCCTCGCCGTTCCACTCCGCCAAGCCTTGGAAGCTGGCAGGGGCCGCCTGGGCCGAAGGATGGGTTGCCTCGGCGCTGGGGGCCGTCGCGGCGGGTTGAGACTGAGGCGCCGAGGTTGGTTCACTTGCCGGCGGAGCCGGCGGGGCCTTGTGCTTACGGCAGCCGCAGGCCGACAAGGTCGCCAGCAAAGCCAGTGTCACAATGACCACGATGGTCCTGCGTGGGGTCATGCTTAGTATTCTACGTCTCCGAGGCCGGCCCGTCTGGAGGTGATCTGAAATGTCTGGAATCGGCGGGCGGCGATGTTACGATAGGAACCCCGTCGCAGAGGCCCGAAAAGGGTCCCAAGCGGCAGTATTCCCAGAAGGATGGCCTCTTTGTGAAAGCGGTTTACCTGACAGGTTTGAAGCGGCTGGAGGTCGTCGAGATGGCCGAGCCGCGCCTCCAGCGCGACGACGACGTGCTGCTGCGCGTGGACGTCGTGGGTGTCTGCGGCAGCGACGTGCACACGTACCTGGAGGGCCGGATCGGCGGGGCCAAGGTAACCTACCCCTGGATCCTGGGCCACGAGTGTGCCGCGACGGTCTTGGCCACCGGCCCGGCGGCCGGGGGGCTGAAGGCCGGCCAGCGTGTGGCCGTGGACCCCCTGATCCCGTGCAACCGCTGCGACCAGTGCCTCGCCGGCCGAAAACACACGTGCCGCAACCAGAAGTTCCTCGCCTCCCCCGGCGGGGCGCCGGGGGCGCTGGTGGAGCGACTGGTGATGCCGGCGGAATGCTGTTATCCGATTCCCGACTCCGTAACGGCGGTCCAGGCCGCCCTGGCCGAACCGCTGTCGATCGGGCTGCACGCCCGGAATCTGGCGGCCCTGCGCGGCGGGACGGCGGCGATCCTGGGCAGCGGGCCGATCGGCCTGTGCGTGCTGCTGGCCCTCAAGGAGGCCGGCGCGACGCGGGTGTTCATGACCGACCTTATTGACAGCCGCTTGGAGCTGGCCCGTCGGCTGGGGGCTGAGCGGACGCATCGGGGCGACCGCGGCGACGTTCTGGCCGCGGCGGAAAAAGCGGTGCCGCTGGGCATGGACGCCGTCTTTGAGTGCGCCGGCAAGCAGGAGACGATCGATCAGGGCGTCGCGATGCTCGCCCCCGGCGGCACGCTGGTGCTGGTGGGCATTCCGGCGGAGGATCGCATCAGCCTGGACATCCACGTGGCCCGCCGCCGCGAACTGGCGATCCAAAATGTCCGGCGGCAGAATCTCTGCCTCGCCCCGGCCCTGGAGTTGGTGGCCAAGGGCAAAATCTGCGTCGACCCGCTGGCCACGCATCATTTTGATCTCGACGAGGCGCCGCGGGCCTTCCAGACCGTCGCGGAATATCGCGACGGCGTGGTCAAGGCCATGATCCACGTGACGAAACAAAAGCTGCACTGACAATGGCTAATTGCCGATGGCCAATTGAAGAACCTGCCTGCCGGCAGGCAGGCCCAAGAACGTGGCGGGCATCCATCGGCAATCGCCAGGAGTGTTGAGATGGTCGTGATTATGAAACCCGGTGCGGCGGAGTCCGACGTGGCCGGCGTGGTGGCGCGGCTCAAGAAGTGCGGCATGGACGCGCACGTCTCCAAAGGCAAGGAGCGCACCCTCATCGGCATCATCGGGGACGAGCGTGAGTTGGACTTCGACTCCTTGGCCGCGCTGCCCGGCGTGGAGCGGGCCATGCCGATCCTGCGACTGTACAAGTACGTCAGCCGCAGCGTGCATCCGGCGGGACGGACGGTCCGCGTGGGGGACGTGGAGATCGGCAAGGACCTGGTGTTCATCGCCGGGCCCTGCTCGGTGGAGGAAGAGGACACGACACTGCGGATCGCCGAGCAGGTGAAAAAGGCCGGGGCCCAGTTCTTCCGTGGCGGGGCGTACAAGCCGCGCACCAGCCCGTGGTCCTTCCAGGGCCTGCGGGAAAAGGGGCTGAAGATCCTGGCCAAGGTCAAACGCAAAACGGGCCTGCCCATCGTCACCGAGGTGCTGGATGGCGAGGACATCGGCGTGGTCGGCCAGGTCGCCGACATCTTCCAGATCGGCATGCGGAACATGAGGAACTACTCGCTGCTGACCAAGCTGGGCCAGGCCGGCAAGCCCGTGCTCCTGAAGCGGGGCGACTCGGCCAAGCTGGAGGAGTGGCTGGCGGCGGCGGATTACGTCGTCCGAAACGGCAACGAGGCGGTGGTCCTCTGCGAGCGGGGCATCCGCACCTTCGAGGACTTCACGCGCAACACGCTGGACCTCAACGCGGTCGCCGGCGCCAAGACGGAAAGCTGCCTGCCCGTGCTGGTGGATCCCAGCCATGGCACCGGCCGGGCCGACCTGGTGCCGGTGATGAGCCGGGCCGCCATCGCCGCCGGGGCCGACGGGCTGCTGCTGGAAGTGCACTTCGATCCGGAGAAGGCCTGGTCCGACGGCATGCAGACGGTCACGCCGGCCGCGCTGGGGAAGATCATTCGCACCTGCCGGGCGATCCGCCGAACCATCGCCGCGGCCCGCTGATTACCGCGCGCCCGGCCGCTTGGCCGACCAAACCTCGATGCGCTGGGCCAGCGTGGTGGCTCGAGCGGCGTCGCCGGCGCCCTTGGCCAATTCCATCGCACGCGTCGCGGTCTTGATGGCCTGGTCATATTGGCCGGAGGCGGCGTAGGCGATGGCCAAGGTTTCCAGCAGGCCGGGTTGGGAGTTGCCGGTCACGTCGCACGCCCGTTTGGCCAGCTCCACGGCCTGGGAGGGATCGTGAACGGAGGCATCGGGATGATTGGCCAGAATCCACGCCAGGTTACTTAGCGCCGGCGGCCAATCGGGCCGCACTTTCAATGCCTTGCGGTAAAGCTCAATGGCTTCGCGCGGCCGATTGAGGGACGACAGGACGAACGCCAGGTTGATTTCGATGTCAGGGTTGTCGGGCTGGAGGGCCAGGGCGTGGCTGAAATTCTCCAACGCCCCAGCCAGATCGCCCCGGCTGACCATCGTGGTGGCCAGATTGTTGTAAGCTTCAGCGTCGCTGGGCTGCTTCTGGATGACCTGCCGGAACTCGTCGGCGGCTTCGTCGTTTCGGCCGACAGCCCGCAATTCCAGGCCCAGCAGGCTGTGGGCGGCGGCGTTGTCGGGGTCGAGTTTCACCGCCTGGCGGCACTCAGCGATGGCTTCCGTCGCCAGCCCTTTTTGCGACAGATACGTGGCCAGGGCCATCCTGGCGTTGAGGTCCATCGGTGCGATTTCCACGGCCCTGCGAGCGTAGGCGATGGCTTCGTCCAGCCTGCCCATGTGCGCCGAAACCCTGGCCAGATTAATGTAGACGCTGGCGTTGTGGTCGTTAATCCGCAGGATCTGCTGGAGCTGATACAGCGCCTCCTCGTTGCGTCCCGCCAGGTGCAGCATGGCGCTGAGGTTCATGCGGGCCGTCACGGAACGCGGGTACAGTTGCATGGCTTTTTCAAAGCACAGGGTTGCTTGGGGGTAGTTGTTGCGTTTCGCCAGGATCGTCCCGATGCTGAGGTAGGCTTTGTCGAAGTCGGGTTTAAGGTGCAGAGATTTTTGATAGTCTTCCAGGGCCTCGTCGTCCAGGCCTTCGTCCTCCAAGATTCGGCCGAGGTTGTAATAGGGCAGGAACTGGTCGGGGTACTTGGCGATATTATCCTTCCACAACGCGGCCGAGCTGGCATAGGTGCCGCTGAGCCTCCAGGTCAGGATGCACAGTACGATCACCACCACCGCCGCCATCGCCCGCGCCGCCAGTGTCCTGGAAGACCGGCGGTGCGCCAGAAATTCCGCCCCTCCCGCCGCCAGGGCGAGCAGGCCGACGATGGGAACGTACAGCCACTGATCGGCTACGAAGGAATAAAGGTTATAGGAGATGGTGAAAAAGCCCAGCACCGGAAACAGGGTGACGACGAAGTAAGCCGTCGCCATCAAGGCCCCTTTGCAATGCCGCCGGAACCGCCACATCAAGGCCATCGCTCCCATCAGCGCCAATCCGGGCAGGTAGGATAAGATGTTCTTGGGATCAAGGTCCCAACGGGGGTACACCGCCGCCAGGGAATCCGGCACGACGGTCTTAAGCAGGTAGAACCACGGCGCGATCCCCGCGATGGCCAGGCGGAAGAAAAAGTTTTCCTTGGGTGAGCGGATCGGCGCCTCTTGGATGACGGCGTAGGTCTGATAGAGGATGCCGATGATCGAGAGGGTAATGGCCAGGGCGAAAAACGGCGCCGCCGCCGCCCAATCGCGCCGGGTGACCTTGTCTCGCCGCCACCAGGCGATCAGCAGCAGCACCACGGGAAGCATCGCCACCGACGTCTTGCTCAGCATCGCCAGCAGGAACATCCCCAGCGCCAAGATGTACCGTCGCCAGCCGCCCTCCTCGTCGTACCGCAGGTAGCCCAGCAAGGCCAGCAGGTAAAACAGCATCGAGAGGGTGTTCGTCCGCTCGGCGATCCAGGCCACCGACGCCACGTTGATCGGGTGCACGGCGAACAGCGCTCCCGCCAGCCAGGCCCATCGTATCCTCAGCCGCGCCAGCACCAGCCAAATGAGCACGGCGTTGGCCGCGTGGAGGAGGATGTTGGTCACGTGGTAACCGGCGGCGTGCCGGCCCCACAGGTGCCACTCGACCCAAAAGGACGTCCAGGTAACCGGATAATAGGAGGGAACGGACTTCGCGCCGCTCCAGTCGCACTGCCAGATCCACGCCAGGCCTTGGAGGCTTTTGAGATTGTCATTGTTGACGACCAGTGGGTCGTCGTCCCACAGAAACCCGCCGCTGGTGGCCGGGATATAGACCCCCAGGGCCAGAATCACGATCACGCCGGCCAAAAAAGGCTTCGACCGCCCCAAGGCGGACCACGGCGAGGAGGATGAAACCGCTTGGTTGTTCAGCATGTCTCGTCCCGTGAAGGTCTTTGGGTACTATTCCGACGGCCGAGGCCCAAAGGTTACACTATCGCCGACGGGATAAGAAGAGGCAATCGCCGAGCGAGTGCCCGCTGTGACTGCTCCAGTACAATAAAAACCTTGACCCGGGATCAGGTTATCCCGGGCCAAGGTTTTTGAACTTGTTCGTTTACTCTGTGATGAAATCTAACGTGATTTTCGACGGATTAGCGTTCACCCTCCGAAGCGGCGTCTGCCGCGAAGGAGGGCCAGCCCGCCCGCAGCCAGTAGCGTCGCCGTAACCGGTTCGGGAATCGGTTCCTCGGGCGGCGGGGGTGCCGCCTCGGGCGTCAGGCCCGTCAGGCCCCAGTTGCGGGCTAGCGCGCCGAAGTCCGTGCCGTCCACCGTGCCGTTGCCGTTGAAGTCGCCGTCGGTCCAAATCTTACCGCTCTGCATCCAGTTCCGGGCCAACGCGCCGAAGTCGTTGCCGTTGACCACATTGTCAGCCGTGGCGTCGCCGGCCATGGCGCCTTGGAAGGTCAGCACGTAGGCGTTGGCGGCCACCCCGCCTCGGAAGGCCGACCAATACTTCAGGTTCGGGTCCGTGGCATTGGCGTCGCGAATCAACAGGCCCATGACGTTGGCGTTGGCATCGGAGTTGATCAGGTTGCTGGTGAGGCTGCTGAAGTTGCCGCTCATGCCGGTGGAGGTAATCAGGGTGAACGCATCGCCTTGATTGGGCCGGTAGTTGTTGAGGCTCTGAATGTTCAGGGCTCCGGCCAGGCTCACGGTCCCGCTGGAGCCGATGAAGCTGTGGCCGTTAGAGTCGATCTCCATCGACACCTTGGTGGACCGGCCGCTGCCGGAGTTGATGGTCAGCCCGCCGACCTGAACGGTGGCGGCCTTGGCCACGTAGAGTTGCGCCGTGCTGGCCGAGCCGCCGGCCATGACGATTGGCCCGTTGGCCTTTAGACTGCCGCCGGTGATGTTCAGGACGCCTTGGGCGCCGCTGCCGCTGCCCACAGAGATGGTGGTGCCTGATGAGGATAAGAAAGAACCTCCTGAGATCATGAGGGATCCCTGTGATCCGTCGCCACTCCCAACCGCCACAAACGTTCTGCAGACCACCGTTCCCCCCGTCTGTGTGAACGTCCCTGTCCCTCCATTTTGACCCAGTTCGAGCGGGCAATTCGCCTCGCAGTAGGCATTATTCGAATCATTCGGTTGCGATATCAGGAAACTCCCTTGGGATCCACTGTCCACACCGACATAGAAATAGTCCCCTACGTTCATGGTGCCCCCCGACAACTGATAGAGGCCGTAGGAACTGGAGTGACTTCCTATCTGTATGCAGCTTGCCAGATTGCATGATCCCCCCGTCTGAACAAATGTTCCCTGTCCGTAGAAGCCCACCGAGACCAAATCACTAGCATAGAGTGTCCCGCTAGACAATTCCGCATATCCATGGCTGCTCACGCTCCCTCCAAGGTTCATGCTCCCCAAGACCGCCATATAGCCACCGGATTGGATGAAACTACCCGCCCCCTGCACCCCGACAGAAAGCTCGACATCAGCTAGGAATGTTCCCCCTGACAGCTCGACGCGCCCCTGACTGCCGGTATTCTCTCCAAGATTCACGTCAGTGTAGATCTCTACATAGCCACCGGATTGGATGAAACGGCCCGTTCCTGAAGACCCGACAACGAGTCCGTCGAACCCGCCGATGACCCCTCCCTGGAGCTGATACGTGCCTTTCCCGCTTTCATAGTCGCCCAAGGTGAGAGTGTCGGTCCCTTGCAGGGTCCCGCTTTGCTGTAACACCGTGCCGGTTCCCAAACTCCCCACCGTGAGAATACCAGCAAATGCATTGATGCCGTTTATCTTCGCCTCGCCTCCGTCCACAATGGCTGTATCATAGTCGTGAGCAGGAACGCCGCCCGACCAGTAGTTGGCATCCTGCCAGTTCCCGGTTCCACCGACCCAGGCACTCTGCGTCCCCCAGGCTGGCCCGGCCAAGGTTCCCATCAAAACCATTGCAACCACAGCGCAAATGAAACCATGGAATTTCGCGTGACTCATGAGTGGCTCCTTTCCTTCTCTTGATGGCTCCGGATTCCGGCGTGCCCGAATTCGCCGAAATCCCACTTACCCACGACCCCCTCGGAGAGTTTTTCGAAAAACCAAAAAACTAAAAAAGTAAAAAGGCAGGATCGAATGAGTGCTCATGGCTCCCCAAACGTAGCCATCGCTTGACACTAGGCAATGGCGTTTGGTTTAAAAACCTCCGGTGGGGCTCGGTGAGCATGGAGGATACCGCGCTGAGGCTTTTTGTCAACGAAATTGCGGCCAGTTCGTCTCCGCGCAATAAAAACCTTGACCCGGGATCAGGTGTCCCGGGCCAAGGTTTTTGAAATTGCTCGTTTACTCTATGATGAACTCTAACGTGATTTTCGGCGGATCAGCGACAGGCCGCCCGCGGCCAGCAGCATCAGTGTGGCCGGTTCGGGGATGGGGGCGTCCAGAGGCGCCGCCTCGGGCGAAAGGCCCGTCAGGCCCCAGTTGCGGGCTAGCGCGCCGAAGTCCGTGCCGTCCACAACGCCATCGCCGTTGAAGTCGCCGTCGGTCCATATCTTGCCGCTCTGACCATAGTTCCTGGCTAGCGAGCCAAAGTCCGTGCCATCGACTGTGTTGTCAGCCGTGGCGTCGCCGGCCATGGCGCCCTGGAAGGTCAGCACGTAGGCGTTGGCGTCCACCTCGCCTCGGAAGGCCGACCAGTACTTCAGGTTCGGATCCGAGGCATTGGCGTCGCGAATCAGCAGGCCCATGACGTTGCGATTCGGATCGGTGTTGACCAGGTTGCTGGTGAGGCTGCTGAAGTCGCCGCTGAGGCTGCTCGTGGAGGTAATCAGGGTGAACGCGTCACCTTGATTGGGCCGGTAGTTGCTGAGGCTCTGAACGTTCAGGGCCCCGGCCAGGCCCACGGCGCCGCTGGAGCTGATGAGGCTATTGCCGTTGGCGTCCAGTTCCATCGACACCTGGGTAGACCGTCCGCTGCCGGAGTTGATGAGCAGCCCGCCGACCTGAACGTTGGCGGCCTTGGCCACGTAGAGCTGCGCCGTGCTGGCCGA
>JBEKZI010000136.1:0-2506 GCA_049510055.1 Phycisphaerae bacterium | reverse complement strand
GTGTTGTTGGCCGGACAGTGTTCGGTGCAGCGGCCACACTCGACGCAGGTGTAGGCCTGCAGACTGGTGATCCGGGTCAGATCCTTGCCGGTGTCGAGGCCGAAATCTTCGTCGCCCCCCAGCGGCGGGATGCGGCTGAAGCCGTCGCGCTTCAGAAACACCGTCAACGGGCTTAGCACGAGGTGCATGTGCTTGGTGCCGGGAATCAGCGTCAGGAAAAACAGGAGCATCAGCGTGTGCGCCCACCACACCGTCCAAGCGGTTACGCTGCCTTCCGGCACCCAGAACCTGGCCAGGTAGGTGATCATCAACGCGAAAATCAGGAAAGCGATCAGGCCAGATTCCGGAGAGAGCGGCTCCAGCCATTTCGGCCGGAGGACGAACCGGCGGAAGGCCAGCCCCGTGATCGAGATGGCCACGGCCACGGCGAACACGCCGGCAAACAGGAAATAAAAACGCGAGAAGCCGCCATCGGACAGGAAGCCCAGGCCGAATCCTTCGGCGAAGTGGTTGATCGTCACCAGGGCGAAAGCGCAGAAGCCCCAGAACACAAAGGCATGCGCCAGGCCGGGCAGCGGCCTCTGGGTAATGACCAGTCCCTGCGCGGCCACCTCCCAGAGCACTTTGCGGATGCGCGGGCCAATGGGCCGCAGTTGGAAGTCGGAGTCCGGCTTCGATGCCAGGATCGTGCGTAGCGCCGCGCCAAATTTCCGCCAGAACAGAAACACCGAGACGCAGATGGCAATGAGCAGGACGACTTGTCCCGGCCAGTTCATACAGGATGTCTCCAAATGACCCAACAGTCTAACGTAGCCGCAATCGCGATGCACTAAGCAACCGGTGCGTGGGTAGTGTCCTGGTTTGCCTTTTTTCATCACGGAGCCACAGAGTCACGGAGAAAACCTTGAACCTGTAAAAGCCAGAGTGCGTGGGGACGATTGCGCCGGAATGATGAGAATCGCGCTGACCACAGGGGGCGGATAGGGATCACAGAGGGTCTTTCCAGGGTTTGGGCGGCAAGTGCGCCACCCGAAAATCATCGCGAATGACGAGTTTTTCCAGCAACAAGGCGACGCGCGGCCCCTTCACTGCCTGGCCCTTTACCCCAGGTGTATACTTCGGGCAGTATTTTTTGCAGTAACCCGGCTATAACCGGGCACGGGGCACATTTACTCATACCGCTCCGTGAAATAGAACGCCGGCGCAGGGCTCTTAATATCATTCGCCCTGAGCGACCGGCGGGGGCGGGAATCGCTCGAGCGGTGCCTTCCCCGAGAGAGGTCTTGGTCGTGGACGTCGTATTCATACGCCTTCTGTTTGTCCTTATCGTCGGTGTCGTTTGCTTTGTTATTCGTCCGTTTAACCTGCCCTCAAGCCTGGCTGCCGTCGTCGGTCTGTTGATCGGCGTCGCCATCGTCGTGTTCGAGTGGAGGTTGCGGGCGATGAGTCTGAAGCGGTTGATTGGAGCCGCCATCGGCAGCGTGCTCGGCATTGTTGGCGCTTATCTTTTCGCGCTCGTCATTCGCAACAGTATTTCTCCGAGCCCGACCCAAAGCTTCCTGCAGATCATGGTCATGCTGGTCATGGCCTACGTTGGACTGGCGGTCGGCGCCACCAAAGGCGACCTGCTCAATCTGGCGGCGCTGGGCGGGATCTTCGGCGGCGAAAAGTCGGGCAAGAAGAGTTACAAGATCCTGGACACCAGCGTCATTATCGACGGCCGCATCGCCGACATCGCCGAGACCGGGTTCCTCGATGGCTTGATTGTGATCCCGCAGTTCGTGCTCCGCGAATTGCAACTGGTGGCCGATTCCGCCGACTCGCTCAAACGCAATCGCGGCCGCCGCGGACTCGACATCCTGCAGCGTCTCCAGAAAACTGCTTCGGTGCAGATTCAGATCGTGGAAGACGACTTTCCCAGCGTCCGCGAAGTGGATATGAAGCTCATCGAACTGGCCAAGGTGTACGAAGGAAAAATCCTCACCAACGATTTCAATCTCAACAAGGTCGCCCAGTTGCAGGGCGTGGCCGTGCTCAACATCAACGAACTGGCCAACTCGCTCAAGCCCATCGTTCTACCCGGCGAAGTGATGCGGGTATTCATCCTCAAGGAAGGAAAAGAGTACAACCAGGGCGTCGCCTATCTCGATGACGGCACCATGGTGGTCATCGATAACGCGCGCAAGATGATCGGCAAGACCATCGACATCTCGGTGACCTCGGTCCTGCAAACCACCGCGGGCAAGATGATCTTTGGCAAGTGGGATGAGCGCGCGACGGCCCGCCACGACGCCAAGGGAGTGCCGCCGCCTCCGCTCGCCGTGGCTCCGGTGACAGGAACCGGCGGACCGCCGTCCGACCCGGCAAAGAAGCAAACCCCAGCCGTGGTCGACCGCGCCGTCGATTAGTCTCTCGGCTTTACGTGGGACCTGCTGTGGTGGGGAAATACAAGGGAATTTTGCTTCCCTGTACTATACTGATCGCCCCTATGAAGGTGTTTGTCATT
>JBEKZI010000135.1:0-2544 GCA_049510055.1 Phycisphaerae bacterium | reverse complement strand
ATCACCTCCAGGGCCGCCGCGAACGGCGCGCCCAGCGACAGGAAGATCGTCGCCGCCGCCAGCAACGAGACGATCAGGTACAGCAGCGCGTGCACGACGCGGGTCTGCACGATGACCATCAGCGTCGCCGCCAGCGCCACGGCCGCGGAGATGTAGAAGACCAGGTTAATGGCGTCGTCCTTTCGTCACGTCGTTACGGCATCAGGTCGCGCAGATCGACCGGCGGGCGCTCGCTGAGGGCCTGGCCTTTGTCCTTGCCCTCGACGGCCGCGCCGGCGACGCGATAGAAATCGTAGTGGTGATACTTGCCCGGCCCGCCGCTGGTAAGGTCTTCTTTCTCGTACACCAGGCCGGGACGGCTGTACTCGCTCATCTCGTAATCCGGCGTCAGCTGGATGGCGTCCGTGGGGCAGGCCTCCTCGCAGAGCCCGCAGAAGATGCACCGCGAAAAGTTAACGCGGAAGAATTCCGGAACCCGCCGGCCGGAGGCGTCCTGGGTTGCCTGAAGCGCGATGCAGTCCACCGGGCAGACGGCCGCACACAGGTAGCAGGCCACGCACCGCTCTTTGCCGTCCGGATCGCGCGACAGAATAATCCGGCCCCGGGCCCGCGCCGGCAAGCAGCGCTTGCGGTCGGGATACGGCACCGTCACGCGGCGGCGGAACAGGTGACCGAACACGCCCCAGACCGTTCGCCAATTGCTCAGCATTGTCGCACCTCAAGATTTTCCGGCCAGGACCACCAGGCCCGTGACCAACAGGTTCAGCAGCGACAGCGGCAGCAGCAGCTTCCAGCCCAGCGCCATGAGCTGGTCGTATCGCAGACGCGGCAGCGAGCCGCGGATCAGGATAATCAGCGCGATCAGCACGGCCGTCTTGATCAGGAACCAGACGATCGGCGGCAGGATCGGCCCCAGATAGCCGCCGAAGAACAGCGTCGCCATCATCGCCGACGACAGCGCAATGGCGACGTACTCACCCATGAAGAACATGGCGAACTTCATGCCGGAATATTCGGTGTGATATCCGGCCACCAGTTCGCTCTCGGCCTCGGGCAGGTCGAACGGAATCCGCCGCGCCTCCGCCAGGGCCGCCACGAAGAAGATCGCCATCCCTGCGAACTGCGGCACGCAGAACCACAGGCCGCGTTGCGCCTCGACGATGTCGCCCAGGCGGAACGACCCGGCCTGGAGCACCACGCCCATCAGCGACAGGCCCATGAAGACCTCATAGCTGACCATCTGCCCCACGGCCCGCAGACTGCCCAGCAGCGCGAACTTGTTGTTCGACGACCAGCCGCCCAGGGCCACGCCGTACACCGCCAGCGACGACATGGCCAGGAAGAACAATAGCCCCACGTTCAGGTCCGCCAGCACGAGCCCCGGCGCGAAGGGAATCACGGCCAGGACCACTAGCGTCGCGACCACCACGATCGCCGGGGCCAAGACAAACACGGCTTTGTCGGCCAGCGGCGGGATAAAGTCCTCCTTGAACAGCAGCTTCAGCAGGTCCGCGGGCATCTGCAACAGCCCGAACGGGCCGGCGCGGTTGGGGCCGAGGCGATCCTGCCACAGCGCCAGCAAGCGGCGCTCGACCCACGTCAGCCCGCCGGCCAGCACCAGGGCCGCCAGGAGCACGATCACCGCCATGACGATGTATCCCAGGGCGGTCATGGCGAGGCTCCTTGCGACTCCGCCGCCGCCAGCGTCCCCCAGGCCGGCAGGGCTAGGCCCAAAAGTTTTCCTTGTCCCACCGGCAACAGGGCCAGTCCCTCCGGCAGGCCGGGGTGAACCCGCAGCGGCAGCACGTGCGTCTGGCCCGCGACTTGCACGCAGACCTGGGCGCCTTCGGCCAGGCCCAGGCGTTGGGCGTCGCGGCGGCCTAGGCCAATGTACGGGCCGGGGCTTAACTCGGCGATACCCGGCGACAGGACGCTCAATTCCTCCGAGCCGAAGATGTGGCAGGCGGGGATCAATAGCCATTCCCCCAGCCGCGGTGCGAACGGCTCGCCGGAGGAGGCAAAGTACGGGCGCTGCGGCTGCGGGGCCGGTTCGATGAGCCGCCGGCCGGGATCGCCGCCGTGCAACGGGCCGCCGACCTCGATTTGAAATTTGTTGACAGCCTGGACCGAGTTCCAGCCGGGCGCCCAGTAGCGTCCCAGCAGGGCCGCCGGCGGCCGCAGGGGGCTGCCCTCCATCGAGAACGCCAGGGGCGAGTCGGCGTCCCGCGGCGGGGTAGGCTCGTGGACGTCCAGGTGCGCCGTCTCGGCCGTCCGGCCGCTGTGGCGGTGCGACTGGCGGGGAATTTTCTGGCCGGTCATGCGGAAGCTCGCCGGCGGAGCGACTCGGGCGATGCCGGCTAGGGCGGGCACCTGGCGCGCCAGGTCGGCGACGATATCGTCCATGTGCGGCCAGGGCGGCGCGGCGAACCGTCCACCGGCCCAGCCGATCTGGCTCAGCCAGTGCCAAGCGGGCTGGACCTGGCCGGCCGGGATGAAGACGCGGAAGAATCGCTGGGCCCGGCCCTCGTTGTTCACCAGCGTGCC
>JBEKZI010000134.1:0-2752 GCA_049510055.1 Phycisphaerae bacterium | reverse complement strand
TCAGTCTTGGTGGCGGCGCCCTTTTCATCCCTCTGCATGAGCTTGAAGGCCACCTGCTGGCCGTCGGGCGTGAAGATCGGCTGGGCGAGGGAAACCTTCTCATCCTGCCAGGTGCCCAGGATCGCCCCGGAGTCGTCCAGGAAGTACGTGGCTTTCTCGAAGGCCACGACGATGTGCTTGCCGTCCGGTGAGATGGCTAGTTGTCCAGTATCGGTGTCTTCGGACGGCTTCGTCGTGGGCAAGTTGAGCGTTCGCGCGATCGTGCCATCGATCTTGATGTAATTGATGGTCTGCACGTCCTTGCCATCGACCTTGGTGGAGCCCAGCAGAGCGAGCGTGGCGTTGTCTGCCCACACCAAGCCGGCCGGGGAGCCCCCCTTATCCCATCGCACATAGGTGGCTAGGGAGCCGTCCGTGCGGACAAAGCCCAGGCAATCTTTCAGGACCGCCGCCAACGTCCGGCCGTCGGGCGACAGGGACGCCACCATCACCTGGGCCGCCACCAGCCGCATAGCGTTGGTCTGGGGGTCCACCGCCCACACGGCGCCGCCCGGCCCCAAATTGCCAAGGCAGAGATAAATCCATCGGCCATCGGGGCTGTACTGCGGCCGGCTGAGGACGTAGGTCAATACCAGGGAGTTCACCATGCCCTTGACACCGCTATTGCCTTCGACGGCCAAGGGAAGTTCGATCTTCGAGATCGACAACACCTGCCCATCCTTAGTGCTGCGCTGCACCAGTTGGGCCGGGATCGCCGGCTCGAGGGAGGCAAGACGATAAAAGTCTTTGCTCGACTCCGTAGAAGGCAAGGCCAAGTCTTCCGTCTTGCCTTCCGGCGCCGCAGGCACCAGCGGCTGGGGGCTTTCTGTTACCGCCGGCCAGCGGAAGTCAGTCGGAGGAGCTGTCGGCTGAGAAGTAATTTGATCAACAACCTTCAGAAGGCGTTCCAGCTCGTCCATGTCCGCCGCCGCCAACAGAGGGATGCGAAGGTAGGCGACGCGCTGGCCGTCGGGACTGAAGGCCGGTGCGGTGATTATCCAGTCGCGGGACTCCTCCAGCACGCGGGGCGCATCCGCCCCGGCCGGCAGGACCCGCAGGCTGTACTGGTGGGTTCCGCGAAGGGCCACCGACGGGTCATTGCCGTCGAGGGTGTTGTAAGGATCCATCGTGGTAAAGGCCAGGTCCCCGTTGGACGCAAAGGACATGGGGCTTTCCACGCAGGCCATCGCGTGCCACAGCAGACCGCCCATCGCCACGGCGATCAGCGGCAGGGCCTTCCATCCGTTTTTGCCAGGATTCATTCGTCGTACCATGAGGGTTTCCTCGAATAAAGTGCCGGCTCTTTGGAGGCCGGATGAGCTACCTTTCGCAGCAGGCTCCGCACGGCGATGCTCGTGCCCCGCGCCAGCAGGGCCATCGTCACGCGTCGCTTGCGGCGGTCGCGTTCCAGCAGCAGTTGCCGGCCGGTGGTTCGGAGCCGCCGCCAGCCGGGCCGGAACATGACGCGCCAGTATATGCTCTCCAGTTGCCGCAGGTCCAGCGCCGACGTGGGCAACACCGGCGTGTGGAAATTGTAGCGGGCCAAGTCCACCGCGCCGCTGGCTTCCGTCCGGTCGGCCTGGCCGGCCTGGACGGCGAAGGCCGTCCCGGGGTTGGGCGTCAGCGGGATGAGGAAGCAATAGTCCATGCCCAGCTCGTACTGCCACCCGGCCAGGCGGCGGAGGTCAGCCATGCGGTCGCCCGGCAGCCCGAAGATCACCGTGCCGATGGTGTACACCTGCGGATAATGCCGCCGCAGGATGTCGAAGGCCTGGCGGCAGACTCCCGCGCCGTGATGGTGCTTGCCCAGGCGGGCCAGGTCGTCGTCGCCGTCGCGTTCCACGCCGATCATCACCTGGCGCAGGCCGGCCCGGACGAGCTTGTCCAGCACGCCCTGCTTGTGGTCGCGGATAATACCGTCGGCCCGCACCCAGGCGGTGTGCAGCGTCCGCGCCCGGCCGCTGGCGTCCATCAGGTCCGAACCGAGCATCGCCTCGGCCCAGGCGTCGGACCAGGCGGCGTCGGCGTTGAACGTGGGGTCCACCCAGCCGAAGGTCCGCCGGCCGAAGCGGTGGAACAATTCGCCGACTTCCTGAAAGCTGCGTTGGGGGCTCTTGGTACGATAGACCGGCCGGATCGTGCCGTTACCGTCCCCGCCCATGTGCTTCCAGAGGATGCAGAACGAGCAGGAGTCGACGCAGCCGCGGGAATGCTCGATGCTGACCAGGCCCGGATGGTTCCGCGAGCCGCGGCCGTAGTCATTCATGTCCACCAGGTCGTAGGCCGGGAAGGGCAGCTCGTCCATGTCCGCGATCAGCGGCCGATGCGGCGTGCAGACCACCCGGTTGCTTTCGTCCAGGAAGGCCAGCCCTGCGACGCCGGCCCAAGCCGAGCGGTCTTGCGCCCGCTCCAGCAGGCGGCAGAACGTGACTTCCCCCTCGCCGCGGACGACCACGTCCACTAGGCCGCCGCGCAGCGTCGACTCGAGGGTGTGTGCGAAGTGGACCCCGCCGGCCACGATGAGGCAACGCGGATGTAGCTGTCGCACCAGTCCCGCCGCCCGCAAAGCCTCGGCGGACGAGACGGTCTCCTCTCCCACGCCCAACACGTCGATGGGGCGCTGGGCCAAGTGCCGTTGCAGCGTCCGCCACCCCCACCGCCGGGCGGGGCAGTCCCAGATTTCAATCTCCGCCGCCGGCAGTTCCCGCCGCAC
>JBEKZI010000133.1:0-2765 GCA_049510055.1 Phycisphaerae bacterium | reverse complement strand
CAATCCCGCCTCCCAACCCAGAGACGACGCAACGGAATGGGGTTAAGCATTCCTCATATCTTCTTCTTCTTCTTGTACTTAGACTATAAGGAATAATAAATATACAGGACGATGGTTGGATGGGTTGGACGGGTTGGAGCCCAAAATGTGCTTCGTGATGCCACCGGCGGTCCGGACTGAATCCCTTGACGCCACAATGGCGCATCGTACAAGTGCGCGTAGGCTCGAATCCTCCCAACCCTCCCACCCCACCAACGGAAGTGATTACGCACGAGGGTCTTACGCGAGCATAGGCGGGAGTGGTGATGGGTTGGACGGTTGGACGCTCGCCCGCCAGGCGGTGGAGGGGTTCATCGCCGGCCTGCACCGCAGCCCCCATCGGGGGTTCTCCGTGGAGTTCACCGAGCACCGCGAATACGTCCGCGGCGACGACCTGCGCCACCTGGACTGGGTGGCCTGGGGGCGGTCCGACCGCTACTACCTCAAGCAATACGAGCAGCAGACCAACCTGCGGACGTACATCCTGCTGGACGTCAGCCGCTCGATGGCCTACCGCCACGGCCAGGCCGTCACGAAGTTCGCCTACGGCTGCTTCCTGACCGCGTGCCTGAGCTACCTGATGGCCCGCCAGCAGGACATGGTGAGCGTGACGGCCTTTGATGAGAAGATCCGCTTCCACCTGCCTTGCGGCTCCACGCCGGCCCACTTGGACCGCATCTTCCGCCGGCTGGAGGCCGCCGCGCCGGGCGGGCGGACGGCCATCGCCACCACGTTCCACGAGCTGGCCCGCCGCCTGGCCAAAAAAGGCCTGGTCATCATCATCTCCGACCTGTACGACGACCCCGACGAGGTCTTCAACGCCCTTCAGCACCTGGTCTACAAGAAGCACCAGATCATCATTTTCCACCTGCTGGACGAGGCCGAGCTGGACCTGCCGTTCCGCGGGGTGGTCAGGCTGGTGGACATGGAGACCGACCAGCGCCTCCAGGTGGACTGCCGCTACGTCCGCGACGCCTACCGCCGGGAGATGGAGGCGTTCCGCGACCGCTACCGCCACGATTGCGCCGAGCGGAACATCGAGTACGCCGCCACCACGACGGCCACCCCCTACGACCGGATGCTGCTGGACTACCTGGCCCGGCGGCGGCTTTTGATGAAAAAGGCGCGATAGGATGCTCGCCCTGACCTTCGCCACGCCGTTGCTGCTGATCGGCCTGCTGGCCGCGGCCATCCCGCCGCTGCTGCACCTGCTGTCCCGCGCGAGGGCCAAGGAGGTGCCATTCCCCACGTTGCGGTTCCTGCGGCTGAGCATGGACCGGACCGCCCGCCGGCGCAGGGTGCAGCAATGGCTGCTGATGGCCCTGCGGTGCGGCGTGCTGGCGCTGCTGGCCGTGGGCGTGGCCGAGCCGATCTCCCGCGCCGCCGGCGGCTGGCTGGCCGCGACGGGCGGATCGGCCGTGATCGTGCTGGACAACAGCATGTCCATGTCGGCTGCGGCGGGAAAATCCTCCCGCCTGGCGGAGGCCAAGCGGGAGGCCGTGGCGCTGCTGGACAGTCCCGCCCGGCCCGCGCTGGCCGGCTTGCTGACCACCAATGGCGGGGCGAATCCCGGCGCGCCGGGACTGACAAGCCGTCTGGACCTGTTGAGGGAAAACATCAACGGCGTTCCGCCATCCCTGGGCCGGGCGGCGATGGCCCAGCGCGTCCAGGCCGCCGCCACGATGCTGAACGAGCAGGCCCAGGGCCAGGGCAAAAAAACCATCTGCGTCTTCAGCGATCTTCAGCAGGTCAGCTTCAAGGAGCTGGCCGCGCTGCCCATCGGCGCCGCTGGCGGCCCAATCGACCTGTGGATCGTGAACACGGCCTCGCGGCCGGCCAACGACGTCGCCGTCAGCGATGTGCACCTGGGCGGCCAGGCCGTGGCCAACGCCGTGGTGACCTTGACGGCCCAGCTGGTTAATTCCGGCCCCGCCGAGCGGGTGGTGGACGTGCGGTTCCAGACGGATGAGGCGGCCGAGGAATCGCCGGCGCACGTGGCGCGGGCTGACCTGGCCGCCGGCGGATCGGCCGCTGCGCGGGCGAGCGTGCGATTTCAGCACCGCTTCGCCCAGGCGGGCTGGCACACCGGCAAGGTGACCGTCGAGCAGGACGACGACCTGCCGGCGGACAACGTGCGGTACTTCTGCCTGTCCGTGGCCGATTCCGTCGAGACCCTCGTGGTAGCCGGCGGCGACGGCGACCTGCGACAGGCCGATTCGGGCGGCAGTGCGGCGGCGCTGATGCTGGCCTTAAACCCTTTCGCCAATAGCAATGGCAACGGCGACGCCAATATCTCCTGGCCCATCCGGCCGCACCTTCTGAGGGCGGAGCGGTTCGTCCCGGCGGATTTGGGCAAGGTGTCGGCGGCATTTTTCTGCAACGTGCCGGCCTTCAGCCCCGCGGCGGCTGCCGCCCTGCGACAATTCGTGCGGGCCGGCGGCACGGCGACGATCTTCTTAGGCCCCGACGTCCAGGTGGACAACTATAACCAAGTGCTTGGCTCCCCGGCCGGCGAGGAAGGCGCCCTGCTGCCGGGCAAACTTTCGCCAGCCGTCGGGCAGATCGGCCCCCAAGCCCCAGCCACCAGCGTGGAGTTCGTCGACACCGGGCATCCCTACCTGGCCGGGCTGTACGAAAAACCCGCCGACTATATGAACGTCCTGGTCCAGCGCTATTTTCCGCTGGCCGCCGAGGCGACTTCGGCACTGGCTTCCAGTGAGCCTCAG
>JBEKZI010000132.1:0-2809 GCA_049510055.1 Phycisphaerae bacterium | reverse complement strand
CCCCCCTGCCCATCCCCCAGCGGGTCGAGGCCGCCGCGCCTACGCTGGAAGAGCGCCGCCTGCTGGATCGCCTGGCCGCGGACAACCCCCAACTGCGTGCGATGGATAGCGAGATCGCCGCCCGCGACCGCGGCGTGAACCTGGCTGCCATGGGCTACCTGCCCGACTTCATCGCCGGCGTCGAATGGATGGACATGGTGCCGCAGCATTCTTCCGACAGCGCCAAGGATACCTGGGCGATCACGGCGGGCGTCAGCCTGCCGATCTGGTGGCACAAGAACGCCGCCGCCGTCCGCCAGGCCCACGCCCTGCTCCGCGCCGCCCAACTGGACAAGACCCAGACAGCCAACAGGCTCCAATCGGACCTCAAGATAGCCGCCTACGAGTACCGCGACGCGGATCGGCGGGTCGCCCTCTACCGCGACACGCTGCTGCCCCAGTCGACCCAGGCGCTCAAGAGCCTCCAGGCGTCTTACCGGTCCGGGGCGTCCTCGTTCACGGACCTGATCGACTCGCAACGAACGCTCTTGGAGTTCCAACTCAACTACGAACGGTCCATCGCGGACCGCCAGCAGCGCCTGGCGGAGCTGGAGATGCTCGTCGGCGGGCCGCTGTCAAACGTCACGGCGACGGCGCCGCCGCCGACCCCGCCTGCGACTATGCCGGCCGCCGTCGCTCCGCCGCCACAGGGAGAAAGCCCGCCGTAAGCATCCGGAAGTCCTAGAATTATCTAACGGACCGGCAGGCAGGTTGACAGGAGCGTGTCATGATCGGGAAAAGCGACTCACAGGAACATTCCTCGCAGCCGCCGCCAAGCCCCCCGCCGCCGCGCGGGCCGCGTCTTGGATTATTCATCATCGTGGTGCTCGTGGCCGCGGTGGCGATCCTGGCCGGATACTTTTGGGGCAGGTCCGCTTCGGGCGGGAAAAAACAGGCCGCGACAGCCATGCCCGGCCACCAGCACGGCAGCATGGCCATGCCCGCGATGCCGGCCGGCGCCGGTCCTGAGATCGTGATTAACCCGATTATCACGCAGGACATCGGCGTGCGGGTCGCGCCGGTGACGGAAGGCCCCCTCACGCGGGACATCCGCACCGTGGGCATGGTGGACTACGCCGAGCCGCTGGTCGGCGACGTGAACCTCAAGGTCGGCGGCTGGATTGAAAAGCTCTACGTCGATTCCCTCGGCCAGCCCGTGGAGAAGGATCAGCCGCTGCTGGACATCTACTCGCCCGAGCTCTATACGGCCCAGGAGGAGTACCTTCAGGCCTACAAAGCCGGCAAGACGACCGGAAGCCCCGGCGGCGAAAGCTGGGACAAGGGCCTGCTGGAATCCGCACGCAAACGCCTGGAGTATTTCGACATCTCTCCCCAGCAAATCGAGGAACTGGAACGCATCGGCAAGTCGTCCAAGACCATGGCGCTCCGCAGCCCGCTGAAGGGCCTGGTCATCGCCAAGAACGTCTTCCAGGGAATGAAGGTCGATCCGGGCATGCAACTGTTCCGCATCGCGGACCTGTCCACGGTCTGGGTGATGGTCACGTTGTACGAATACCAGATTCCCTACGTCCAGGTGGGCCAGAAGGCGATCATGAGCCTGACGTACGTCCCGGGCCAGACGTTCGAAGGCAAGGTCACGTACGTCTACCCGTACCTCAACCAGGAACTCCGCCAGGTCAAGGTGCGATTGGAATTTCCCAATCCCGACCTGCTGCTGAAGCCCGGCATGTTCGCCAACGTCGAGATCCAAAGCACCCTGGCCCATGGCCGCCTGCTGGTGCCTCGCGAGGCCGTGCTGGACACCGGCGAGCGTCAGGTGGCCTTCGTCAGCCTGGGCGAGGGGCGATTCCTGCCCCGGAACGTCAAGCTCGGCGTCGACGCCGAGGGCGGCATGGTGGAGGTCCTGGAGGGACTTAAGGCCGGCGACATCGTCGTGGTCAGCGGCCAATTCCTGCTGGACAGCGAAGCCAACATTCGAGAGGCCCTGGCCAAGATGGTCCCCGGCGCCCTGGCCGCCACTCAGCCTCAACAGGCCGTCCTGGCCGGGCCGACCGAATTGACCACGCTGCCGGCGCCGCTTTCGGAGGCGCTGGTCAAGATTCTGAACGATTACTTCGCCGTCGGCGCCGCCCTGGCCGACGACCGCATGGAGGGCATAGGCCCCTCGGCCGCCGACCTGGCCCGGCAGGCGGCCGGCCTGGTGCAGGTGGAGATTCCGGACCATCCCCACTTCTGGCACGTGCACATGGAAGTAGCCGACATGGGCGCCAAGGCCAGGCAACTGGCTGAGGCGAAGGACTTGGGCGAGGCGCGACAGAATTTCGCCGACATGGGCCATGCCCTGGCCAAGCTCCTGCTGGCCACGGGCGTGCCGCCGGCCTTCGGCAAGGAAGTGCAGGAACTCCACTGCCCGATGTTCCGCGAGAACCAGGGCGGCGACATCTGGCTCCAGCCGGCTGGGCCGGTCAGGAATCCTTACTTCGGCAAGGCCATGCCGGAATGCTTCGACAAGCGAACCTCCCTCCCTGTAACGGGCCAGAGGCCGGCGGCCACCGCGACCACCGCGCCGGCGATGGAACCAGCCAGTCCTGCCGGCCAGGAAAAACGAGGCATGCCTCCCATGCCCGGAATGTAGCCACGAAGGCCCATCGCGATGATTGCCAAACTAATCGATTGGTGCATCCGCAACACCTTGCTGGTGATCATTCTGACGGGCTTCCTGCTCGTGGCGGGCGTGTGGGGAATTTTTCACATCAAGGTGGACGCGATCCCCGACCTGTCGGAAATACAGGTCATCGTGCAGACCAAC
>JBEKZI010000131.1:0-2968 GCA_049510055.1 Phycisphaerae bacterium | reverse complement strand
GTAGGCCTCGGCCCGCTCCAAGGGGTTGAGGTCCGCGCGTTGGATGTTCTCGACCAGCGCCCACTCAATCATCTGCTGCGGGCTGGCCTGGCGGATGATGCACGGCACGGCCGCCAGACCCGCCTGCCGCGCCGCGCGGAGCCGCCGCTCGCCGGCAATCAGCACGAACGGTTTTTCGCCAACAGCACCAGCGCCTCCGGAAGTCTGTGCGACGATCAGCGGCTGGAGGATTCCCTGGGCGGCGATGCTGGAGGCCAAATCCGCCAGCTCCTCCGGGCGGAATTGACGTCGCGGCTGGTAAGGGTTCGGCGTGATGTCGTCGATCCTTATTTCCTCCGGCCTTGCCTGCGATGGCGCGGCCGCCTGCGGCACTTGAGGCGCCACAGAAGTCGCCGGCGGCGCCACGGGCGGCAGACCCGTGACATGCTGGTATGACTGGTCGTCGGCTGGGATTGCCTCGGCATGGCCTGGGATCAGGCTCGAAAGCCCGCGGCCTAGCCTTGGCTTGGAATGAGCGTGCTTGAGGGGGTCGCCTGGGTTGGCTGACATGATGGGCATCCTTTCCCTGTGAAAAATGCTTACACCTGCCTACCGCAGGCAGGTCCGCGATTGTTCCACGTGGAACAAACCTGCCTATCGAAGGCGGGATTATTCGCCAGGAAGAATATCACGTCCGAGCGCCGACGCAAGTGCAATTCATCGAATTCTGGCTTGAAACCATGAAAGATTACAATTCTTGGGTGTGCTTGCCTACCGGCAGGAAGGTTCCACGTGGAACAATGCGGAGAGACTATGTAGTTCCATCAAGCCAGCGAGCTAGGATTAAAAGTGCCCAAAGCCTGTGGCTGTGGTCTGCACGGCCCAAGATGTGGTCATTCGCCAGGCCGGCCAGGGCCTCTGGCCTGAACATACGCCCAAAGGCACGGCCAGGCGTCAGCAAAAGCTCCCGAACCAGCGGCTGGAGATCCTCACGCAGCCACCGGCCCAGCGGAACGCCAAAGCCTCGCTTTGGTCTGCGGAAAACCTCCGCGGGCAGCAAGCCATCGCCGGAACCTAAATCGCAAAAAACCTCGCGAAGGATGGCCTTGCCGTGCGAGCCGGCGATCTTGGCCGCCAGAGGCAGCGATAGACCAAGCTCCACAAGCTGGTGGCTGAGCAACGGGGCCCGGAGCTCCAGCGAGCATGCCATCGAGGCGATGTCCGTCTTGACCAGCAGATCGTCCGGCAGGTACGTCGCTAGGTCATGCCTCTGGGCGGCGGAGACTTCGTCGCCGGCTTTCTCGTTCTCGTTCTGGTCCTCGTACAAATCGCAGAACCACTTGGCCGGGGCGTCGGAGTTTGTCTGCTGGAGCATCTCGTCGCTCAACAGGCGGAGAAGGTCGTCTGGACCGAAGAGTCGCCTGTATATAAAGTATTGCACAGAAAAAGGATACGACATTGCATCTGCGAACCTTATCATCCTCCGAAGTCGGTTCCGCTCATTGTGCGGCGCCCACGGCCGAGCTAATCCGGCCGCTAGGCGAAGGGCGGCGAACTTCAGAGGTCCCATCGTGGCCGCCAGGTTCAAGGCCCGATAACGTTCGTAACCGCCGAACGTCTCATCGCCGCCGTCGCCGACCAGGGCCACCTTCACCTGCTGCCGCGCGGCCTGGCAGATCAGCCACGTCGGCAGGGCGCTGGAGTCGCCGAACGGTTCGTCGTACATCGCAACGATCCGGTTCAGCGCCTCGCGCGGCGCGGGCTGGACTAGAAGCTCCGTGTGCTCCGTCCGGCAGTGCCTCGCCACCGCGGCCGCGGCCGGTCGCTCGTCGAACTGCGCGTCCGTGAAACCTGCCGTGAAGGTCCGCACGCCGCCCGACCGGCCGGCGGCGCGACTCATCGCGGCCACGACAATGGATGAATCCACCCCGCCGCTCAGCAGCGCCCCCAGCGGCACGTCGGCCACCATCCGGCTGGCCACCGCGTCCAAAACTTTCCGACGGACCAGTTCCGCCAGCTCCGCACGCGAGGCCGGCAGCTCCACCGCCGCCGGCTGCCAGTAACGCTGCGGCGCCGGACAGCCGAACGCCGAGGCGGGAATTATCATGCAGTGAGCTGGAGGGAGCTTTCGTACGCCGCGATATGCCGAAGCTGGAGCAGGAATGTAACCTATTGTCAGATAATATGTTATGGACTGAAAATCAACGGACGCGTCCACCGCAGGATGCCCCAGGATCGCCTTGGCCTCGCTGGCAAAGACGATTGCGCCCGCCAGGGCCGCGTACCACAGCGGCTTTTCGCCAAGGCGATCTCGCGCCAGCATCAACCGCCCGGCCTGGGCGTCGTAGATTGCGAAGGCAAACATCCCGTCCAGGTGCCGCAGCATGTCCGCCCCGTCGCGGCGGTACAGGTGCAGCAGGACCTCGGTGTCCCCGGCCGTGCGGAAGCGGCAGCCCTGAGCGGTGAGCTCCTGGCGGAGCTGGCGGAAATTGTAGATCTCGCCGTTGAACGCGACGGTGAGCGTGCCGTCGGGGCTGCTCATCGGCTGGTGCGAGCCGGGCGGATCGATGATGGCCAGGCGGCGAAAGCCGATCGCGCATCGCCCGTCGGACGACAGGAAGCCGCCTTCCTCGTCGGGCCCGCGATGGACGAGCCGGGCGGCCAGCTTTTCCATTAGCGCCAGGTCCGCGCGACCCGCGCCCTTGCCAAAAAAAAACTCACCGGCAAATCCGCACATGGCTGGCATTGTAGCCGCCTGGCCCCGGCGATAAAGCCTTCATTGGCGGTGCGCCCTTGCCTTCAGGGGCAATCGGCCTACACTGATGGGCTGCGGCGGCTGCTGAATCTCAAAGGAGCGAACCATGGCGGATCGGACCATCAACTCGCTGGAGGACATCTGGCCGCTTCAGGCGGAGCTGAATCGCAAAGCGGGCATCGACACGCTGGCGCTCGGCCGGGCGCTTGTGGCGGCCCTGCAAGCCGGCGGCGG
>JBEKZI010000130.1:0-3010 GCA_049510055.1 Phycisphaerae bacterium | reverse complement strand
ACAGCAGGACGTTCTGGCCGATGGCCACGATGCGGGCGGCGTTCAGGTGCTCTTCCGGCGAGACGCGGACGAAGAACTCCACCAGCCCGTGGCGGAAGAAGTAGAACAGTATCCCGCACAGCCCCATGTAGATCATCGCGACGATCAGCGCCGCGTGGGTCCGCCGCCGCGCGCGGTCCGGCAGCCCCTGGGCGATGGACTTGCCCACCATGGCCGTCGTGGCCACGCCAATGCCCACCGCCGGCATGAACGAGATGCCCAGGTACCGCATCGCGGCCGTGCTGGCCGCCAGGTGCTCGGTGCCGAACCGCCCCACGAGGGCCGCCGTGAACAGGCCCCAGGTGGCCACGTCGTTGCACAACTGCACGCCTGCCGGCCAGCCGATGCGGAAGATGTCCAGGCAATGCCGCAGCCGCACGGCCCGCCACAGGTGCGTGGCGAACTGCCGGCGGATCGCCGGGGCCAGGAACGCCCCCAGCAGCACGGCCAGTTGCAGCGTCCAGCTGAACAGGTTTCCGATGGCCGCCCCTTGCAGCCCCATCGCCGGAAAGCCCAGCTTGCCGAAGATCAGAATGTAGATCGCCACCACGTTGACGACGTTGGCCAGCACCGAGGCCACCAGGACGATCTTGGGACGGTGAATGCCGAAGAAAAACTGCTCCAGCGCGCGGGCCGGCAGCGTCACCAGCACGCTGAGCACCATGTACTGGAAGTACATCGTTTCCAGGGCGGTCACGTCGGCGGCGTGGCCGAAGAGATTGAAGATGTGATTGGCGATAAACGCCAGCGGCGCGATGGCGGCCGCGAAGACCAGCGCCACCGACAGCCCCGCCAGACCGTACCGCCCGCTCTGGCGGTGTCGGCCGGCGCCGAAGTTCTGGCTGACATACGTGTTCACCACCGTCAGCATGCCGGTGGCGAAGCTCTCGGGGATGAAGGCGAACATGCCGCCGAGGAACTGGGCGCTGAACGGCGCCGGGCCGACCCGCGAGACCATCAGCCCGTCCACGAACCTCAGCAGGGTGGTGTTGAGCATGGCCAGGCTGGTCGGCCAGCTCAATCGAATCACCTCGCCGAAGCCCAACCCTTCCCGACGTGTTTTGGAACCCGCCATGCTCAACGCATACCTCGACGCCGCGATTCACTAGGGACAATGAAAATAAATGCGTGTGCAGAAGTGTACCATGCTAGGTCGCCCTTTTCAGCGTGGGGAGGGTTTCAGCCGAAGCTACAGCGGCTGGTCCTGCATCAGGTCGGCCACTTCCGCGGCGGTGGGCATGGACGGCTGGGCGCCGAACCGCGTGCAGGCCAGCGCCCCGGCGGCGTTGGCGAACTTGGCCGCCTGGTGGATGCCATCGCCCCTCGCCACAGCCACGGCCAGGGCGCCGGCGAAGGCGTCGCCGGCCGCGGTGGTGTCCACGACGGACACCTTGTAGGCCGGGACGGAATACACGTGCCCGTCGGCCGTGACGACGACCGAGCCGCGCGCCCCCAGCTTCACCACGGCCGCCCCGGCGCCGCGGGCGATGAGGTCGCTGGCGAGCGTCTTGGCCGTCCGCTCCTCGACGGGCTGGCCCTGGTTGGCGATCCACTCCGCCTCCAGGCCGTTGGGGCAGATGATGTCCACCTGGTACAGCGCCTCGTCGAGGGGGCGGTGCGCGGGGGCCGGGTCGAGGATGATCTTGCAGCGGTGGCGGCGGGCCAGGTCGATGGCCGCCCGAACGGTCGGCAGCGGCAGCTCCAATTGCAGCAGCACCACGGAGGCGGAAGCGAACATCTTCTCGCAGGGAAAGATGTCGTCGGGGGCCAGGCTCCGGTTGGCGCCGCCGGCGACCACGATGGCGTTCTCGCCCTTGGCGTCCACGATGATGACGGCGATGCCCGTGGGGGCGTCGGAGGTTTCCTGCACGCAGGAGCAGTCCACGCCCTCGGCCTTCAGGCCGGCGAGCAACTGCTGGCCGAAGGCGTCCTTCCCCACGCAGCCGATGAACGCACACCTGCCGCCCAGCCGCGCCGCGGCCACCGCCTGGTTGGCACCCTTGCCGCCGGGAGAAACGACCAACCCCTCGCCCAGCACCGTCTCGCCCGGGACCGGCATGCGCGGACTGCGCACGGCCAGGTCCATGTTCACCGAACCGACCACCAGGATCGTGGACTTCTTATCCGCCATGACTCATTCCACCGCTTCCCGACGAGGTTACTGTAAACCGAGTTGGCCGACTTCGAAATGCCAAATATCGAAATGACGCACCGCGCCGGGCGGCTCAGGCCCATTCCAATTCCGGCCCGCCCTTGCGCACCTTGCCCAGCATCCAGCATCGCTCGCCGCGGCGGCGCAGCTCGTTCATGATCGACCGGGCGAACGGCGGGGCCACGATCATCACGAACCCCACGCCCATGTTGAACACGCGGAGCATCTCCAGGTCGTCCACCGGGCCCTTGGCCGCGATGAGCCTGAAGATCGGCGGCACCGTCCAACTGTCGCGCTTGATCCGCACGGTCAGCCCTTCCGGCAGCACCCGCGGCACATTGCCCACCAGGCCGCCGCCGGTGATGTGGGCCATGGCCTTGACCACGCGCTTCACGCGATAGCGGCTGAGCACCTTCAGGATGCTCTTGACGTAAATCCGCGTCGGCCGCAGCATCTCCTCGCCGACGCTTCGGCCTTCCAGCTCCGGCGGGCGGTCGTCTAGACCGTAGCCGGCCCGCTCCAGCAGCACGCGACGCGCCAGGCCGTACCCGTTGGAGTGCAGCCCGTCGCTGGCGAGCGCGATCACCGTGTCGCCGACCTCCACGCGGTGAACATCTACCATCTTCCGCCGCTCCACCACGCCGACGGCGAAGCCGGCCAGGTCGAAATCCTCCCCGCGATAGATGGCCGGCATCTCCGCCGTCTCCCCGCCCAATAGCGCGCAGCCGGCCTGCTGGCATCCGTCCACCACGCCCTTGACGATCTGGGCCATTCGCGGCGGCGATAGGCGGCCCGTGCCGATGTAGTCCAGGAAGAACA
>JBEKZI010000013.1:0-34537 GCA_049510055.1 Phycisphaerae bacterium | reverse complement strand
CAGATCGCCGCCGACGCCCGCGCCGCCGGGGCGATGATCAACGCGGCGGATCAGCCCGACGACTGCGACTTTTTCCTCCCAGCCGTCTGGAAGGACGGCGACGTGGTGGTGGCCGTGGGAACCGGCGGCTCGGCCCCGGCCTTGGCGGTGCACCTGCGGGACCTGCTCGCCCCCTCCCTGCCGCCGCGGATCGGCGAGTTCGCCCGGCTGGTCGGTGAGCTGCGCGAAGCGTTGCGGCAGAAGGTCGCCGACCGCCACCGCCGCAGCGAAATCATGACGCGGTTGTGCTCCCAGGAAGTTTTGGACGCGTTTCTGTCCGAAGGCCCCCAGGCGGTGCATCGCAAGCTGGAGCAACTTTTGGCCGAGGTGTAGCCGGCGGGCTAGGCGACGATCTGGGTCACGCGGACGCGGAGATACTTTTGCCGGTGGCCGATCTTGTGGCGATAGGTCTTGCGGCGGCGGAACTTGATGATGTGAATCTTCTCGCCCTTGACCAGCGGCGAGACGACCTCGGCCAGGACCTTGGCCCCCTTGACCAGCGGCGTGCCGACCTTCATTTCCCCTTCCCCGCCGATCAGCAGCACGCGGTCGAAGATCACCTGCTTGGCCTCTTTGCCCAGGTCGCGCAGATCGACGTCCACGACGTCGCCCTGAGAGACCCGCAGTTGTCGGCCGCTGTCTTCGATAATCGCGTACACGCTGGAGCTCCTTTGTGCAGGAAGCAGGAAGCCGAAAGCCGGAAGGGGGCATTATCCAGACCGCCGCGAGGATGTCAAGGGCGGGCCGAAGGTTTTATCTCTCGCGCGGCCCGGCGACGGTGCGCTCCAGCTCGAGCAGGCGCTTCTTGACCGCCTCCCCGCCGGGGGCGCTGAAGCCGCCGCTTTGCCCGTCGGCGTAGATCACGCGATGACAGGGTACCACCAACGGCACAGCGTTCTTGCTCAAGATGCCGGCGGCGGCGCGGGCGGCGTCGCCGGAACCGATCATCTCGGCCAGGATGTGGTAGCTTCGCGTCTGGCCGTAGGGAATCGACCGGCAGGCCCGCAGCACCTTGCCACTGAAGCTGTCCTCGGCCGGCAGGTCGCAGACGATCGACGCGAAGTCCACCACCTTGCCGTTGAAATAATCACGGCTCATCGCGATCAGCCCCGCGAACGGGCTCTCATCGTTGGTCGCCTGGTGATATTCCCAGGTCAGCAGATCGCGCAGTTGGTCGCCCTGATAGTGCGGCAGGATGACGCGGCAGACGCCGGCGGCGCTGCGGGCCGCCCCCATCGGCCCCCAGGCGGTGGGCCAGACGGCATAGGCGGTCACGGATTTTTTCTCAGGGGCCACGGCGTCGATGGTAAGACGGAAGGGAGAAATCTTCAAGCCACCGTAAAAGGCCGGTTCGGTCCGCGGTCAGTCTTCCTGGGGCGAGGAGCCGGCGGCCGCGGCCATCGCTTGGATGGATTCCTCGGGCAGGGGCTTGTGCATCTCCTCGGCCAGGCGCTCGTATTCCGTGACTTTGGCGATGATCTGCTTGAGGGCCTGGCGGCCTGCGTTGGTCTGGTCCAGGCCGACAAAACGGAAGCCCATCATCACCTTGGGGCCCAGCGGTTGGATGTGGCGGAGTTCCGCGTCGGCGTAGACGGCCTGTTCCCCCACTCCAAAGACGATGCGAACGCCGACCGTATTGCCGTCTTCCACGTTTTCCGTGGCCGCGGCGTCGACCAGAAGCTGAAAACCTCCCGCGCTGAGGTTCATGACCCGGCCGGACCACACGGGCGTGGTGGGCGAGGCGCCGGTCGGTTCGGCCAACTGTCCGCCCAGCCAAAACGACGCCCGCACGATCCGGTTGACCGGCACCACGGCGCGGGCATAGGCACGGCGCCGCAACCGCTGCATGCGGTTGGGGCGGCAGACGGCCAGCACGTTGCTTGCAGGCTCCCGATCCACGCCGACCACGGTGGCGGTGAAAAGGTATTTGTGGTGTCTGAGCTTGAAGCTAACGCCCACCTTCTCGGCCGCGGCGAACTTCGCGTCCCCGCCGTCCCCGGCCTTCTCCGCGCCGTCCAATAGTTCCAGCAACAGGTGCAGGCCGCGAAGGGCCGAAGCCCTGCCCGCGGTCATCTGCCAGCGGTCGTCCCGCAGAACGGTGACCATCACCGGCACGTGACGCTGCACGGCCGCGGCGACCACCTCGTCGATTTGCGGGGCGCTAAGTTCCTCAAGCGCAGCCACATTTCACCTCTGGCGCATCCATTCGAGGCGCGCAAGTGCTCATCTTTCAGCACATTCGGCCATTGGGGGAAAGGACTTGATTAAGGAAAGGACCGCCGGGCGGGGCTTTTGTAAATTAGTTGCCCGCGCGGGTGTATTTGCACACGCAGTCGAACAGCGCCCCGCCGATCTGCTTGGCCACGGAGGCGTCTTTCAGCAACGCCAGGTGGAGGGCATCGACGGTGAAGTCGGCGTCCAGGTTGCTCTCGACGGCCCGGCCCATGCCGACCAGGACGACCAGCTCCGTGTCGGCGGCGGCTTCGTTGAGTTCGTCGCTGACCGCTGACAGATCGATGAGCGGACTGCCGTTGCCCGTGGAGACCACCTCGAACATGCCGGCGGAGATCAGCGTGGCCAGGTCTTCGTCGGCTGCCGCCAGTTGCTCCAGCACCACGACGGTCTCGTCGGCCGTGATGTCGTTGAGACTGGGCAGCTCGTTGGCGGCCAGCACGATCTTCGTGCCCGCCAGCGCCAGCTCCCGCGCCAGCGGCATGACGCCCAGGACGAAGTCGGTGCCGGCGTTGTCCACGAAGACGACGGCCTTGCTCCACTTGGCCGGGGGGATGGACTTGAGGTCCTCGGCCAGGCGATCGTAATCGTCGATCAGCCAGGGGCGGGGCTTGCCGTTGGCCACTGTGGCCAGGAAGTCCGTCGGCTCGGCGGCCAGGTGCATCGTCGCCTGGCTGCCCAGGTCGAAGACGTTCCCGGCGAACACGCACTTGACCAGGTGCAGCCAGCGGGCCGGACCGCCCATGGCGTGCAGCTTGCGAACAACCGCGGGGTACAGCGCCGCGGCGGAGGCGTTCTCGCGGTCCTTGACGTGCTTGAAGGGGTCCGGCAGGCCGGCGGCCCTCAGCGTGGCGTCGCGAAGCTGGCACAATTCCAGGATGTTCAGCCGCCCGCTGGGCAATGAGGCGGGATCTTGGCGAAGCTTTTCGATGGCCTGGCGGAACTGCTCCCGTGCGGCGGCGATCTGCTTGGTGGCCTTTCGGCCGTACTGCGTCCCGGCGTGGGTGAGCATGACCTCGAAGTGCTGCTGGAAGTGGTCCAGCCATTGACGGCGGGCTGGAACGTCAGCCACCAGGTCCCAGTCATGAGCGACGTATTTGGCGGGGTCACGAAGCAGACGGAAATGGCTCATAGGCTGTTTCGCCGCTTTGGGGGCAGCTCAGATATTCCTTTGGGACTCATCCCCGCTTACCGGCAGCCTGCCGGTAGGTAGGGCGGGTCTGACTAAAGAACTATAGCCACACCCCGCAGGTGAGTCAACCCGATGATGAGGGGCGAAATGCGTGTCGCGCGGTGGGGCTTGTTGGCAGGCAGGCCCCACCGCGCCCAAGGAAAGGTTATCAACAAGTGGATCCTGCCGGCAGGCAAGTCTGCAGCCTTAGACCGCCGTCTCGACCAGCGCCATGACCTCCTGCAATTGCGGCAGGTTGATGATCTGGGCCAGGGCCTCAACGCATCGGGCGTCATAGCCCGAAGGCGTGCAGCGGCGTAGCTCTTCCATCGCCTGAAGCGGCGTCATGGCGGATCGCTGGGGCCGATCGTGCGTCATGGCGTCGTACGCGTCCGCCACCGCCAAAATGCGGGCCTCCAAGGGAATGCCCTCCCCTGCCAGGCCCGCGGGATATCCGGTGCCGTTGAGCCGCTCGTGGTGGTGCCGGATCGCCGGCAGAACCTCCGCCAGCGACTCCAACGGCTTGAGAAGTTCGTAAGACACCTCGCTGTGCTTTTGGACCATCCGGTAATCGCCGACGCCGAAGCCTTCCTGCTTGCGGAGCAGTCCGTCCGGGACGGTCAGCAGGCCGATGTCGTGCAATTGCCCGGCCACGTTCAGGAGTTCACATTGCGAGGCCGGAAGTTCCATCTGGCGGGCGATCTGCTCGGTAAGCCGGCCGACGCGCTCGCTGTGCCCCCGGCTGTAACGGTCCCGCGCTTCCACGATGCAGATGATCTGCCGCAGGACGTTGATGTAGTGTTGCTCGGCCTGGATGGCGGCCTGGTGGATCATCGCAGACTGTTGCCGCTGCTGCCTCATCGCCCAACACACCTGAAAAACCATCGCGGTCGCCATGATGACGATCACCGAGCCCAGGATGGCATTGGTCACCGGCCCGCCGCGCATCACCATCCCAAACCCGGCCACGATCATGGCCGCGATATAGATGCACATCAGCCGTACCAACCGTGTGGGTTCAGACGAAGATTCCCACCCCAATAACCGCTTCCACACCACTACGAACCTCCTTTACTCACGAACCCCAGACAACCCAGGGAAGTTTAACATTCATTCCGGCCCGGGGCGCATCGTCCCAGGCCGGCAGCGGAGATCTACTTGTGAAATTTCTATAAGATATTATTTCAAAACTTATTATAGCCAAAACGCGGAGGGTTAAAAATTACAAGGCAACCATCCATGGGTCTCTAAACCATCGCTGGCGGCTGGGGTTAGCGGGCCTTGACTTGACTGCGGCTCGGCGGGGCGATAACACATCACATTCAGCGCGGTGCACTGGCCTCAAGGCGCATTTCCGCTCGTCCCGTCCGCCCCCCGGACGGGCGCGGCATGAAAGGTGTGGCGATGACGCGTGCCACCCGATGGTGGGCAGTCCTAACCCTGGCGTTTCTGGCGGCCTGGCCGGCCGGCTGTCAGAGCAAAGACCACACCGCCGACCGCCAGACGGCCGAGGCGGACCGGCAAGTCCGCCAGCGATTCGGTTGCACCCTGGACGACCTGCCCACGGTCACGCTGGTTCTGCTCAGCGCCCACAACGAGAACATCCTGGACGAGTACGAGCGGGCCTTCTCGCTGTACCACGCCGCGACCTACGGGTTGAAAGTATCCTTCGAGCGGCGGGACGTGGGCGGCGGCAGCGCCATCCAGCGATACCTCCAGAACGTCTATGCCGAGGCGGACACGTCGCGGATCGACGTCCTCTGGGGCGGCGGGGACATCCTCTTTCAAGTCCTGGTCCGCCCCACCGACCGCCACCCCGGCGGCCTGTTGCAACCGATGAAGCTGGCCGGCGACGTCCTGGCCAACGTGCCGCCTGATCTCAACGGCCAGTCGCTGATCGACCCGCAGCTTCGCTGGATCGGCTCGGCCCTCAGCGGCTTCGGATTCCTCTACAACGCCGAGATGCTCCGCCGCTGCCGGATCGACCCGCCGCACTTCTGGCAGGACTTGGGCGACCGGCGCTTCACCGACCTGATCGAATTAGCCGACCCGGCCCAGAGCGGCTCGGTGACGATGACGTATCTGACCATCGTCAAGAGCGAGCAGACCTGGCCGGCGGGCTGGGCGCGGCTGCTGGCGGTGCTGAGCAATGCCAAGCGGATCGCCGATGCCGCCGGGGCGGCCGCCAACGCCCCGGTCCTGGGCGACGCCCTGGTCGCTACGAGCATCGACTTCTACGGCCTGACGCGCGTGGCTGAGGCGCCGGGCCAGCTGGTCTACGTCAGCCCGCAAGGCCAGACGAGCTTCAGCTCCGACCCCATCGGCATCCTGAAAAACCCGCCCCACCCCGCCTTGGCCCAGCGGTTCGTGGACTTCGTGATGTCCGTCCGCGGCCAGGCGCTGTGGGCGCTGCCGGTGGGCGACGAGGACGGCCCGATTCGCACCGCCTTGGGGCGCCAGCCCATCCGCCGCGACGTGTATCAAATCTACGCCGGCAAACTGCTGCCTAGCGTGGTCAACCCTTACGAAAGCGTCGCGGCCCAGGCGAGCGGCGAAGAAACGCAACGGGTAAATTCCGGCGTGCTGCGGCGCCTGGTCGTGGCGGCCGCGGTGGACAACATCGACGATCTGCGGGCGGCCCGGCGGACGTTGAACGCCCTGGCAGCCGACCCGTCGCGGCAGGATCAATACCGCCGGCTTCAGAAGAAATTCTTCGCCTTGCCGGATAACGTCGACACCGTCGAAAAGATGAACTCCAAGGACCTGGCGCCCAAGGACGCCAAGGCCCTGTACCGCATCGACGTGGGCTGGCGAAACTTTTTCCACGACAAGTACGCGAGGATCGCCTCCGGCTCATGAACGCCTCGAACGCGACAACTCGGCCCGTTAGCCGCCGGCCGCTGCGGCTCGCCTCGGTGGTCCTGGCCGCGGCGCTGCTTAGCACGGCCCTGGGCCCGGCGACGGGCCTTGCGCGGAGCATGCTGGCCGGGGTCGGCTGCGTGCTGCTGGGCCTGGCCGTGGCTCCCCGGCGGCTGCCGACGTGGGCCGCCTTGGTGCCCCTGGTTCTGCTGCTGGCGGCGTGGGAATTCCGCGGCCACGCGCCGGTGGCGACGGCCTTGGCGTATTTTGCGTTGGTGACCTTTGGAGCGTGCCTGGCGGGGACGTTCCAGACCGCGGCCGTGGAACTGATCGTCGCGTTTCTGCTGGCCTTTCTGGTGGTGCCAGTCTGCCTGGGCATCAGCACCGGCTTTCGCGAGGCCGGCCATTGGACCTTTTTCTGGTTCGCCGCCACGCTGACCGACTCGCTGAATCTGCAATACCTGGGCAATAGCCTTCTGCTGGCCTGCGCGACGACGGCCGTGTCCCTGGTCATCGCCATCCCGCCGGCCGTGCTGAGGGCCCGGACGCGGTTCCTCGGCCAGGGGGTGCTGGGCATCGCGCTGCTGGCGCCGATGATCCTGCCGCCGTTCGTGGGGGCGCTGTCCATGCGGCGGCTGTTCAGCCAGTTCGGGGCGCTCAACCTGCTGCTGGAAAAAATCGGCGTGCTGAATTTCGCCACCGCTCGCCCGCCGGATTACCTGGGGGCGGGGTTCTGGGGCATCGTAGTGCTGCAAAGCCTGCACCTGTTCCCCATCCTGTACCTGAACGCCTCAGCCGCCCTGGCCAACATCGACCCGGCCTACTCCCAGGCGGCCCGGAACCTGGGCGCCGGTCCGTGGCAAACGTTCCGGCGCATCACGCTGCCGCTGATGCGCCCCGGGTTGTTCGCCGGCGGGACGCTGGTGTTCCTCTGGTCGCTGACCGACATCGGCACGCCGCTGATCCTGGGTTACGACCGCCTCACGGCGGTGACCATCTTCAGGGAGCTGGCCAAGAGCGAGACCACCCCGGCGGTGTACAGCCTGGTGTTCGTGATGCTCTCGGCCTCCGTGTCGCTGTACGTGCTGGGCAAGTTCCTGTTCGGGCGCGGGGGGCTGGCGGAGACCACCAAGGCCTCCGTGGCTGCGGAGCTGCGGAAGCTTGGCCCCCTCGGCACGCTGGGGGCCTGGGCGGTGTTCGGCTTGCTCATCCTGGCCGCCCTGCTGCCGCACGCCGGCGTGGTGCTGACGGCGGCCTCGGCCACGTGGATCAACACGGTCCTGCCCAGCGAGTACACCTGGCGGCACCTGGCGTTCGTCCTCCAGCGGAGCGAGACGGCCCGCAGCATCGCCAACAGCCTCCGGTACGCCGGCGTCTCCACGGTCGTGGACTTAATTTTTGGCTGCCTGGCCGCCTGGCTGATCGTGCGGGGCCGCACGCGGGGCCGAACGCTCTTGGACGCCCTGGCCATGCTGCCACTGGCGGTGCCTGGATTGATCTTGGCGGCCGGGTACGTCGCCATGACCGCCCCCGGTACGGTGCTAGAGGCCATTGGCCCGACCGTCAATCCGTTCGCAATCCTGGTGATCGCCTACAGCGTGCGGCGGCTGCCGTTCGTGGTGCGGGGCGTGGCCGGCGGATTGCAGCAGGTCAGCCCGTCGCTGGAGGAGGCCGCGAGGAACCTGGGCGCCTCGCCCGCCGGGGCGGCGGCGCGGATCACGCTGCCGCTGGTGACGGCCAACATCATCGCCGCGGCCGTACTGACGTTCGCGTTCTCGATGCTGGAGGTGAGCGATTCGCTGATCCTGGCCCAGACGCCGCAGTTCTACCCCATCACCAAGGAAATTTATTCGCAGGCGACCTCGGGCAACGTGGACGCCGCCAACATCGCCGCCGCCCTGGGCGTGTACGGCATGGTGTTCCTGGGCGGCACGCTGGCGCTGGCCAGCGCGTTGCTGGGAAAGCGGCTGGGAGCGATCTTCAGAGCCTAAACGGATAAATCCGAATCTCGAAATCCAAAATTCGAAACAAAAAGCAAACAGCAAACGCTAAAACAACAAAATGACACGCCACGAAATGTTGACGCCTTTTGATTTTCAGTTTGGTTGTTTCGCTATTGCCATATTGCCGTTTGTTTCGAATTTCGAGTTTCGGATTTGCCGTTTTGACGTTTAAGACGGTACGAATAGAGACGATCCCATGATGAACATTACGATGGAGTCCATCGTCAAGGACTATCCCGGCCCGACGGGAACCGTGCGGGCCGTGGACCACGTCAGCCTGGCCGTCCAGGGCGGAGAGCTGTTCTTCCTGCTGGGCCCCAGCGGCTGCGGCAAGACGACGCTGCTGCGGATCGTCGCCGGCCTGATCGAGCCCACCGGCGGGCGGGTGCTGTTCGACGGGCACGACGTGACGGCCCTGAGCGTCGAGGACCGCCAGACGGCGATGGTGTTCCAGAACTACGCCCTCTGGCCGCACATGACCGTGCGGCAGAACGTGGAGTTCGGGCCCAAGATGCGCCGGCGCCCCGCGGCTCAGCGGCGCCAAATCGCCCAGGAGAACTTGGCCCGCGTGCAGATGGCCGAGTTCGCCCGGAGAAAGCCCAACCAGCTTTCCGGCGGGCAGCAGCAGCGCATCGCCCTGGCCCGCGCCCTGGCCGCCGGCAGCCGCTGCCTGCTGCTGGACGAACCGCTGAGCAACCTCGACGCCCGCCTGCGCCTGCACATGCGAGGGCAATTGCGCCACCTGGTGAAGGAAACCGGCGTCACGGCCATCTACGTCACGCACGACCAGAAGGAGGCCCTCTCGATGGCGGACCGGATCGCGGTGATGGACGCCGGGCGCGTCGTCCAGGTGGGCACGGCGGAGCAGATTTACAATCGCCCCGCCAGCCGGTTCGTGGCCGACTTCGTGGGCGAGGCCAATTTCATCACCGGCCGCGTGACGGCCCGCGGCGCCGTGTGCAAAGTCCAGACGGCCGCGGGGGATTTGACGTCGGCGTACGAGAGCTGCCCGCCGGTCGGCTCGGCGGTCCTGTGCTGCATCCGGCCCGAGCGGATCGCCATCGCCCCAGCCTCAGGGCCGGCCTCCCCTGCCGGCGTCTCGAGCGTCGCCGCCACGATCGAAATCACCACCTATCTTGGGGAGATTCGCCAATATCTCTGTCGCCTGTCCAACGGCGACACATGGCGCGTCACGGTTTTGGCGGATCGTTCGGTGGAACTCGCCCCTGGAACGGCTGTGCGATTGACAATCGCCCCGGCCGACGTCGCCCTTATTGCGGAGTAGCCAGCGGGACGGCCATCGGCCTGCCAGCGGTTGAAGCGGGCAGATTGAGTTGCCGGCGAAGGTCCTGGACATCCAAATCGCGGACGACGTCCACCAGCCCCGCCCAAGCGCGGTGGAACCCGTAGCCGCCGCGGGTCATTTCTTGGATGGCGGCGTCTTTGCTCCACCCCTGCACCACGACGCGATAGGCCGCCGCCATCACGCCGGCGCGGTCCGATCCCTGCCGACAGTGGAAGAACGCCGGCTGCCGCGCCGGATCGGTCACGACCTTAAGGAATTCCGCCACCTCCTGGGCTTTCACGTCCCACGGTTCGGTGGGGATATTCACCCGTACCAGGTCCGTGTCTCGGACCACGTCGGCGTCGTCGTAGTCCGCTCGGAGGTTGACGATGGTCTTGATGCCCATCGCGTGCAGGTTGCGCATGCCGACCTCGGTGGGCTGGGCGCCGCGATACAGGTGATCGTTGATGCGATAGAAATTCTCCACGCCGGGCATGCTCAGGGGCAGGGCCCATGTACTCAGCCGGACGGCTGCCGGCGTGGTATCGGGCAGCCCCTGGCCGGTGGCGACGTCGTGAACAACCGGCCAGACCATCACCGCCCCGGCCGTCATCGCGACCAGGCCCGTCAGCACGACGATTTGCCATAGCTTCCGCCGCATTGAAGTCATCGAGTGGCCCTCCCCTTCCCTTATAGATTACACCTTCAGTTCGCTTTTGGACCCCAGCAAATTGGCGTATTTTTTTCGAATCGGGGCCACGTCCTGGGCGAGGAATTCCTCCACCTGTTGCGGCGCCCGCCCGACGAAAGCGGCCGGGTCCATCAGTTCGTCCACGTCCACGGCGTCGAAGGCCGCGTCGTTCTTGACGCGGTCCAGCAGATCGTTGGACCGGCCGTGCACCTTGACCTGCTCCGCAGCCGCCTGGGCGTGACGGCGGAGGCGCTCGTGCAGATCCTGGCGGTCGCCGCCGGCCTTGACCGCGGCCATCAGAATGTTCTCCGTGGCCATGAAGGGCAACTCCTCCGCCACGTGTTTGGCGATGGTGGCCGGATAGACCACCAGCCCCTGCGCCACGTTCAGACAGATCATCAGGATCGCGTCCGTCGCCAGGAACATCTCCGGCATGGCCAGGCGCTTGTTGGCAGAATCGTCCAGCGTCCGCTCCAGCCATTGCTCGGCGGCGGTGTGCAGCGGACTGGCCGAGACGTCCATCAAGAATCGCGCCAGGCCCGTCGCCCGCTCGCACCGCATGGGGTTGCGCTTGTAGGGCATCGAGCTGGAGCCGACCTGCGAGGCTTCGAAGGGTTCCTCGATTTCCTTCAGGTGCGCCAGCAGCCGAAGATCGTTGCAGAACTTGTGCACGGTGGCGCCGACGCCGGCCAGGGCGGCCGCCACCGCGGCGTCCACCTTGCGGCTGTAGGTCTGCCCGGTCACGCGGCAGAGGCGATCGAAGCCCATCTTCTGGGCCACCATCGCTTCCAGCTTCTGGACCTTTTCGTGGTCGCCCTCGAACAAGGCCAGGAAACTCGCTTGCGTGCCCGTGGCCCCTTTGACGCCCAGGAATTCCAGTTCCTCCCGCCGCCGCTCCAGCTCGCGCAGGTCCGTCAGGAAGTCGTGGCACCACATGGCGGCCCGCTTGCCCACGGTGGTGAGCTGGGCCGGCTGAAAGTGCGTAAAGGCCAGGCACGGCAGGTGGCGGTACTGGTGCGCGAAGTTGGCCAAGGCATCGACGATGTTCGCCAACGCGGCCGTCAGCAGCCCTAGCGCCTCGCGCATGAGGATCAGGTCCGTGTTGTCGTTGACGTACTGGCTGGTGGCGCCCAGGTGGATGATCGGGCGGGCTTTTTCGGCCGCGTCGCCGTACGCGTGGATGTGGGCCATCACGTCGTGGCGCAGCTGCTGCTCGTACTCCGCCGCTTTGGCGAAGTCGATGTCGTCCAGGTGCTCGGCCATCTGGCGGAGCTGCTCGGCGGAGATGTCCAGCCCCAGTTCCTGCTGCGCCTCGGCCAGCGCCAGCCAAAGCCGCCGCCACGTGGAAAATTTCCGCTGCGCCCCGAACAGCGCCCGCATGGCGTCGCTGGCGTAGCGGCTGTCCAGGGGACTGGCGTACGTCAGGTGTCGATCGTTCATCCTGTTAGACTCCGCGAGCAGTTTCTGGCCGGACTGCCGGGCTATTTGATAAGTTTCAGCGACAGGGGATACTGGAACAACTCCCCGTTGCTGGCCTTGACGGCGGCGATGATGACGCAGATGAGGTCCACCAGGCCCACGACCGGCAGCAGCACCATCCCGATGAAGACGAGCATCAACGCCAGGCAAATCGCCCCGTAGATCATCATCGAGATCTGGAAATTCAGCGCCGCCTTGGCGTGGGCATTGATGGTGGGATCTTCCTTGCCCTTGATCAGCCACACCACCAGCGGCCCCAGCACCCAGCCCACCAGCGGCACGACAAATCCCGCCAGCGCCGATAAGTGGCAGATGACGGTCCAGTTGTTCACGGACAGCCCGCTTCCGCCGGTTTGAGGAGTTGGAGGTGGCGGCGGATTCACCCGGCCCGGATCGATTTGTGTCATCTTTAAATCTCCTTTCGGAGCCCACGCTTGTCACCAACGGCCCGGATACCACTTCAGGATAGGCCAGCCGGGGAGCTTTGACAAGCCCGTGCTAGCTGGTGCGCAGGGGGCCGTCGCTCGGCGAGGCCGCCAGTCAGGAATCTTGCATTTTCTTTTCTTGTTCCCCTTTGGGCGGTTGCGGGCGCCGCGTCGCTTCAATGCGCCTGCGCCCTGCGCGCCGCAGACGGCGCGAGGGGAGAAATTAAGGAGAACGGGCATGGGCTTCCAGCTAGAGAACTTCGCCGACGGCAACCTGGACAGCGATTACCTGACGTACCTGGTGGATCAGCAATCGGCCGACGTGGCGGAGCGGTATCAGCGGCTGTGGGACTATTTTCGCAATCCTCTCATCCCGGCCCTGGGGGCGGCGGCGGACGCCCTCAATGCCAGCAGCCGGCCCTATTTCCAGGCCCAGGAGATGGGCCTGCCTCCGCGCATCACCGGCCGGGCCGGCGCCAACAACCACCTCACCGACCTGCGCCGCAAGGAAGTCGTGATCGAAAACGACATCGCCTGGCGCGTGCACACGGCCGTGGACTTCCTCTTCGGCAAAGCCCCCGTTATTCGCTCCGCCGCCTCTGACCGCCGCACGGCGGCAGCCATTGAACGCATCATCGCCGCCCTGCTGGACGCCAACGGCGGGGCCGGCTTCCTCCAGGAAATGGCGCTGTTCGGCGCGGTGTACGGTTTTGTGGACATTGCCCTTCGAACCCCGGCCGACGGCCCCGCGGACGTCTCTGTCGCCTTGCTCCGCCCCGCGGGCCAGCCCGCTGACGGCTCCCCACCTCCGCCAGCGGGCAGGCCGGGCCTGCCGGATACCTTCAGCCCCGCCGGGCCGCTCACCGACCGCCAGATCGCCCAAGCCGTCGCCGCCGCTTCCAGGCTGCAACTGGAAACCATCGAGGCGCCTCGCGTCCTGCCCATCCTGTACGAAGACGACTATCGCCGCCTGCGCTACTGGGTCCAGCGGTATCTGAAGCATCCGCCGCGGCTGGAATCGGTGCAGCGCGGTTGGCTGGGCTTGGGGGCCATCCGGGGCGGCCACCCGGCGGCGGTGGAGGTCGTCGAGATTCTGGGACCGACGTGGTGGCAGCGGTACGAGGACCGCGTCCTGGTGGCCGAGGGACCGAACCTGCTAGGCCGCCTGCCGGTGGTGCATGTCCAGAACATGGCCCTGCCGGGCAGCTACGATGGGCTAGGCGACGTCGAGCCGCTGATCACCCTCCAGGACGAGCTGAACACCCGCCTGTCCGACCGCGCCAACCGCGTCACGTACCAATCCTTTAAGATGTACCTGGGTAAGGGCATCGACGATTTCCTGGAGCGGCCGGTGGGCCCGGGGCAGATGTGGTCCACCGCCAACCTCCAAGCCAGCATCGAGGAATTCGGCAGCGACACCGGCTCGCCCAGCGAGGACGCCCACATCGAACAGGTGCGGGCGGCGCTGGACAAGGTCTCCGCCGTCACGCCGCTGGCGGCGGGACTGATCCGCGGCAACGTGGGCTACCTCACCAGCGCCGCCGCGCTGAAGGTGCTGCTGAGCGGCCTGCTCGCCCGCACGGCCAAGAAGCGCATCACCTACGGAACGGGCCTCGCACGGATCGTGGAACTGGTGCTGGAATACCTCAACGCCGCCGGCTGTCTCCGCACCGCCCCGCAGGACCGCCGCATCGAGATTCACTGGCCCAGCCCCCTGCCGGACGACGAGGCCGAAAACCTCCGCAACGCCCAGATCAAGGCCGCCCTGGGCGTGCCTGCCGAGCGAATCCTGGGGGAATTGGGCTACGGCTCGACCGCGGAGTCCGGCCAAGGGGCTTCGAGTGAGCCTCAGCCGAACTCCTCGCTCGACGCCCTCGCCGCAGCCGGCCCTGGCGACGCACAAAACTCCGACATCCAAACCGGAAAGGAATAATCCATGACGCCGCAACCATCGCAGTCGCCGCAGGCCGATTCAGCCGGCGCGCCGCCGAGCGACGCCCCCGCCGACCCGGGCCGGCTCGTGCCGGTGAGTGAGTCCATCAAGTATCGCCGCCGGGCCCAGCAGGCGGAAAACCGCCTCCAGGAGATCGAGCAGCACGTGGTGGAGCTCAAGGCGCAAATGGATCACCGTAGCGAGGAGCTCGCCCTGGCCGAGGCCCAGCGGGATGAGGCCCGCAGCCAGCTCGTCGCCGCCGCCAACCAGCGCTCCGCCGAGCGGTACCTCATGGAGGCCGGCGTGGTGGACTTAGAGGCCGCCAATCTGCTGCTGTCCAAGCGACTGGACCTGGCCGGCGACCCGGACGACGAGGCCATCCGCCGCAACGTCGAGCAACTCCTGCTGGACAAGCCCTTCCTGCTTCGGCCGGCCGCCTCGTTACCGCCTTCCACCGCCTCGCCGCGGTCCGAACGGCTTGGTCCCTTCGCCCAGTTGGCCCAGGCGGCCGAGCGGGCGGTGCGGACCGGCAGCCGCCGCGACGTGGCCGAGTATCTCCGCCTCCGCCGCCAGGGGGCCGCAGCCACCCGGCGACCCGGCGCCAAGTAAAACCCTTTCGACAAAAACTCTTTAGAAAAACCTTAGGAGAAGACCATGGCATTCACAGGCAAAGCGACCTACGCAGCCGGCGCGTCCCTGCCGGAAATCGCCGAGGACGTGGCCGACCTGGTCAGCATCGTCTCGCCGTACGAGACGCCTCTGCTGGACCATCTGGGCGACCCGCCGCGAGCTGCCACCAGCACGTACCACGAGTGGCTGGAGGACGAACTGCTGCCCAACACCGACGCGATCAACAACAACTCCTGGACCAACCCAGCGGCGGATGAGACCTTCGGCGTGGACCATGCCGACCGCTTCCGCGTGGGCGACCAAGTCCGGCCGGAGGGCAGCGGCGAGCTGCTGCTGGTCCGCGAGACCAACACCACGGCCGGGACGATCACCGTCACCCGCGGCTACGGCGGCACCACAGCCGCGGCCCTGGCCGACAACCAGGTGCTACACATCCTGGGCAACGCCGCCCTGGAGGGCGACGAGGCCCCGACGGCCCGTTTCACCAACCGCGTGCGGCGGGGCAACTGGACGCAGATCTTCACCGCCGCCGTCCGCGTCAGCGGGTCCGACCTGGCCGTGCGGAAGCTGGCCGTCAGTGACGAGCTGGACTTCCAGAAGCAGGAACGCATCCGCGAGCTGCTTCGCGACCTGGAGGGCACCGTCATCAACGGCGCCGGCCCCACGGCCACCCCGCAGGGCAGCGACACCGTCCGGCGGACCATGAAGGGCATCATCCCCGCCCTGGCGACCAACGTGTTCCACCCGGGCGTGGGCGGCTTCCCCGCCGACGCCGACCTCACTGAGGCCCAGCTCAACCTGGCGCTGCGGCTGATCTGGGAGAAGGCCGCCGCCCGCGTGGACACCATCGTGGTCAACGGCTACCAGAAGCGGCGGATCAATTCCTTCGTCTCCGCCAGCCGCTCGTACACCGCGGCCGACGTGGCCTACCGCGACCTGGTGGCCGTGTACGAGAGCGACTTCGGCGTCTGCCGGCTGATCCTGTGCCGCTCCGTGCCGGCCAACACGGTGCTGCTGCTGGACAGCGCGCGGATCAATGTCGTGCCGCTGCTGGGGCGCAGCTTCCACTACAAGCCCCTGGCCAGCACCGGCGACTACGAGGCCGGCGAGGTCATCGGCGAGTACACGCTGGAACTCCGCAACGAATCGGCCCACGGCATCATCACGGGCCTGGACGTGTCGTAACCGATTTCCCGGCGCCCAGGCGCCGGGCCTGCCCCGCCACATGCTGGGGGTCCCCGCCGCGTTGTATCGCGGCGGGGTGCCCCTACTGACCGCGGTGCCCATCGGCGACCGGGCGGGGCAAACCCGGCCCCTGGATGACGTGTACGTGTAAAAGGTCTTCGACCTTGAGGCTCAGACCGAAAAGGAACCGACGATGAGCGAATTCTGTCAGGATAGAGACCTGCTGGGGATCGAGCCCGGATTGTTCCTTTCCGCCGGCCCGGCGGGCAGCCTACTGACCAGCGGGACTAACGGCCAACTGACGGGCACAAGCTTTGCCTCCTCCACCGCCGACTTCTCGGCCGCCGGCCTGGAAGCGGGGATGGTCTTGGTGGCGTACACGACGATCCCCTCCGAGGGACGAGCCTGCGAGATTGTTTCCGTCGGCGGCCCGCACCAGCTGACCGTCTCGGTGCTTCGGGCCGCCGCCCAGGATCCGCCCGTCGCGCCGCCGGCGGGCAGCGGCCTTTCATTCGCGGTGGTCACTTACAGGCCGCAGATCCGCCAGATCTCCGCCGCGCTGGCGGAAAAATTGCGGGCGATGGTCGAGGCCTCGCCCATCGCCTCCGCCAGTTACGCCGACTCCGCGCAGCTTCGCCTGGCCGCGGCCCTGGGCACGCTGGCCGGCGTGTTCCTGGCCCGCGCGGAAAGCCCCGCCCCGGCCGACGCCAACTGGGCCAAGGCCGAGCACTATCGCCAGGAATTCGCCCGCATGCAGATGCAGCTTCGGTTGGCCATCGACGCCGACGGCGACGGCTTCGCCGAACAGACCCGAACCTTGGGCAACGTGACGCTGCGGAGGACATGAGAAAAGTGACCGCCGCCAGTGAAATCATCCAGAACCTGGTCTCCGCGCTCCGCGCCAGCGGCCGCTTTGCGGTGGTCACGCTGGGCGGAAGCGCCGACACAGCCGCCCCGCGAGCGGCCGTGCACTACGAGGGCCAGGACTTCTTCCCCGCCGACGACCATCCCGCCAACCGCTACGCCCGCCTCCGCTGTCGCGTGACCCTCCACACGCGCAGCAGCCAGGCGGCCGAGCAGACCCACCGGGAGCTGGACTTGGCTGCGGCTGCGGTGGCGGCGCTGCTGGCTGATCCCTACCGCGGCGGGCGGTGCTGCGACCTGCCCATCGGCAAGGCTACCGAGATCGGCCGGACCGAACCGGGCCTCGCCGCAAGGCCGGAGGTGGAAACGTCATTCGCCGTGCGATGCCACTTCGAAATCGCAGGAGAGGCGCCGTGAACCGCTACGTGTGCATCAAGTCGCTGACCTTCGACGGCTCGCCCCTGCCGCTGCCGCTGTCGGTGCGGCTATCGCGGCAGTGCCAGGCCTCCCCGGCCGGCGGCGACGGCGACCTGTTCGCCACCAGCGTGCAGATCGCCCGGCCGAGCCTGAACGTCGAGGTCCGCATCCGCGACACCTCCGTCACCGAAACGCTGCCGCTGGGCCGGCGCGGGACGCTTTCGTTCGTCGTCGCGGCCGCCTCCGGCCAGGGGGGCCGGCAAATCACCATCGCCGGGGCGGTCCTGACGGCGGTGGAATTGTCCTACGAACAGATCGCCCCGGCCGTGGCGACGCTGCGATTCCTCGCCGAGACCGACGACGGCCTGACCGATCCGATGCAGGCGGAGGTTTCTCCATGAGCACGCTGGACGCCCTGGACCTGTTCGGTTCCGGCCCGCACGCCTTCCGCGCGGGGCCTTGGGAGCGGGCCACCATCCGCCGCGGTTTTTCCGGACTGGACGGCGAGCTGGTGCTGGACCTGGGCCTGCGCTCGCGGGCGATCGTGCAGACTGGCCGGCTCCAGGCCGTCACGGCCGAGGCGATGGCGGCCCTGGTTGGCGCCATCGAGTCCGCCGCCAACGGCTGCTGCCACAGCCTGGTGGACAACCACGGCCAGGTGTACCCGCGTGTCATCGTCGAAGAATTCCAGCCCACCACGCCGACCAGCCGCGGGCGGGGCTTCTGGTGCGACTACATCCTCCGCTACCGCCAACTGCCATGAGCGACCCCTTCACCACGCAGAATATCTCCAATCTCCGGGCCCGCCCGCTGGCCGGCGGCGGCTACGAGATCACCTTCGACTCCGCCAACGAAGGCCTTTATCACCAGCTCTACGTCAACGGCCGTCTGGCGGATTGGACGGAAGATCCGGCCCAGCGAAGTTTCTTCCTGGCCTCACCGGCCAATTCCTGCCGCCTGGCCGTTGCGGCCGTGGACCGCGAGCACTTGCGGACGGATTTTTCGCACGCCTCCGCCGGCGAAGAGACGCTCAGCCCGCCGCCGTGGATTTTCCGCACGCTGGCTGTCCGCTGGCCCTGGCGGAGAGCCGGCGACCGCGTGGCGCTGCTGGGCGACCACGCCACCGGCCAGATGGACCCCACCCCGCTGCTCGTCCGCGACGTCTGGCCGGCGTGGACGGATCGGCTGGGGTGGCAAGAGGACCTTTCCGGCCCGCCCGCCCCCGGCCAGGACGAGGCCGTGGCGATGGGCTTCGGCCTGGGGGCTTGGGGGGCCGGGCCTTTCGGGCTGGACAGCGACGTGATCGTGCTGGAGGCCGCCCTGGAGGAGGAAGGCCGCCACCGCCTGGTACTGCGACGAATCTCCGCCGACGGCCAATGCGCCGACGGGCCGCCGATGACCTTTTTGTCCTATCCCCCGCCGGCCCCGCCGACCCGACTGAGGGCGACATCCTACGACGCCCCCGGCGGCGTGCTGACCCTGCAAGTGAAGGGCACCCCGCCGCTATAAGACGCGGCGGGGACCCCTTATCGAGGTTGACCATGGCAGAAATTTTTCCATCCGACACGGAACTGAACGGCCTTTCGGGCACGGCGGACGCCGAGCAGGCGGTGCCTTACATCCCCGTGGGCCTGTTGCCCTATCACACCGAGTTCTACAAGATGCTCTACCGCCTGCTGGACGTTTCCAGACGAGCGGGCGACCTGCGGGTGTACAAAGATGATTCAGGAGAGCTGAAGTTCGGAGTTCGGCCCGGAAAATTCCTCCACGGCGATGCGGCTGTCGATTACGCCGGGGCGTCGGGCCAGGACCTAACCGACAACGCCGTCAATGCCATCTATCTGGCGGCCACCGGCGTGCTGACGGTCGGCACCTCCGGCTTTCCGGCGCCCTCCGCCACGCCGCACATTCCCCTGGCCACCATCGCCACGGGAACGGCCAGCGCCGCCGGCATCTCCGGCAAGTATGCCCACCAGGACATCACCGATTACCGCGGGCGGGCCCTCTACAAAGTCTGCGGGGCCTGAAAGGACGAATCATGCCTCAATCGCTTGCGCCCCTCATCGACAACTTCGACCAGCTTCACGGCCAGATTGCCGCGTCTCAGATTCCCGGCGGGGCGGTCACCAGCCACGGCCTAATTGTCGTGGCCGCTTCGAACTCCCCCAGCGTCCTGCGGGACCAGGCGGATTACGTCTGCGACGGCACGGACGACCAGGTCGAGGTCCAGGCCGACATCGACGCCTGCGCCACCCGGGGCGGGGGCACCGTCGCGTTGTGGGGAGGGCTATTTGCCTTCTCCAATCCCGCCAAAATCAAGTCGACGGTCGACCTGACGGGCTGGCTTCCGCGCCTCGCGATGACCTCCTCGCATCCCGACATGGGATGGAGCGTCCCGGGCGGCGGCACGGTCGTCACGGGGCCGGGCAAGACCCTGTTCACCGCGGATGTCTCCGCCAACGACGCGGTCCAGGCGTGCAAGATCCGAAACCTTGTCCTGAAGGACTGCGCGTACGGCATCGACATCGGCAGCGCCGATGCGTGGGGGCTGGCCCATTCCACGCTGGAGCATCTGTGGCTTTGCGGAATCACCGGCTGCGGAATCCGGCTGACCAACTTCCAGCGGTTGTTCGTGCAGAACGTGCAGATGGTCAACGCCCACCAGGGATTTGATTTCGTAGCCGACTTTTCGACGGACCGTTCGCCGGGCAATTCGGAATTCTCCGACCTGTACGTGCATTCGACGTCCACGGACACGACGGACGGTCTGGTCGTCCTCCGCGCCGAAAACAATGCGGCGCTGGCGCACTGCATCTTCACCCGCCTTCAGGCCAATCAATACGCCACGCGCTCCGGACCGGTGATGAAGATCGCCGGGGCCGTCATCGGCTGCAACGTCTACGGCCTAGACCTGGAGCGCATGCCCCAAGACACCAACGACGTGCTGACCCTCACCGACAATGGAGGCGTTCAGCCCAACCGCCTCCTGCTGGTCATCACGGAAGCCAAAAAGGTCCACGTCGAAGAGGCCTTGAACGTCCAGATTGTTAACTGTTACGAGAATACGGCCCTGTTCGTTAACGAGACCTCCGCGCCCACGATGAAGCTCAGCGGGAGCATCGGGAGTTTCCTGCCGAATTCGTACCGCCCGCCCGGCCTGTACACGGTGGGAGGCGCCTTCGGAGGGGACATTCCGGGCGCGGCCTTGCAAGAACTTTCCGTCGGCAGCAACGCCGGCGCGATCCCATCCGCCGGCGTCACGAATGCTCACGTGGCCGTCGACGCCGGACTGGATCCCGGCAAATTCAGCCCCGCCTACCTGACGGCGCGGGTGGCGACGTCCTTCAACAAAACAGACACCACCTTGGCGAACGTGCCGGGGCTTTCCGTCCCCGTCGCGGCAGGACGCACGTACGCCTTTCGCGCGGTGCTGTTCGTGAACTGCGGGGACGGCGGAGACGGCGGGGCCAAAGCCGGCGTCGGCGGCACCTGCACGGCCACGAACATCCTCTGCGACGTTTCTCTGCTGGATGTTTCCAACGGCTGGGCCGGATTCTGGCGACTCACCGCCCCCAACCAAGGCGCGGGCGACAGCTCCAGAAGCGTACCCGCTCGCGTGGAATTGACCGGCCACGTCGCCGTAAGCCAAGCAGGAACCCTGACCGTCCAATTTGCCCAGGCCGTCGGCGGCAACGGCACGTCGTCCGTCCTGGCCGGATCACACCTGATCGTGCACGAAATTCTGTAAAGGCCAAATCATGAGCACCACACTTTCCATTGGACTTTCCCTGGGGTCGAGCAAGACGCTCCTGTCGCTGCGGGCCAAGCTCCTCGATACCGCCGGTCAGCAGGTCGGCGACGAAATCGCCTCCGGCTTCGTCGAGATCGGGGGCGGCTTTTACCTGTGGACCTACGGCGGTTTTGAGTCGAGTTTCCGCGGCGGCGTGAAATTCTACGCCGCCGGCGCCGAGGGCGCTGCCCTGGCCTTCTGCGCCCTGAATCCCCAGGAGATCGCCCCGGCGGCCGTCAGCCCCGACGCGATTGCCGCGATCAACGTGGACTCCACCGGCGGAACCCTCAGCCTGGCCAAGGCCGTCGAGGCCCTCGTCGCCCGCAGCGTGGGCAACGCCGACTACAACGCCGCCGGCGGCGTCGTCACCTTCCGCGGCCGCAACGGCACGACGCCCGTCGCCACACTCAAGCTCACTGGCGGAGGAAACAGGACAGAAAGCACCATCGCGTAAGGAGAACGGCGACTGTTTGACTATTCGGCTGTTTGGCTGTTCGGCGCAGCGCCTAACAGTCAAACAGTCTAAAGGTCGGTGTTATGGTTCTATCTATTGATCCCATCCTGATCGAACCGCCCGCCATCGAGCCGGGCTGGCTGGAGTGCCGCGGCGTGTCTTACCGCCTTTACCACAGCCTGGCCGACAGCGAGGCCATCGACTACGCCACGCCGATCACCCTGGTCGCGGCGGAGGACCCGACCGTCTCGGTGGCCCTGCCGATCGCCTATGGCGAAAAGCATTTCCTCGCGGCCCGGGCGGTCTCAGCCGCGGGCGCAGAGGAGCAGAACACGCACGTGGTCTGCTGCGTGGAGGTGGACCAGGCCGGCCGGCTGCTGCCGCCGCCTTCGGATGCCGTCAGCGACCTGACGGCCGTTTTGGGGCCGGAGGGTCTCGTCACCGTAAGTTTCACCTACCGTCCTTCGCCGCCTTACGCCGCGGCGGAGCGGTTCGAGGTGCTGAGCGACCGCGGCACGGGCACGCTGGACCCGGTCAATCCCGTAGCCACCGTCGCCGCAAACCCCTCGGCGGATTACGAAGCGACCGTGCCCGCGGACGTCCTGCCGGCGATGTTCGCCGTCCGCGCCGTCGCCGGCGGGCGAAGCGGCCCGACCGGCTCGCCCGTCACCGTAACCGCGCCGCAACCGGACGCCCTGGCCACTTTGTCGTGAGGAATCCATGCCGACGCTGACCCTACCTGCGAACTCCGGCGGCCCAACGGTCCTTCGGCCCGTCCCGCCGGCGGTGTACGTCGACGGCACCCGGCGGATGGACCTGAAGGTCCTGACGTGGGAGGTGCTCGGCCCGCCGACGTTCGGGCGCGTCCGGCTCCTGTGGCACTGCGGTGCCCTGCCGACGAGTTCGGCGCGATTGGAGCAAACCGCCGTGCTGCCGTCCATCGGCGCCGCCGTTCGGATTTGCCCGGTGGAGTCAGCCGGCGGCGTGGACTTCCAGGGCGTCGTCGTGGCCCATCGTGCGGAGGTGGACGAAGGCGGCGAGCGGCTGGAGGCCGAGGTGGAACATCACCTGGCGGCAGCCTTGGCGGCGGTCATCTCTCAACGCTGGCACGTGGCCAACCAGGCCGCGACGGAGCTGGCCCACGCGGCAGTTCGCTTCAACGGAGACGCCCACAGTCTGGCCAGCGCCGCGGCCGTGCAAGCAGGCTGCCGCGCGGCCCGGCTGTTCGACGCCTCCGCCTCCGCGCGGCGGTGGACGGTGGCCGACGCGCTGGCCTACGTCATCGCCACGGCAGCGCCGGCCAACGTAGCGGCGCCAGGCCTTTCGGAACTGGCGGACCTGGCGGGCGGAATCGACCTGGGCACGTTGGACGTCACCGGCCTGACCGCCGCGGAGGCCCTGACGCGGATTGCCGCCCGCGGCGGTTTGGAGCTGCGGTCCGCCCGAGGGGGGCTGGGGCTGGAGTTCTACCATCCGGGCATGCCGGGTCGCTCCGCCGCCGTCGCCCTCCAGCCGGCCGGGACGATCTTCTCGCCGTCGTCTACCAACCTGTGGAAAGGCCAAGTCGTCACTCGCCGCCGGCCCGCCCGCCGCGCCGTCCTGGCCTTGGGCGCAGCCAAACGCTACGAGTCCACCTTCACGATGGCGCGGGGCTGGGACGCCTCGCTCCAGACGGCGCGGTGGCGCGACTTCGTCCGCAGCCACTGTCCCAACTGGACGCAGCGGGCCGACGTGTACCGCAAATGGGTGCTCAACGAGCACGGCTGGTACGCTACGGCGCCGTGGAACCTGCCGGCCTACGATTTTTCCGCCGTCAGCGCCGAGGACTTCCGCGTGCAGCGGCCTCGGCAATTGCTGCCGTGCCTGTCGTGCGACCGCAACGGCGCCAGCTTAGGCGTGGTGGCGGACGTGCGGTGCGGAACCAATGCCCCATGGCAGCGGTGGCGCGGGCCGCTGTGGGTCAGCCGCGACGAGTGCGCGATCTATCTGGGCGGGGACGGCCTGCCGGCGGACTTCTTCCAGGCGGCGGCCGCGGGGACGGCAGCCGTCCGCGTGACCGCCGCCATCGAGGCCGACGCGCGTCTGACGGCCGAGGTAGCCGGCGACCCCACGCAAGGCCAAATCGTCCTGGACGCCGCCGATCGGGCCCGCTGGAACCACGTGCACGGCGGCAGCGTTTTTTCCGGTAATTCGAACCTAGGCCCGCCCGATGAGCGCGACGATTCGGCGAGCCTGGCGGAGCTGGCCCAGCGGCACGCCGTCGTCGCCTCCACCGCCATGCAGGCGGAGCTGACGCTGGGATGGGTGAACGTCGGCTGCTTCGTCGGCGACACGGTGGACCCCATCGAAGGCCGGGCGGTCGAGCTGCGTTCCTCCTCGAGCCGCCAACCGTTCATCCGTTCCGTCCGCCACGACTTCGGCCCCGCCCAGGGCACGACGATCCTGCTGGAGGGCTGACCATGACCCGCACCGTCCCGTTCCGCGACGCGCTGTATCGCCTGGCCCAGGCCGGCGACGCGCTCGGCGTGCAGCTCGTCCGCATTCTCGCCGTCGCCCAGAACAACCGCTACACGGCCATGCCGGTGGAGTTCGCCTCCTCCGGCGGCACGCAGCAGGCCGACGAGCAGACGCTGACCGTGACCAACCTGGCTGAGCCGGCCGACCAGACCGGCCAAGTCCCCGCCGACACCGACGCCGTCGCTCTCGACGTGGAGGGCCGATGGATCGTGTTCCTGCGGCCGCAGTCCACCGCCGCCGCGGCCCCGGCGGCGTTTCCCGCCAAGATCGTCAGCTCCCTGGGCGGGGCGGCCTACGGTGTCCTGGAACAGACCTGCACCGGCGCCGGCAGCTTCGCCGACAAGAGCGGCGCCACGCAGATCACCGCCCACAACCTGGCGGAACTGTCGCTGGGACCGGGGGCGGCGGTGAACGTCGGCACGATGGTCCTGGTCACCGCCATCGCCGACACGGGCAATCCACCGATCATGCGCTACGTCTTCGACCATCCCGCGTACGCCAAGTACCTGAACTGAGGCTTCCCGTGGCTTACAACCCTCAATGGTCCAACGGCAACCCTCGGCTGATCGGCGGGCAGCACACCGTCCGTCTCAGTGACGCGGCCGAACTGGCTGCGGCCATCAACCGCCGGCGTTTCCTGACGTACCAGGGCGCCCAGGATTTCAGTTCGCACCTGGCGGCCGGAGCATTTGTGAAGAAGGCCACCTTCGACTCCGCCCTGGCTCCGCCATTCGACAACTTCCGCGACGCGCTGGCGGCGGGGGTGCTGACCCCCGCCATCGGCACGCTGGGCGGCGTGCCGGCAACGCCGGCGGCCATGGACTGGCTGTGGCCGGTCAGCGATGGCGACGAGGGCAAAAAAATCGTCAATGGTTACTCGCCGCCGGGCACCGGCCAGGTGGGCCTGCTTCCCAAGATCAACGGAACGAATCACTGGACCAACGCCTACCTCCAGCCGGCGGCTACGGCCATCCGCGACGTGCACGTTAACGAACTGCGGCAGGCGGTGGAATGGGTGCACCGCGGGCGATGGGACCTGCCCATCTATTGGATGAGCGGCCTGTTCTCCATCGTGCCCGACGCGCCCTGGACGGCCGGGGTCGTGAGCAACAGCGGTGTGGCCGAACTGCGGAACGTGGGCTACGCCGTTTTTCGCGACGGGTCCTCGCCGCCGCGAGGCCTGGCGGGCGTGACCGTCCGGTCCGGCAGCTTCCTGGAAGTGACCGCCGACGCCGACTGTACCGTGGAGGTGCGCCACTGCCTGCGGCCGCTGAACTTCAGCGATTGGCTGGCCACGTGGAATGAATACAACCCCGGCACGAGCAGTGCCTGGGCCAGCCCCGGCGGCATGGGCGGCGGCGACTCCACCGCCCTGGGCTCGGTGACGCTGGCGGCCGGGGTGCCGGGACAAATTAGCGGAGCGAACCTCACGGCGGGCCTCCAGGCTATCGTGGACGGGGCGGAACATAATTTCCTCATCCGCCGCACGGACGTCGCGTACGTCACGGCGGCCGTCGAGGCCCGCGTGGTCGTCGAGTTCGACCTCAACACCCCGCCCAACTAACGAAGATTTTTAACACGGAAAGCTCAAACCAAAGGGAACCGCTATGGCTGTTGTGGGCTTCGTGACCGACCTGGCCAACTTCGGCGCCGCCGGCCTGATGGAGGCGATGTGGCTATGGGAGCGCCGCCTCAGCCGGACCCGCGAACGCCAGCTCAGCGAGGCCCACGCGCGGATCCTGCGCGACGAGCAGCGCCTGGAACTGCTCACGCAGGTGGTGGAGCAAAACACCAGCGCGGTGGCGCGCTTCTCGGAAACGCAACGGCAAGTTATCGAAACGCTCAGGGACCTTATTAGGGAGTTTCTCCATGACCATGCCAAGACGAATTAGGATCGCAGCTTTTCTGGCGGCCGCCGCCGTCATTCTGGGCGGTTGCAGCGCTCCGTCGGCGACGCTGGAGCTGATCACCACGGCCCGCAAAGCGCTGACCGAGGCCAAGCAGACCCAGACCGCCCAGCACGACGACCTGGTGAAGCAACTGGAGGCCAACAAGGCCGCCCTGGACGCCGCCTTCGACGCCGACGTCGCCCTGGCGGCCGCCGGGGGCCTGAAGGACGCCAACGGCCAGGCCGTGCCGTTCACGCCGCAGTGGGTGATCTCGGCCCGGCGCGGTTACGCGGCCGCGCGGGACGTCCTGGCCCAGCAGGTCCAGCAGGTCGACGCCGCCAACGCCGTCAATCAGGACAATCTCAACGCGGCCGACGAGTCGCTGGACATGGCCGCCCAACTCATCATCGCTCAGTGGAACGTCGCCGAGCGCCTCCGCACGCAACTGCTGAACGCCCAAAGGAGCCTGACCCATGGCCAATGAAATCGTCGAACAAGCCGTCGCCAGCGCCGTGCAGCAATCCTATGACGCCTGGGCCGCCCAGCATCCCGGCCTGGCGGCCGTCATCGACCGCATCGCCCTGACCAGCCAGGCCGCCCAGTCGCTCCGCGACAGCGCGGAATACAAACAGGCCGTCGCCGACTTCCAGCAGGGCATGACCGAAGCCAACCTGCTGAGCCGCCTGATGGACCTGGCCGAGCCCATCCTGGCCGGCATTTTGAAAACCACGTAAACCCAAGGAGGTTTCCCATGCGATCGTTTTTGGAGCGCATCTCGTCGCGAAAGTTTCTAGTGGCCCTGGCCGTGCAGGTGGCGGCGGTGGCGGCGCTGTTCTGGCCCAACCAGCAGCAGCAGTTCAACGACGCGGCCGTGCGCATCTCGGCCCTGGCGATCATGCTCCTGGCGGCCCTGGGCTACGGGCAGATTGAGTCCAAGACCGACGCCTCCGCCGCCAACGGCGACCAATCACCTTCGAGCGGCACATAGGCTCAATGGTGGTGGTAAAATGCCGTCATGATCGAGCCGTTCGTTATTCACCTCCACAGCGGCTATCCCGGCGCGGCGGGACCACATTATGATTTGATGCTCCGCCGCGGCGACGCCCTGGCCACCTGGCAGATGGAGCAGTCGCCGCTGGAGCTGGGCGTGGGGCAGTCCGCCCCGGCCAGGAAGCTGAAGGACCATCGCCTGGCCTACCTAACCTACGAAGGCCCTGTCAGCGGCGGGCGCGGCGAGGTCGCGCGGCAGGACGAGGGGACCTACGAATTGCTGGCTGAAGAAGCCCAAGGTTGGCGCGTGCGATTTTCCGGCCGGCGGATGCGGGGGATTTATCGGCTCTGCGTGGTGGCCGGCGACGACTGGACGCTGGTCTGCGAGGCGGCCGGCCCCGGCGCGACCGCAGACGGTGCCGCGGCCGGCTGAGCGGGTTGGCGAGGCATGGCGACGACGCGGATCGTAATCTTGTCGTCGGCCGGCTCGATGGCGACCAGGCGGATGCGATGGTGACGGTAGGACCCTTCCGGCACGATCGGCTTGCCGTCCAGTGCGGCCACGATCATCCGCAGGCTGTAGTTGGCCGCCATGGATGCTAGATCGGTGGACACCTCGCTGCCCGGCACGTCCTTATCGGCCTGATGGGCGGAGTGGAGGGCGACCAGCCTGTCCCTGGTCCGCGAAATCTGGTGGCGGATCAACGCCTCCGGCACGGGCAGATACCCCACCCTCACGGCCGTCAGGGGCACGGCCAGCCGGCCCTGGGAGTCTATTGTGGGCGACAAGTCGCCCGAGACCACCACCCCCAGCCGATCGGACCGGATCATCAGCGTGATCTTGCCGTCACGGATCACCACCGCCGGATCGCGCAGGTCCGCCGCCGCGGCGATTTCCTGCACTCGGCCGCTCTGGCCGCCCGGCACCATGGCCGCGATCTCGTCCATCGAGGCCAGGGACCGGTTGACCAAGTCGCTGGTGACGACGAACTCAAAGGGCGTGTTGGACTGCGCCAGGTCGTCGAAGTCCATCATCCGGTGGTAGAACTGCTTGGCGGCCACCTCCTGCTCGTCGATGCCCAGCCGGACGGGACGATAGTGGGCCGGTTCCAGGAACGCCAGCAACGCCAAAGCGGCCACGATCAAATCAAAAACCACCACCGCGGCGACTATCCATAAGATCAGACGCTTCCTGCTCTTATTGGATTGTTCCATGGGAAAAGCCTTTCTGGCGGGTTGCCCGCGCGAAATTACAAAAATGATTCGCGTCCGGTGGTCTCGATACGGATGACGCGCCTAAAATAATAGCAGAAGTCAAACATGTCTCCCAACATTTGTCCGCCTGTCCCGGCGCGCCGGGATAGGCGGACGACCACGCAGGCCAGACGTTTCGCGCCTCGCGGCCATGGAAGCAGGAGGTGAACCATGGATGCACCGGCGAAACCGTCTCTGGGCACCCGAATCATGGCCTTTTTCTGCCGCATCTGCCCGCTGTGCGTGCCGGCACGGCGTTGGCCGGACAGCCGCTACGCGCACAGGATCCGCGTCATCCAGAATGAGTGTCCCTTCTGTGCCGCGCGGATCCGCGTCCAGCGATTCCGGGACGCCACGGCGCCGGCCGCGCCGACCATGCCCATGGCTTTGGTCGGCAAGTAGGACCTGCCTGCCGGCAGGCAGGTCCGCCGATTGCGGTTGATGCAGTCTGCCGTTCCGTGACCGACGCGTTCCTGAGCCTACCAACAAGGGAACGCGGTGGTGCGGTTGGGTTTTGCGCTTCTTGCACTTGGGCCGTTTGCGGCTTACCATGCCATCCTTCCAAGTAAGGTTGGAGACCGCTTCATGGCTCAATCCGAATCAACCTTGGGCGTGGCGCTGGTGGGCTGCGGAACGGTGGGCTCGGCCGTCGCGACGATGCTGACGGCCCAGCAGGACATCCTGCGCAGCCGCATCGGGCCGACGCTGGAGCTGCGGCACATCGTGGACGTGGACTTTACCCGCGCCAAGGCCGCGGGGCTGGACGCCAAGCTGTTCCGCAAGGACGCCGACGCCGCCATCGCCGACCCCAAGGTGGGCGCCGTGGTGGAGCTGATCGGCGGGGTCACCATCGCGCGGAAGGTCATCGAGAAGGCCCTGTCGGCCGGCAAGTGCGTGGTGACGGCCAACAAGGCGCTGCTGGCCCGGGGCGGCGTGGAGCTGTACGCCCTGGCCCGGCGGCACAAGGTGGCACTGGCCTTTGAGGCCAGTTGCGCCGGCGGCATTCCCCTCATCGGCGCCTTGTGTGGCGGCCTGATCGCCAACCGCATCGACGCGATCTACGGCATCGTCAACGGGACGTGCAATTACATCCTCACGGCCATGACGCAGCAGGGGCGCAGCTACGCCGAGGCCCTGGCCGAGGCCCAGCGGGCCGGCCTGGCCGAGGCCGACCCGACGCTGGACGTCTCCGGCGCCGACTCGGCCCAGAAGCTGGCCATCCTGGCGGGCCTGGCCTTCGGTAAAAAAATCGACCTGGACGCGATCCCCGTGGCCGGCATCGACGCGCTGGAGCCCTGCGACGTGGCCTTCGGCGCCGAGCTGGGCTACGTGGTCAAGCTCCTGGCCATCGCCCAACGGCAGCCCCAAGCGGCCTCAGCCAAAGCGAAGGACGGCCTGTCGCTGCGGGTGCGGCCGGCCTTCATCAGCAAGGAGCACCCCCTGGCGTGGGTGTCCGGACCGTTCAACGCCGTCAGCGTTTATGGCCACGCCACCGGCCACACGATGTACTACGGGCGCGGGGCGGGCGGCATGCCCACCGCCTCGGCCGTCGTGGCCGACCTGGCCGCCGTGGCCCTGGGCACCGCCCAGCGGGCCTTCGAGCACCTGGCCGTCTGGCCGGACCGGGCGGCGGCGGCAAAGCAGCTACCGATTGAAGCGGTGCGCAGCCGATATTACCTGCGTGTGATGGCCGAGGACGCCCCCGGCGTGCTCGCCCAGGTGGCCACCATCCTGGGCCGTTGCGGCATCAGCATCCGTTCGGTGCTCCAGCACGAGCCGCTGGGCGCCGGCGACGCCCGCGGCGTGCCGGTGGTGATCACCACGCACCAGGCCATGGAAGGCCACGTGCTGGCGGCGCTGCGGGAGGTGGACGCCCTGGGCGTGATCAAGGCCCCCACCGTGTGCATCAGCATCGTGGATGAGTATCCCGAACCGCTGCCCTAACGAAAATTCGAAATCCGAAGCACGAAATCCGAAACAACCCGCAACCTGTTACAAAACAAATAAAGCGGTCATAACCGCATTAAGATTTTGGGCTATTGTCGTTTGATTGTTTGCCGTTTGTTTCGAATTTCGATATTCGATATTCGGATTTGCTTTACAGATGGCGACTATGAAGTATGCGATGATCATTCCCGACGGCGCCGCGGACGTTCCGCTGGAGGAACTGGGCGGCAAGACGCCCCTGGAGGCCGCCCGCAAGCCCCACATGGACTGGATCGCCTCGCACGGCAAGTGCGGCACGGTGCGCAACATTCCCAAGGGCCTGCCCTGCGGTTCGGACGTGGCCATTTTGTCGGTGGTCGGCTACGACCCCAAGAAGTTCTACACCGGCCGGGCGCCGCTGGAGGCCGCCGCCCAGGGGCTGACCATCGCGCCGGACGAATGGGTCTTCCGCTGCAACCTGGTGACGATCATCGACGGCGTCATGGAGGACCACTCCGCCGGCCACATCTCCACCGAGGAGGCCGGGGCGTTCATCGACGAGCTCAACCGCTCGCTGGGCGGGCCCGGCGTGCACTTCTATCGCGGCGTGAGCTACCGCCACCTGATGACCTACCGCGGCGACTTCGACGTCAAGACCACCCCGCCGCACGACATCCTCGGCCGCAAGGCCGACGCGTACCTGCCCAAGGGCAAGGGCGCCGACGTGCTGCGGACCATCATGGAACGCGGGCGGGAGATCCTCGTCGGCCACGAGATCAACGCCGTCCGCCGCGAGCTGGGCGAGAACCCCGCCACGGCCATCTGGCTGTGGGGCCAGGGCCGCTCGCCGCAACTGGCGCCCTTCGCGGATCGCTTCGGCCTGAAGGGCGCGGCCATCACGGCCGTGGACTTAGTCCGCGGCCTGGCCAAGCTCATCGGCTGGGACGTCATCCCCGTCGAGGGCGCCACCGGATACCTGGACACCAACTACGCCGGCAAGGGCGCCGCGGCCGTAGCGGCCCTGGGCGACCACGACCTGGTCTTCGTCCACGTCGAGGCGCCCGACGAGGCCGGGCACAACGCCAACGTCAAGGGCAAGGTCGCCGCCATCGAGCAGATCGACGAGCACATCGTCGGCCCGGTCCTGCACCGCCTCCAGGAGCAGGGCGAGGACTGGCGCATCGTCGTCCTGCCCGACCATCCCACGCCCTGCACCGTCCGCACCCACACGCCCGACGCGGTGCCGTTCGCCATCGCCGGCAAGCGGATCGAGGCCGTGACGTCCGAGCCGTTCACCGAGGCCAACGGCGCCGCCAGCGACCTGCACATCAAACGCGGCCACGATTTGATGGAATACTTCCTGACCGTGCGGTGACCGGAAGACTGGATGCGATTGATGTACCGCGAATCAGCCGGAAACGTGGCATAGAATGGGCAAATTCGCTTACGAACCAAGGCTTTCTGGACCGAGTAATAAGTACGCCGGGCGGGGCTGCAACCCCGCCCGGACGTACCGTACTGGTGGCCTAGGCCGCTCTGGATTTAATCCAGATGCGGAAGGCCTTCAGACCGTACCAATGGGCGTAAATAATACGCCCGGAGCGTGTCCTGATACGGGTTCTGAAAATCCAGTACCCATCTTCTTTGGGGTGGCTCATAGCCATTCCTCCTAAGAAGGTCGGAGACCTTGATGTTTACGCAGTCCCTAGGTCGCTCCGTTTGGCCTGGGGCAATTGCGGGCGGCGAGAGTTGAACTCGCAAGGGTCGCTGGTACGACCCACCGGATTCCAAATCCGGCACGTGTGCCTGTTTCGTCACGCCCGCAAATGGAATGGCCCTTCGAGAGGTGCGCGCGAAAAAACCATCTCGAAGGGCCGATTTTTCTTGACAGCGAGAGGGGATTCTAGCGTAGGATACAGACGCAAGATGGCACTGGCCAACCTTGGCCATAGGAAACTCCATTCAGTAGCCCACAACGAAATTTTGTCATCTTGCAGGGCTGGCGGTGGGAAAGACCGCCAGCCTGCTTTTTTATCCTCTTTATCCTGTTGCGACTTTCACGGGATCATCAGTCCCAGATTCTTTAGGCACGACGCGCCTGTACTTGGTCGGCGCACTGCCCTTTCCTTGTTCAACTTCCTCTATGACCTCATCTCGTCGGAGGCGATACAAACGACCAGAAATAGAACTTCTTCTGACCGTAGCCAAAATTCCTGGAGATGTCCTTTCCAGCTCCGCAATGACATCCTTGCAGGTAAAGGGTGTCGGTACTTTATCCAACACGGCCATAATAGCCTTGGCCAAAGAACCATATCCACTAGATGCAGGGGCAACAGGTTGGGCCATACCAGGGACGGTATTACTCGCAGTGGGCGATTCTCCGGTACTCGGATGGTAAACTCGCCAAAGAGCTTCAAGCCCGGCCAGGGCCTCATCCTTTTGTCGCGTTGCCTTCTCGATGGCCTTCTGGTACTGCTCCATCACGTGTTTCTTGTAGGCGTAGTATTCTTTCCGCTTCATGATGTCTTTATAGCCTCACTGAGGTGGGCTGTCAACAGCTATCTTCTCGGGAAAATATTGTTGCTTCTCGTCCTACACACGGAACACAAACTGCCTCATCCCGTCTTGTGCCAATGCTCATAAGTCGATGCGCATCAGCTACAAAGGAAAACCCGTGATGTCTGTCTTTCTGCTTGAACGCCTCATTATTGATGTAGTCTGGCGCGGGTTACAATAAAAACTCTGGACAAAAGCAACCTCGCACAGGGTGGCCGAAACCTATTCAAGGAAGGGGGAGAAAAATGAGCCGCCTGGTTATGAAATCCAGGCGGCTCCCTTACCATGCCCTGCGATGCCAAGCTGCGCCCAGCCGCGCCTTACCTTGGCTCGCCTCACAGAAAGACCGTAACAAAGAGGCTTGCCTGCGTAAAGGACCCACTTCCGTTCTGGTATTTCGGTCCCTCAAATCTCTTGGCAAATTCGTCACGGCTCGGTAATGTCAATCGCTCCGTCGGCGGGGCGATCGGGGCCGGCGCGAGGGCTAAGCGACGATGAGCATCGTGGTGATGAAATTCGGCGGCACCAGCGTGGCCGACGCCGACCGCATCCGCTCGGCCGCGCGGCGGGCGATCCAGACCCGCCAGGCGGGCCATCAGGTCGTGATGGTCGTCTCGGCCATGGGCGACACCACCGACCGCCTGATGGACCTGGCCGGGCAGATCAACGCCGACCCGCCCAAGCGCGAGCTGGACCAGCTGCTGGCCACCGGCGAGCAGGTGACCATCTCCCTGGTGGCCATGGCGCTGGAAGCGATGGGCGCCAAGGCCATCAGCCTCACGGCCGGGCAGATCGGCCTGGTCACCGACGACATCCACACCAAGGCCCGCATCAAGTCCATTGACGTCCGCCGCATCCGCGAGCAGCTCGAGGCCGGGCGGATCGTCATCGTGGCCGGCTTCCAGGGCGTCACCGAGAACGGCGCGGTCACCACGCTGGGCCGCGGCGGCAGCAACGTGTCGCTGGTGGCCATCGCCGCGGCGCTGAAGGCCGACGTGTGCGAAAACTACACCGACGTGGACGGCATCTACACCGCCGACCCGCGGATCGTGCCCACCGCCCGCAAGATCGACCGCATCAGCTACGACGAAATGCTGGAACTGGCCTCGCTGGGCGCCGGCGTGCTCCAGAACCGCGCGGTGGAGTTCGCCAAAAAATACAACGTCCCCATCCACGTCCGCAGCAGCCTCAACAGCCGCAAAGGAACCCTCATCGTGACAGAAACCGGACCCATGGAACGCATCGTCGTCAGCGGCGCGGCCCTAAAAAGCTCGCTGGCCCGCGTGACGCTCCGCAACGTGCCTAACCGGCCCGGCGTGGCCGCCAGAATCTTCCACACGCTGGCCAACGCCCACGTCGTCGTGGACGACATCATCCAGACCATCGACGAGAGCCGCCGGGCGACCGTCTCCTTCACCGTCGACCTGGCCGACCTGGCCGACGCCCGCAAGGTCGTCGCGACCATCTGCAAGATGCAGGGCTGTCGGGCGATCTTCGAGGACCACCTGGCGAAGGTCTCGGCCGTCGGCGTGGGCATGCGCGTCCACACCGGCGTGGCCGAGCGGATGTTCTCCGCCCTGGCCAAGGCGAGCATCAACATCCAGAACATCACCACCAGCGAGATCAAAATCTCCTGCCTCATCGACCGTGGCCAGGGCAAAAAGGCCCTGCGCGTCGTGCACGACGCCTTCCACCTCGGCCGATCGCCCAAGGGCGCCAAAAAAACGCGACGCAAAAAATAATCCGCGGCGCGGGGGTTTTTCATGTCCCGTAGAACGCCACCGTGGTTGAAGCCCACCGCCGGCCGATTGCGGCTGCGATACGCTGGCCGCAGGACCGTCCAGGTATTGGTGGTGGCGGCGGTGCTGGCCGGGCTGGTCCTGGCCGACCGGGCGGGTCTGTTCAACCTGGCGCCCACGCCGGACTTCAAAAAGTACAACGCCAAGAG
>JBEKZI010000129.1:0-3179 GCA_049510055.1 Phycisphaerae bacterium | reverse complement strand
AACCCTACTCAACAATGTCGCCGTTGTCAATGATATTTTCGGAAATGGCTGACAACGTATCCGCCTTCGCCAAAGGCTACCCATACGGGGGCGTATGCCCGCCGGACAAGACGGCGGATGGGTCAGCAAACCGGCGAAGGAATTTTACTTTGAGGAGGGTTGGGCGGTGACATCCTGATGGACCCACGAGTCAGTCGGGATCTGGGGGGTTTGGTCCTCCCAGCCGCCGCCGAGGGCCTTGTAGAGGGCGACCAGATTGGTGGCCACGCTAAGCTGGCTTTGGACTAGCGCGTCCTCGGAAGCGTACAAGGACCGCTGGGCGTTCAACACGTTGAGGAAATCCGTCTCTCCCTCCAGATAGAGTTGCATCGAGACGTCCTCGGCCTTGCGGTTGGCAACGACGGCATCGCTGAGCGCTTTGCGACGCTCCTGCTCCTTGGAGAAGGCGATCAGGGAGTTTTCGACCTCCTGCAAGGCCGTCAACACGGTCTGGTGGTACGTCAGGAACGCTTGGTCGCGCAAGGCTTCCTGGACGCGGATATTCGAGATGAGGCTGCCGCCCTGGAAGAACGGCCAGCTCATCGAGGGGCCGAACGCCCAGGAGCGGCTGGAGCCGTTGAACCAGTCCTGGAGGGAATTGCTCTGCCAGCCCACCGAGCCGGTCAGGGAGAACTGGGGGAACAGCTCGGCGGTGGCGACGCCGATCTGGGCCGTGGCGGCGTGGAGAAGGGCCTCGGCCTGGCGGATGTCAGGACGGCGGCGGAGGAGGTCGGAAGGCAGCCCCACGGGGATCTTGGCCGGGGTTGAAGGCAGAGGGCCGGTGGGGGAAAGTTCCGAAAGCAGATCGTCGGGCGGACGGGACAGCAGGACGCTCAACGCATAGATGGACTGCTGGGCGCCGCTTTGCAGCAGTGGGATCTGCGACTGGGTGGTCGCCACTTCCGCCTCGGCGTTGGCCACGTCCAGCGCGCTGACGAATCCCGCCGCCAGCCGCTGGCGCGTGATGTCGGCGGTATGCTGCTGGGACTTGAGGTTGTCCAGGGCGATGACGATCTCCTGCTGGAAGCCGCGAAGCTGGAAATAATCCAAGGCCACCTCCGCCATCAGGCTGACCTGGGTGTCGCGGAGGCTGGCCTGGGCGGCTTCGATGTTGGCATTGGCCGATTCGACGTTGCGCCGGATGCCGCCGAAAACGTCCAGCTCCCACGCAGCGTCCAACCCGGCCTGGTAGAGGTTCTGGGTGCTTGCGCCAGCGATATGTTCCCGCTGATAGGCCGACGAGGCCGTCACGGTGGGGAACAATCCGCCCACGATCACGCCCCGGGCAGCCCGGGATTGGCGCAGGCGAGCCTCCGCGAGCTGCACGTTGAGGTTGCTTTGAAGGGCCTGCTCCACCAGGTCCGTCAAGACCGGATCGTGGAAGACCTCCCACCATCGCAGCACCTCGGCCGGTTGCGAGGTGGCGGCCGACGGTTGCGAAGCGGCCTCTGGAGACAGTCCCGTCCAGGACGGTTGAACCCGAGCCTGGGGCGACTTGAAGTTCGGACCTACGGCGCATCCGTCGATCCCCATGACCAGCGCCAGGACCAGGACGGCCCAGGGGCTTGCGACGCGTTGTCGACCTTTCTGTCTCATGGGGATGTCCGCCTCGTGGCCGGGTATTCCGGCTCCGACGCACCTCACTCGTATCGCAAGGCCTCGATGGGGTCCAAGCGGGACGCCTTTCGGGCCGGATAGAATCCAAAGACGATGCCGACGCTGGCCGATACCACAACCGCCATGACGATGGCCGTCAGCGAGATCGCCGTGGGCCAATGCAGGATCGCGGTGACCAGGATGGAGCTGCCCCTCCCCAGGAGGATGCCCACTACGCCGCCGATCAAGCAAAGCACGACGGCCTCGGCCAGGAACTGGCGAAGGATGTCCCCCGGGCGGGCGCCCACTGCCATTCTCAGCCCGATCTCCCGCGTGCGCTCCGTGACGGACACCAGCATGATGTTCATGATCCCCACGCCGCCGACCACCAGCGAAATCAGGGCCACGCACAGGAGCAGTTTGGTCATCATCGAGGTCGTCGACGTCATGGCCTTGGTAATCTCCGTCATGTCCCGAAGGGTGAAATCATCGCTCTCACCGGCATGGATACGGTGCCGCTCGCGCAGCAGCACGGAGATCTGATGGATGGCCTCGGGGATCTGCTCGGACGCCTGCGCCGACACCAGGATCTGGTCCACGTTGGCGAACCGGATGGGCAGCGGGGTGTCGGCCTGCTGGGCGGCCGAGGGGACGGGGTACAGGTTCTGCTGGCTGTTGGGATAGATCTGGCTGAGGGTGTTGACGGTGCTGTTGGTCTCGGCCGAACCGACGCTCTGGTTGGTGACCACGGAGGTGCCCGTGACGCGGTACTTGATGGTCGTCCAGGGCGCCAGCAGGATGTCGTCCTGGTCCATGCCCATCATGTTGGCGCCCTTGGTCTGGAGCACGCCGATGACTTTGAAGGCGACGTTGTGGACGCGGATTTCCTTGCCGATAGGCGACTGTCCGCCGAAGAGCTCGCGGACCAGCGTCTGGCCGATCAGGCAGACTTTGCTGGCGTTGCGGACGTCGCGGTCGGTGAAGGGGTCTCCTTCGGCCATGTCGGTCCAGTCCCGCACGACCAGGAAGGCCGGCGTCGTCCCGTAGATGGACATGGGGACCCAGTTCTTGTTCCCGTAAACCACCTGGGCGCGGGCGCGCACGACCGGCGCCACGGCCGCCACGGCGGGGCACTCCTTCAAAATGGCCGTGGCGTCCTGGGGCGTGAGGGTCATCGCGCTGCCGGCGCCGAAGCTGATCCCGCTGCTGGCGGCGGTGCCGGGCATCACCAGCAGGATGTTGGCGCCCATGCTGGCGATCGTCCGCTGGATGGCGATGGACGATCCGTTGCCGATCTCCATCATGGCGATGACGGCGGCGATGCCGATGACGATCCCCAACGTGGTCAGGCCCGCCCGCATCACGTTGCGACGCAACGCCCGCAGAGCGGTTTTGAATGTGCGGTAGGACTTCATAAGGCGCCTCCGGAGGACGGCAAAGCCGCCTCGGGACGGCCTTCCGGCTGGAGGTCGTTCGAGATCAGGCCGTCGCGGATGTGGATCGACCGTTGAGCATAGGCGGTCACGCCGGGGTTGTGGGTGACC
>JBEKZI010000128.1:0-3497 GCA_049510055.1 Phycisphaerae bacterium | reverse complement strand
ACCTGGGACAGCAGCACGTCCCAGATTGCTGCCATCCTCGGGCCGGCCCTCGCCGGAGGCTTGGCCGCGCTGCTGAACCGGGTCACGTTGATTTACGTCCTGGATGCCCTAGGAGCTCTGATATTCCTGATCTTGATCGGTTTGCTCAGGGGGCGCCCGCTGGCCCTATCGGCCAAATCCGCCACCCTGGAATCATTGAAGGAAGGCGTCCGGTTCGTGCGCGGCGAGAAGGTGATCCTGGCCGCCATCACCCTGGATATGTTCGCCGTGCTGCTGGGCGGTGCGGTGACCTTGCTGCCCATCTATGCAACGGACATCCTGCGGGTCGGGCCGCAAGGCCTCGGCCTGATGCGTGCCGCCCCATCGATAGGGGCGCTGGTCATGGCCCTGCTCCAGGCCCATCTGCCCCCTTTCAAACGTGCGGGTCGGACACTGCTCGTTGCCGTGACCGGCTTCGGCCTCGCAACCATCGTTTTTGGCCTGTCCACCTCCTTCTGGCTTTCGATCACCATGCTGATATTGCTGGGTGGCCTGGACAACATCAGCGTAGTGATCCGCCGTACCCTTCTCCTGACCCGCACCCCGGATGAAATGCGCGGGCGTATTTCTGCCGTGAACAGCATCTTCATCGGCGCCTCCAATGAGCTGGGTGGCTTTGAATCCGGTGTCACCGCCGGGCTGTTCGGACCGGTCATTTCCGTGGTGGGCGGCGGGATCGGCACGATCCTAGTAGTCCTGGCGGTCGCGAGAATCTGGCCGGAAATGCGCCGGCTCAGGACCCTGGAAGTGCAGAAATGAATCGAGCGGGAGGATCGCCTCGGCGATCCTCCCTTCTATAATCAATTCCGTTTGGCTATATAATGAGAAAAATCGAGCGAGAGGTGCGGCGTGGCGAAAAGGAAAAAAAGCTACCTCAAGAAGAGACCGGCTGCCGTAAGCGTGATCGCGGTCGCCATCGGCGTGCTCTTTCTGATCCGGCTGTACCAGGTCGTTAATCCGCTGCTCCACCAGCAGGTTTTTAAGGAGGGGATCGCAGGTCCGCTCCTGACTGGCTGGAAAGTAACAGCCCTGGGCAGCGCCCTCCTGTCCAGTCTGAGCTATTTGTTGCTCTCCGCCGCCGGCATCGTCGTCCTGATCGGCTTCCTGCGCCTACGTCGCTGGTCCTGGGTGCTCCTGATGGCCTGGACAGGCATTTCCCTGATGATCTCACTGGTCAATTATTTTTACAGCCATCCCAACTACCTCGTGATGGCTTCCGACGTGGTCATTGCCTTTGCCCTCAACCTGACCAGCGTCCAGCTGATTTTCAAGATAAGGAGGGACGATGGCCAGCCCGGTTTCTGATCGCCCAACCGCCCCGGTTGATGCCTCCAGCCTGGACCTGCTGCGCCAGTTCGAGCCGGTGGTTTACTTCACCAAAGGTGAGCAGTTCTTCCCGACGGATATCGAATCTTACGTGCGCGACTGCAGCCTGTGGGAGCACAATCCCGACGGCCGCGACGAGCTGCTGGTTAAGCACGGGGAACTTACGACGGAGAAGCTGGTCGAAAACCGCCCGGCGCCCTTTGGGGCCGTACGCTATCTCCGCTACATCGAGCCGCTCAGCCTGACAGAAGCCGCTCAGATGCTGGGGAAACAGGCGCGCCTGCGCCGCAGGCTGGGTTACCATTTCCACGCTGGTATCGGCCGATTGGCACGCGGCGGCTTCCTGCCCCGCCTCATGGACGGCCTGTTCTCGCTCTCTTTCCTACTGCGCGGCAAGGTCCCGGCCGCCACCGCAGCCGCAGCCGAGATCGACTACAACGAAACCTTCAAGGAAGATCCGAAATTTGTTTATTACGGCCGGGTCGCCAACCAGAACGGCTGGACAGTGCTCCAGTACTGGTTCTTTTCCAGCTTCGATAGCTGGCGCTCCGGCTTCCACGGGGTCAACGATCACGAAGCCGACTGGGAGATGATCAACATCTACCTTTACGAGGACTCCGGACGGCTGGTCCCGGAATGGCTCGGTTATGCTTCCCATGACTTCAAGGGGGACGACCTGCGCCGGCGCTGGGACGACCGCGGCCAGGTCGACCTCGAGGACGGTCACCCGGTCGTTTACGCCGGGGCCGGATCGCACTCTTCCTATTACCGGCGCGGGGAATTCCAGGCCGAGGTCAGCCTGCCGATGCCCAGTTGGGTATCAGAGGCCTTGCACGCCTGGAACAAGTTTTGGACAGAGAGCCTCGGCCAGCAGGCCGGGAATCTCTTCCGCATCCCGTTCATCGATTACGCACGCGGCGACGGTCTGGCCGTCGGGCCAGGAAAATCCCACGCCTGGTCCCCGGTCCTGATCGACGAATCCACACACTGGGTGAGCCGCTTCCGAGGGCTGTGGGGGCTTTTCGCACGCGACCCGATCTCCGGCGAGAACGCCCCGGCCGCCCTGCCCTCCGCCTGGCCGGCCCACAGCCTGCAGGACGGGCGCGACGGCGACATCGAAGCCAAGCTCGGCAGCTATGCGTTCAGCGCCGATACGCCGATCATGCGTGGCACTTGGGCGGCCGCGCGCGAGGCCGTCAACGTGGCGCTGTCGGCGGCGAGCGCGATCCGCGCGGGCGAACGGGCCGCCTTCGCGCTGACGCGCCCGCCGGGCCATCACGCCGCGGGCGACGTGTTCGGCGGCTTCTGTTATCTCAACAACATCGCCATCGCCGCGCAGTGGCTCGCCGATGCCGGCTTGCGCCCCGCGATCCTCGACGTCGACTATCATCACGGCAACGGCACACAATCGATCTTTTATGGGCGCCGCGACGTGTTCTTCTGCTCGCTGCACGCCGATCCGCGTTTCGCCTATCCGCATTTCATGGGCTTCGCCGACGAACGCGGCGAAGGCGCCGGCGAGGGCTTCAACCTCAATCTGCCGCTGCCTGCCAACACAGATTGGGAGCATTACGAGCAAGCGTTGGCGCGCGGCCTTGCGGCGGTGGAAGCATTCGGGCCCGACGTGCTGCTGGTTTCCCTCGGCCTCGACACCTATATCCACGATCCCATCGCGTCGTTCCGTCTGAAGGGCGCCGATTATCTACGCCTGGGCGAAAAAATCGCCGCGCTGAAGCGTCCGACCCTGTTCGTCTTCGAAGGCGGCTACGCGCTGGAAGCGCTGGGCGAAATCACCGCGAACGTGTTGGAGGGGTTTGCCAGCAAACGGCTCTAAACCCCTTGACGCCCCTCGCCAGCCTGACTATATGCCCAGCACGGCGTTGGCACTCTGCCAGGCAGAGTGCTGCCAGTAAAAATAACTCAATTGTATCAATGCTCTAGGAGGCGAAACAAGCCATGAAATTCCGTCCGCTAGGCGACCGCGTGGTCGTCCGCCGCGTCAAGGAGGATCAGAAGACCCCCGGCGGCATCATCATTCCCGATACCGCGCAGGAGAAGCCGCAAGAAGGCGAAATCATTTCCGTCGGCCCGGGCGCCCTCGACGACAACGGCAAGCGCGTCGTTCCCGAGGT
>JBEKZI010000127.1:0-3661 GCA_049510055.1 Phycisphaerae bacterium | reverse complement strand
CATGGCGGAAATCGAACTGAACGTCCTCACTCGTCAGTGTCTGGCCCGGCGGATCCCCGACAAGCCAACGCTCATCGACGAGACCACTGCTTGGCAGGAAAGGCGCAACGGCAAGTGTCACGGGGCGCGTTGATTCCGGCCACGGATGGGCGCGTTGATACCAGCCAGTGAGTGGTTGGATTTCTACCTGTTATCTCCGCTTGCTGATGCGTTAGCAAGGTCCTGTCAGAGGGATTTTGCGGCCCGCAACGTTGTCTGGAGCCGGTGGGCGCGTTTGGCTGGTATCGCCTCGCGTCGATCGGCGTGGTTCCCGGTGGGCGCGTTTGGCTGGTTTGGGAAGCTGGTCGGCCAGAGAGAGCATTTCGAGCTATCCTTCACCTTGCCTGGTGAAACGGAGTTGGGCAATGCTGAGGAGCAACCCAACAAGGGATAACCAGGCCAGGGCGGGAGAATGATCCCGCGTAGGCCCGGGGCCTTGGTGCTCCGGGCCTGTTTTTTGGGTGACAACTCATTCTTTTGCCCTGCCACTGCCTCAAAAAACCTCCTTCGGTAGCCGCGCGATTCCCGGTGGGCGCGTTTGGCTGGTTTGGGGTTCAGGCGGCGTCTTTGGACGGATCGCCACCGCCGCGGAGCCGGTAGCTCTTGCCGGTGATCTGGAGGATCTCGGCATGGGCCAAGAGACGGTCGAGGATCGCCGTGGCCGCCGGAACGTCGCCGATCAGCTTGCCCCAGTCCTCCAGGGGCCGGTTGCTGGTCATCATCGTCGAACGCAGCTCGTGCCTGCGCATAATGATCTCGAACAGGTATTCCCCCGACCGCTTCGGGAGTTGCTTGAGGCCCATGTCGTCGAGGATCAGGAGGTCGGGTTTGAGGTAGCGGGTCATCACCCGGTCGTGCCCCTCGAACGCCTCGTCATGGAGGAAGTCGCGCACGGTGTCGAAGATCGAGCGGTACAGGACGCTGAAGCCGGCATGGACCAGTTGGCGGCCGATGGCCTGGACCAGATGACTCTTGCCGATGCCCGGCGGCCCGGCCAACAGCACGTCGCGATGCTGACGCACGAAGCCGCCCGCCGCCAGATCGTAGATTTGCTTCTTCTTGATCGAGCGGTTGAAGTCCCAATTGAAGTCCTCCAGGGTCTTCTGCTCGCGGAAGCCGGCCGCCTTCAGTCCCCGGCCGATCAGCCGCTCGTGACGCACGGCCATCTCATCGGCCAAGACCAACTCCAAGAATTCGGCATGATCCAGGCGGTTGGCGGCGGCCTCCTGCAATCGCACTTCCAGGGTCTGGGCCATCCCGCTCAGACGCAACTTCTTCAGACACTCAGTTAACTTGGCGTTCATCGTGGTGACGCTCCCTTCGGAACTGGAGTAAAGAGGCGAGCGAGTAATCGCTCAAAGGACGAATGATCGGATGTTCTGCGAGGAACTCGAACTGGCGTTGCTCCTGGCCGCGGCGGCGGAGCAACTGGCGGATCGTCCGCAAACGGTGGGCCCCGTAGGTCAACGCCACCCGGCAAGCCTCTTCCAGATCGGCGCTTGGGTGCTTGCCTGCCAGATACTTCAGGCCCACCAGGACCCGCACGGCCTCCACGCCGCGGACCTGCGTGGTCGCCTCCGCCCACTGGCGTGTGTGCGGCCCGATGGCCGCCACCTGGCGCAGGAGGGCGTCGGTGCCGCGTTCCACGGCGGAGACTTTCTCCGTGGGGATGTGCTCGGCCGCCGTGCGGAATCGCCCCGGCTCGGCCTTGGCGTGTACGGCGATCTGCTCCCAGCGGTCGTTGAACACGCGGACCAGCCGGCCGTCCCATCGCACCCACAGCCGACGCCCCACGAACTCCGGCGGAACCGAGTAAAACGCCTTGTCCACCTCCAGGTGCCCGTCGCGATGCACGGCGCGATGGGCCTCGTGGAAGAAGGGGAACCGCTCGGCCGGCACCGCCAGCAGTTCCCGACGCTCCGCCGCGGCGAACAGCTTTTCGACCTGTTGCTTGGTCGTGCCGTGGATCCGCTGGTCCGCCACCTGCGTCTCCCAGTTCAAGAGGAACTGGTTCTCGTTGGCCAGGCTCGTGAAGACACGCCCCTTGAGGGCATTCCGCTTCACGTACTTCACGCCGCTTTCCACCTTGCCCTTGTGGCGCGGAGTGTACGGCCTGGTAGGCAGGAACACCGTGCCGTAGTGCCGCGCGAACGATTGCAGCTTGGGATGGATCTCGGGATCGTACCAGTCGCCGCGGGCCACGGCGGCCTTGAGATTGTCGATCACCAGCCGCTTGGGCACACCGCCGAAATGACGGAAGGCATTCTCCAGGCAGCCGATGAAGGATTCCGTGGACTGCCGCCAGACAACCTCGCTGTACGCCTTGCGGCTGTAGCTCAAGACGATGCGAAAGACCCACGGCCGGCGAACCTTCCCTTCCGCCGTGCGGACCGGCGCGCCGGTGCCGAAGTCCACCTGGGCCTCCTCGCCCGGCTCGGTCTCCATCCGCCGAAACGGCAACGGCGTCTTGTGCTTCAGCCGGGCGACGAACCGCCGCACGCTGTAATAGCTGGGGACCTCCTCGCCGTGTGCTTCCACAAGGTCCAGGTGGATGCGAACCGCCTCCAGGCCCTGCTCGACCTTCGCCAGGATCTCCTCCCGGAACGGCTCGCAGTTGCTGGCCGGCCCATTCGGCGGAGGGCCTCCCGAGCCGGTGGGCGCGTTTGGCTGGTTCTCCAGAACGGCGGCGTCCCGATCGCCGCCAACGGCATCCGTCCCGGTGGGCGCGTTTGGCTGGTTCCGGGCGTCGGCCTGGCCAACGTACTTGCCGACCGTCTCCCGGTTCCTCCCCAGGAGGGTGGCAATCTCGCGGTTGGAGTGCCCGGTCGTATGGAGTGTAAGGATTGCGTCGATTTCGGCCATCGTGAGTCGTTTCGCCATCCAGGTTCTCCTTCAGCAAAAGGTTGCTGAAGGCTAGATGACGAATCTCCTCTCCCCGTAAGTGGCCGGTTCAACGCGCCCTTACGTGGCCGGTTCTACGCGCCCCGTGACAGCAACGCTCACAAGAAGCCGGCGGGCGGGGTCAAATCCCGGCCCCATACCGATGCCGGGACCGAAGCTGTTCGTCAGCCCGATTTTGGTGGGCGGGATTCCTGAATCCGGCGCTTCTGCGGCGCGGATACGGCGATTCCAAGCAGCACTGGTTCCCGCCGTTTCAATGCCCAGAGTCCGAAGGAGGGGACTTGGGGATCAGCGGCGGGCCGGGCTGGGGGAAGATCGTGCTGAAGAATTCCTTGTAGGTCGGGGCGAGTTGGTCGGGGAGCCAGCGATGGGCGCGGGTTCGGCCGGCTTGGGAGAAGCGTTGGTAGAGGTGAGAGTCGTCCCAGAGACGGATGATCGTTTCGACCCAGGGCTCCACTTCTTCGGCGGTCGGAATGGTGCGGGTTGCCGGCGTGTAGCGATCGGGGATGGGGAACAGGAAGCCGGCGTCGCCGACGATCTCGGGCAGGGCCCCGCGGTCGCTGGCGAGGACGGGAATCCCGTTGAGCATCGCCTCGGCGGCCACCAGGCCGAAGGACTCCTTCCAGAGCGACGGCATCAAGAGCAGCTTGGTCACTGCATAGAACTTGCGCGGGTCGGGCGTGTTGGGCGTCCTGCCGAGGTTCTTGGCCCAGCTCAGGTC
>JBEKZI010000126.1:0-3871 GCA_049510055.1 Phycisphaerae bacterium | reverse complement strand
GGCCCCTTATATCCGCCGCACGACGCAGCAATCGGCCCCGGCCTCCGGCGGCTATCCGTCGTTTACGGTCAAGTTCTGACGGAGGGTGAGATTTTGGCGGGGAACGTCGCGACGCGAGCAGGTGCCTAATCCGTTTCGTCCCGTTGGCGAATCCGCGACTGTTTGGAGGAGCCCAGTGTGCATAGCCCGCGGTTGTAGGGCTTGGCGGCTTGATAGACCTTCCGCACGAAGTCGCGGAACTTGCCTGCCGCCGGCCCCCATTCGGTGTGGGCGTCCATGGCCTCCAGCGCCTGCTTGCGGTTTAGCCCGCTGCGATAGGTCAAGTGGAAGGCCTCGCGGATCTGCTGGCGGTCGGCGTCGGAAATGTCGGTGGCCCGCCGCAGGCCCACGACGTTCAGCCCGATGACGTGGTTCACGCCGTCGCCGCACATCGTGTAGGGCGGAATGTGCATGCCCAGCGCCGTGCCGCCCTGGCAAACTGCCAGCTCCCCCAGCCAGCAGAATTGGTGGATCACCACGTGGCCGGACAGCACCGCCCGCGGCCCGATGGTGACGTACCCAGCCATACCGCAGTGGTTGGCGAAAATAACCTGGTCGCAGACCGTGACGTTGTGGCCGGCGTGCGTGCCGCCCATCCAATAGGTTTTGTTGCCGACCACGGTGGCGTTGCCCTGGCCCGTGGCGCGGGAGATGGTCACGTTTTCACGGAAGACGTTGCCGTCGCCGATGCGAAGGTAGCTGACGGTCTGCGGATCGAATTTGAAGTCCTGCGGCTCCCCGCCCAGGACGCAGAAGGTGTCCACAAAGTTGCCTGCCCCCAGCGTGGTGTACCGCCGGACGATGACGTGCTCGCGCAGCACCGTGCCGGGGCCGATCTGGACGTCGGACTCCACCATGCAGTAGGGGCCGATCTCCACATCCTGGCCCAGTTGGGCGCTGCCATGCACGATCGCCGTGGGGTGTATCTTGGGCATTGCGGATGTTCCTTCGCCGCCGCGCCGGCAGCGCGGCGACACGGCAAAAAGGCATGATACCGCGGCGACGGCGGCATTTCGAGGCTTTCCTGCCGGCTGGCTTTGGCTGGCCGGCGGCGGGCGCGTTATAATGCCCCCTTGGATTTTCGGCCGTCAGCCGTTGCGCCTCTGGCGCACCGGGCAGGCTAGGACAATCGTCGGATTGAACATGGCGAAGCACGAACGCACCGACGCGTTGGGCGAGCTTCTGGCCCCGTACGCCAAGGCCGTCGAGGCCGACCTGGCCGCCTGGCTGGTCGAGCCGGACGTGCCGGCGACGCTGGCGGAGGCGATGCGGTATTGCGTGCTGGACGGCGGCAAGCGTCTGCGTCCGGCGTTGGTGTGCATGGCGGCCAAGGCCGTCGGAGGCCGGGCCGAGGACGAGTTGGTCCGCCGGGCGGCCGTGGCCGTGGAACTGGTGCACGCCTATAGTTTAGTGCACGACGATCTGCCCGCGATGGACGACGACGTGCTCCGCCGCGGCCGGCCGACCGCGCACGTCCGCTTCGGCCAGGCGATGGCCGTCCTGGCCGGCGACGCGCTGCTGACGCGAGCCTTCGGCGTGCTGGCCGAGTCGGACGACGCCCGCGTGGCCGCTCTGGCCCGTGAGTTGGGCGGGGCCTGCGGCGCCGCCGGCATGATCGCTGGCCAAGTGGCCGACATGGACTTGTGCCCCCTGCCCGACGGGTTGGACGGCCTGCGATACATTCACTCGCGCAAGACCGCCGCCCTGATCCGCGGCGCCGTCCGGATGGGCGCGTTGTGCGGCCGGGCCGGTCCGGACGTACTAAAAACTATCAGCGAATACGGCCAGTCGCTCGGACTGGCCTTTCAGCTTATCGACGACCTGCTGGACGCCACCGGCACGGCCGCCCGCGTGGGCAAGACCACCGGCAAAGACGCCGGCCGGGGCAAGCGGACGCACGGTGCGCTGGTGGGCCTGGACGGCGCCCGCCGCCTGGGAAGCGAGCTGACCGCCTCAGCCGTGGCGGCGCTGGACCGCCTGGGGTCGGCGGCGGAGGACCTTCGCGTCCTGGCGCGGCTTTTGGCGGAACGAACGCGGTAGAAATTTATGGACCACGACGACCTGCTGGACAGCATCACCACGCCGCACCAGCTCCACCGGCTGGAGGAATCGCAATTGGCGGAGCTGGCCGCGCAGATTCGCCGCCGGATCGTCGAGGTCGTCTCCCGCCGCGGCGGGCACCTGGCCAGCAACCTAGGCATCGCCGAGCTGACCATCGCGCTGCACTACGTCTTTGACTTCTCCCACGACCGGCTGCTGTGGGACGTGGGGCACCAGTGCTACGCGCACAAGATTCTGACCGGCCGAAACGAGCGGTTCGACACCCTTCGCCAGGCCGACGGCCTCAGCGGCTTTCCCGCCCCGACCGAGAGCCCTTACGACCTGTTCGCCACCGGCCACGCCGGCTCGGCCATTTCCACGGCCGCCGGACTGGCCTGGGCCGACCAGGCCGCCGGGCGGGACGCCAAGACCGTTGCCGTCGTCGGCGACGCCAGCATCGTCAACGGCCTGGCGCTGGAGGGGCTGAACAACGCCGCCCTGCTGAAGCGCCAGTTCCTGATCGTCCTGAACGACAACTCCATGGCCATCGACCGCACCCACGGCGCGATGGCCCGCCTGCTGGAGCACCTCCGCACCTCCACCGCCTACGAGGACATCCGCGACAGCACCGAACACATCCTCCAGCACCTGCCGATGGGCGACGAGATCACCGGCGCCCTGCGAAACCTCAAAGCCGGCCTGAAGACCACCCTCCAGGGCAAGCAGGTCTTCGAGGCGCTGGGGTTCGCCTACTTCGGGCCGGTGGACGGCCACGACGTCCGCGAGCTGATCGGCATGCTCCGCCGCCTGGCCAAGCTGAATCGCCCGGCCCTGCTGCACGTCCACACGCAGAAAGGCCGCGGCTGCCAGTACGCCGTGGAGGACCCCTGCCGGTTCCACAGTCCTTCGGCCTATCGGGTCGAGGGCGACAAGGCGGTGTTCCCCGTTTCCGCCCGGCCCAGTTGGACCAAGGTGTTCGCCGAGGCCCTGGTGGCGGCCGGGCAGCGCGACGATCGCGTGGTGGCGATCACCGCCGCCATGCCCGACGGCACGGGGCTGGACAAATTCCGCGCCGCCTTCCCTGCCCGGTACATCGACGTGGGGATCAGCGAGTCGTACGCCGTGGCCATGGCCGCCGGACTGGCCAAGGGCGGCCTGCGCCCCGTGGTGGCGATCTATTCCACGTTCATGCAGCGGGCGATGGACCAGGTGTTCCAGGAAATCGCCCTCCAGCACCTGCCGGTGGTGCTGTGCATGGACCGCGCGGGGCTGGTCGGCAGCGACGGGGCGGTGCATCAGGGGTTCATGGACATCGCGTTCCTTCGGCCGCTGCCGGGGATGGTCCTGATGGCGCCGGCCGACGCCGCCGAGATGGCCGCGGCGCTGGAGCTGGCGCTCTCGCTGGAGGGGCCTTCGGCCATTCGCTACCCGCGCGACGAGGTGGCGATGGATCTGCCGGGTGATTGTCCGCCCTTCAAGACGGGCAAGGCCCGCGTGATCCGGGAGGGCGACGACGGCACGCTGCTATGCTACGGCACGATGGCCGAACCGGCCCTGGCTGCCGCCGACATCCTCCGCCGCGAGGACGGCTTCAACGCTGCCGTCATCCAGGCCCGCTTCGCCAAGCCGCTGGACGCCGGCGAAATCCTGCCGCGGATCGCCTCGGGCTGTCCCGTGGTCGTCGTCGAGGACCACGCCGTCATCGGCGGTTTTGGTTCGGCGGTGCTGGAGCTGGCCTCCGCCGCCGGGATCTCCGCCGCCGGCGTGCGGCTGATGGGCCTGGGCGACCGAT
>JBEKZI010000125.1:0-3980 GCA_049510055.1 Phycisphaerae bacterium | reverse complement strand
GGATCAGCGCCAGAACATCGACCATTACGGCAAGCCTTGGGGTACGCAGGTCGCATCGGATTCCGGCTACATTCGCAACAGTTATATGTGGAACCCCTGGATTATGCAGAATCCCGCCAAGTCGGGCCATGGGGCCTACGAAGACTCTCTCATGCTCAGCCGCCATGATAATGCCCGGTTCCTGACCTCCGACTTGCTGGACGACGCTAGATCGATGCGCCATATGACGACCACCTCCGGCCGCTGGAACATGGGCTTTGCGGACGGCCACGTGTTCACCTTTGAAAGTGCCAGGGACTCCAACGGTAACTACCAGACACTTTATGAGTTGATGATGGATGGCCCCCCGGCGAACGGCCAGTTTCGAACCAGCGAGAACCTTTTCTGGGCAGGCAGCAACCAGTCTTATAACGCAAGCGTTCGTACGAAATTGCCGCAATAACGAGGGCAGACCGCCGATAGTAGCCCGCCAGAGCTAAGAACACGGGCCGGACAAGGCAGTCCGGCCCGTTCTTTGCGCGCAGGACATGCGATGGGGCGTTCCTGCGGTTGTTTTTGAGATTAGGGGGTTTATCCCTGGGCGGTCTTCTTGTGGAGATGCAAAACCCGCTTATTTTTTTGTTCCCCCCACCTTCACAAACATGGAAATTGGTTTATAATCTAGGCGTCTTTGTCCTCAGGAAATCAAGGCATATTCTTGGTACTAGGGAGGGGATCATATCGTCATGAGGAAGAGGGCCTTTACGTTGGTGGAACTCTTGGTGGTGATTGCCATCATCGCCTTGCTGATCGCAATCTTGGCGCCGTCTCTGAAGGCGGCCAAGGACGTGGCCAAGTTCGTATACTGCAAGAGCACGATCAATGCCCTCAACAAGAGCGTGTTCGTGTACGCGGAGAATTACCGGGGATTTATGATGGTGTACCTGCACAAGCACAGGCCGAAGACTACTTCTCCCTACATGGAGGCGGCCGATCAATCATGGCGTACTGCTGTGTGCTTTGCCGCCACCGCCAGCGGCATCGATCCGAATACGGGGTTATTGGGCGATGCCCGAGGTTACGGCATTGTTTACGCCCAGAAGCTCCTGGGCCCGGCGGAGATGTTCTATTGTCCCGACCCCAACCCCCAGGACCAGCGCGCGTGCCTGGACTGGTACCCCAAGCCTTGGGGCACGCAGACCGCATCAGGATCAAGTTTTATCCGCAACAGCTACATGTGGAACCCCTGGATCATGCGGAATCCTGTCAGTGCGTCGTACTGGGTTTACGAAGACTCCCTGATGCTCAGCCGGCATCCCAACAGCCGGTTCCTGACCTCCGACCTGCTGAATAGTTATAAATCGATGCGTCATCTGACGGGCGTTTCGGCCCGTTGGAACATGGGCTATACGGACGGCCACGTTTCCACCTTTGAAAGCGGCAGGGTCGGTGGCACGGTTACGCTCTATTCAATGCTCCTGGATAGACAGCTGGAGAGCACGAATTGGACGGGCTCCGACGGTTACAATGATCAGATTCGTCCTATGATACCGCAGTAGGGATAGCTCGGTCGTCGTTGTAATCCGTCAAAACGAAGAACGCGGGCCGGACCGACAAAGTCCGGCCCGTTTTTTATTTCCGCAGGTGGAAACTGTACGTCGGCGGGGGCGGCTGAGGAGCTGTCTTTTCCGTCGCTTGGGCGGCGGGAGTATGTTCTTGACAGCGCACCAGTGGAACGGTACAGGAGGTGGGCCTAACGAGGGATTCGCCAACCGTACCCGACACTTTACAAGAGGAGAGAATCATGCGAATGCGTCAGACGATCGTCGGCTTGCTGTGCTTGGCCTGCTTGGCCTGGGTGGCCGTGGGGCAGGAGGTGGCGCCGGCGCCGGCCTCGGCCCCCGCGACTGCTCCGGCCATGCCTAAGCCCGAGTCGGTGCTTCAGTATATTCCCGCCGATGCCATGGCCTATGTGGTGGTCAATGATATCGGCACGACGATGGGCCGGGTCGACGGCTATCTGACAGCCGTGGGGCTGAGTGAATTGGTCAGCCCGATGATGCCCAACGGCGTCCTGGGGGCGATTAAGTCCGCCGCCATGCTGGGGGAAGGCTTCAACTCCTCCGGCGGCTTCGCCGTCGTCCTGCTGAATACCGAGAAGTTCGGCGTGGACCTGGCGGCCATGATAAACTCCCAAGCGACCAGCCAAGAAGCGACCAGCCAACCCCAGACGCAGCCGGAGCAGAAGCAGAAAGTGCCTTTCGCGATCCTGGTGCCGGGCACGAGCGTCCAGGCCGTGTTCGGCAATTATCCCATTACCCCGGCCGGCAAGTATTCGCAGGTCGCTCTGCGCATGGGGCCGATGATGGCGACCCAACTGGGCGGCTATGTGTGCCTGTCTCCGACCGCCGAGGTGCTGGACGCTCTGACGGCCCAGGCCGGTGCGGGGGCGGCCGCGGCGCCGTCGCCGCAGCGTGCGGCCCTGATCGCGCGTTCGGATATCGCCATCCACGTCAACGTGGCGGCCTGCATGCCTATCCTAGAGAAGTTCATGACCAAGGCCCAGACGCAGATCAACGCGGGAGGCGCCCCCCCGACCATGAAGGCCTTATGGGGCACCTATCTGGATATTTATAAGCAGCTTCTAACTCAGATAACGGACCTCGACGTGGCCTACAGGATCGCCCCGACCGGCCTCGTGTGGGAAAGCCTGGTCGGCTTCAAGGCCGACACGCCCCTGGGCCGGGCCATAGCGGCCGTCCAACCCCCGACGAACGGAAACCTGCTGAATCGCCTGAGCGATAAGTCCTATGTCCTGGCCGTCGGGTCGGTGGAATCCACCGCGGCCGGCGCCCAGGATGAGGCCAAAGCCCTCAATAGGGACATGATCGACAAGTGGCTGGCCGCCGAGCCCTTCAGCAAACTGGATGACCAGACCAAGGCGGACATCAAAGACGTTCTCAACGGATGTATGAGCCAGCAGGTGGAAAGCGGACAGATCGTCATCGGCGGGGCCCCCGAGGGCAGCGGCGTCTTTGGCGCCACGCTCGTCTATCGATGCAAGGATTCCGCCGCCTTCAAGGATTTGTGGCTCCGCGCGGCGCCGCTGGCCGAGAAGGTGATCGCGACCTTCGCCGGCCAGGAGCCGTTGCCCTTCAAAATCGTCGTCACCAAGGGTGCGGCGACGGTGGACGGCCTGGCCGTCGATGCCATCGAGATCGTCCAGGATCCCAACGCGATGACGGAGGAAAGTAAGACCAAACTGACTGCGGTGATGGGTGAGGACAAGATTCGCATTTACCTCGCCGCGGCCGATCCGCAGACCCTCGTGATCACGTTCGGCGGCGGCCAGCCGTATCTGACGGAGGCCCTGAAGGTCGCCAAGGCCGCCGACGGAAAAATTCTGTCTAACCCGGACGTGGCTGAGGCGCTGGCCGTCATGCCCAAGAACCTCACCACCCTCGGCCTGTTGAACGTCGGCAACCTGTTCAGCGTGATCGTCAAGGCCAACCAAACGCTGGAAGGCCCCCAGGCCGTTCCGCCTTTCCAGATCACCACCCAGACGCCCGTGGCCTTCGGCGGGGGCGTGGAGGGCGGCTATGCTCACGGCGTGGTGTACATTCCCAATCAACTGGTTAAGGACGTCGTGAGCATCGTCAAGACGTTCACGGGCCGGGGCCCCCAGACGATGCCCAGCCAGACGATGCCCAGCGGAAGCCCGCCGGCGGAAGGCGGTTTCTAGGGCCGCCGACGAAGGCGATGCTTCATGCCTTAAATAGAACGGGCGGGCCTTTGAGAAACAGGGCCCGCCCGTGATGCTTCCGTTTACAACGTACTTCTCAGCAGCCTAGCTTCCTTTGCGACGGAGGATCGCCAGACCACCCAGACTCAGCAACGCCAGGGTTGCCGGCTCGGGCAGCGGGGCATCCTCAGGAGGTGCCGCGCTGGGAGCCAGACCGGTCTTGCCCCAGTTGCGGGCCAGCGCACCGAAGTCCGTGCTA
>JBEKZI010000124.1:0-4057 GCA_049510055.1 Phycisphaerae bacterium | reverse complement strand
GGCTGGACGGCCTGCGTGGTCGCCTGGGGCTGGGAGGCCGGCTCCGTGGCGGCGGGCCGGGTGGCCGGCTTGCATGAATCCAGTGCGGCCAACCAATCGTCCACCAGCTTCAAGGCCTTGCCGTACTCATCGGCGTCGACCAGAACGGCGACGGCGGCGCGCCGCGGCTCCAGGGCCGCGGGACTGGAGGCCATCCAGGCCTGGGCATAGTCCAGGGCCTTTGGGAGTTTTCCCGCCCGGCCCCACAGGATGACTTTGCTCTCCGCCAGTATTTCCTGCCCCGCCCCGCCCTGGCGAATCCAGCCGTCCAAAAGTCCCTGCGCCTGGTCGTATCGCTTGGCATCGGCCAGCACACCGATCATCGACAGTTTGAAATCAGGTGTGCGATCCTCGCCGGCCCACGTCCGGGCCAGGTCCACCGCCCGATCGTACTTGCCGTCCATGCACAGCAGCTTCACGCGCATCGCCTGCAACTCAACGACCACCGTGTGCGGAGGATTGGAGGCCAGCAGCTCGTCGATCTGGCGCTGGGCGGAGGAGAAATCCCGCAGCTTCTCATAGACGTCCAGCAATTGCAGGCGGCAAAAGTCCCCGAACACCTTGTCCTTGGACGCGGCCAGCCAGTCGCGCAAGCGGCGGGCCGCCTCGTCCAATCGGCCCTGGTCCATAAGCACCTGGATCAGCCATTGCCGGGCCTGGGTGTTTTCCCGGAGGATCGGATTGCTTTCCAGCACGGCCTGGGCGGCGGCGCTGTCGCCCGACTGAATCAGCTCCATCACGTAGCTCTTGGCCAAGTCGCCCAGGCCGGGGTTTTCCGCGTAAAGCTCTCCCAGCACGGCCGAGGCCTGGCGGTGATAGCCCACGCGGACCAGCAGCGTCGCCAGCAGGCGCCGGGCGGGCAGACTGCCGGGCAGATCCGTCATTACCTTGCCCAGTTCCGTCGTCCAGTCGTCGAACTGCTTCTGCGAGGGGGCCCCGGAGGCCGACTCCACCTCCAGCCGCACGGTCAGCAGCCGCACGTCGGGATCGTCCTTGGCCTGGTGCCGCAGCTCCTCAAGAATGCGCCTGCCTTCCTCGACCTTGCCGTTCATCAGGAGCAGCTCGACGAACATCGCCTGGCCGGCACGGCTCTGGGGATGGAGTTGCAGGAGCTTGGCCATCACGGCCCGCGCCTGGTCGATCCGCCCAAAGGCCGCGTCGAGGTTAAAGAGCCGGCGATAGCCGTTTTCGTCATCCGGTTCCAGCTTCAGCAAGTCTTCCAGTATGCGGATTTCGTTGTCGGGTCGCCCCAGGCGGCCGTACGTCTCCGCCAGCAGGTCCACGGCCGGCGAGAAACCGTCGTGGTCGTTGCAGGACGCTTCCAAGGAGGCCATGGCTTCGTTCAGGCGGCCTTGGGCCAGTTGGCTCTGGCCACGCAGGTACAGGGCGTAGTAGCGGACGTCCTGGCCGGCCTTCGCCAGGGCTTCGAGCCGTTTGACGAGCTTGTCCACCTGATCGTACCGGCCTTCGGCCAGGGCCAGGTTCGCGGCGGCTTCGTAGGCGGGCAGAAAGTGCTCGTCGGCCTGGACGGCGGCTTGATATTGCTCGGCCGCCATGGCGGTGTTGCCGCGGATGTCCGCCAGCTCCCCCGCCAGATAGTGCAGCGCGCCCTTTTGGCCCGACGTATCCATTTCGGCATGCTCGGCGATGTGATCTTCCAGGCCTTCCGGCAAGAGGTTCTGGTTGACCAGAACCTCCAGCGTGTCGTTGACCGTGTCGACGGCGTCGGCGTCGGCTTGCAGCAGCGCGGCCAACTGCCGCACGGCGGCCATCGCCTGGCCGGTGCGAGCGTACTGCTCCGCCATGTAGCGGCGGACCTCCACGTCGTTGGGCATGATCTTCAAGGCCGAGTCGAGAATTTCCTTGGCCTCCCCGTCGGCGTGGAGTTCGTGGGCGGCCTTGGCCAGGGCCACCGCCATCGCCCCGGCGCCGACGGCCTCCCGGCGGCTCGCCTGCCAGATCCGCGCGGGCATGGAGGGATCCTTGGCCTCCTGGCAAAGCAGCCGGGCCAGATTCGGCAACTGATCCTGGGCGGTCGGTTCGGTGGCGATGTCCAGCAGGAGTTTTTCAGCCGCGGCATAATCCTTCATCGCCAGATCGGCCTGGAGCAGCCAGGTGCCGGTTTGCGTGTCGGTCCGATCGCGCGCGTAGGCCGCCGACAGCACGTCGCGGGCCTGCTCGCAGCGGCCCAGCCGCAGGAGCATCTCGCCGCGCCGCGCCAGCAACCGCTGCGGCTGCAACACCAGCGGCCGCAGGCGCGGGCGGGCGGCGTAGCTCCGGCCGTACTGGTTGACCCAGTCGTACAACTTGGCGAAGCACTCGTCGGCGGCTGTCAGATAGCCGTTGGAGGCCAGCATCTCGCCCAGGCTCAGCATCGCCTCGCCGGTGAGGGCGTCTTCCGGCATCGCGGATGAGCACAGCAGCGCCCTCCGGAGGGTCAGGATGGCTTGATTCGCGTGGCCGGCTGAGGCCTCCAGCTGGCCCAGCAGCAGTTGCAGCAACACGTCGTCGCCGGCGGTTCGCTCCGCCTGGCTGAGATAATCCAGGGCCTTGGTCCGATCGCCCAGGCCGAGGTAGGCTAGCCCTAAGTCCTTGGTGACGCGCCCGGTGACGGAGGCTGGGGGAATTTGGTTCAGCAGGCCGACGGCGCCGGCGAAGTCGTCCCGGCTTATCCGGTGCTCGGCGTCGATGACCTGAAGTTCAACCGCCGGCGGCAGCGGGGCGGCGGCATTGACGGGTTTGACGGCCGGGGGAGTCAGCTCCGCCAGATGGAGGTACTCTTTGGCCGCCGGCTGGGTGGTCGCCGGACGGCTGGCGGCGCCTCGCCAGGCCTCGATCGACGCGCAGGCTGGCAGGTATGCCGCGACCCAAAGGATCAAGACAACCAGGCCGGCGGTGCTTGGCTTGAACGTGCGCACTTAGGGAATGACCTTATTCAGCGGGTAGGTAATGATGCCGGTGGCGCCGGCCCGCTTCAGTTGGGGGATCAGGTCCCGCTCCACCTTTTCCTCCACGACGACCTCCAGGGCCACCCACGCCGGATCGGCCAGGGCCGAGACGGTCGGCGACTTCTCCGCCGGCAGTTCATTCAGAACGGCCTGGAGGTTGGCGCGGGCGACGTTCATCTTCAGCCCCACCTTCTGGCGGCCGGCGATGGCAGCCTTCAGCAATAGGGCGATGTTCTCGATTTTCTGCCGCTTCCAGTCTTCCTTCATCGCGGCCTTGTTGGCGATCAGGCGCGTCGAGGAGGTCAATACCGTCTCGACGATCCGCAGGCCGTTGGCCCGCAGGCTGCTGCCGGTCTCCGTGACGTCCACAATGCCGTCCACCAGCCGCGCCTTGGCCTCGGTGGCGCCGTAGCTGAACTCCACCTTCACGTCCACCTTGCGGGCGGCAAAGAACTTTTTGGTGCCGTTGACCAACTCCGTGGCCACGATCCCGCCGGCCAGGTCCTCGGGGCAGCGGACCTTGCTTTCTTCCGGCACGGCCAGGACCCACTGAACCTTCCCCAGCTGCTGCTTGGCGTAGATCAGCTCGGCCACCTCGACCACGTCGCTGCCGTTCTCCACGATCCAGTCATAGCCGGTGATGCCGGCGTCTAGCACGCCGTCCTCGACGTAGCGGCTCATTTCCTGCGCGCGGAACATCATGCCCGTCAGCTCGTCGTCGTCAAAGACCAGCGTGTAGCTCCTGGCGGGGGCGGAAATGGTGTAGCCCGCGCGCGCGAACAGGTCCAAGGTGCTCTCCTGGAGCGACCCTTTGGGGATTCCCAACATGAGCTTTCTGGGTTGTTGCGGCGCCATGGGCCACCTTTCCTCTGATTCTTTCTTCGACAAGATTGCCGCCGCGGGCTACCTCTTACGGGCGGATTTTTTGGCGGCTCGCTTGGTCCCGGCTGGCCGGCGTGATTTCGGCGAGGCGGGTCGAACCGCGGCGGTTTTCTTCGCCTGCGCCTTCGCCTTGGGGGCGGCTTGGGCGGCCTTTTTCGCCTCCGCGGCGGCCTTTTTTGCCTCCGCGG
>JBEKZI010000123.1:0-4150 GCA_049510055.1 Phycisphaerae bacterium | reverse complement strand
CAAGTGCATCGGCTTTCAGTACGTCACCTGCCCGGTGGTGGTCATCACCTGGGCGGCGATGATCGGAGCGCGGCGGTCGGCGGCCGCGCGGGCCAATCCCGCCGCGACGATGACGATTTCCGGCGCCGCGGCGTTGGCGACGGCATTGGTCATGTCACTGATCTTCGGCGCCTTGCCCACCACGCCGCCCACCAGCCCGTTCTACATCCACGAAAGTTTCCGCCCCCAGTGGGACCCCCGCGTTCGGGAGCTGGACCACCTGGTGGCCATGATCAATCGGCCGGATGCGTCGGTCCTGGCCAGCGGGCGGGTGGCGTCGCACCTCCTGGCCGTGCGTCGGCTGGAACCGCTCTCGGACGCCCTGGACCGCAAAGACCTGCTGGCCCGCGAAGCCGGCGAGGGCAAAAGCTGGATGGACGTGTTCCAATGGGTGCTGCTGGACATGACGGATATCGGCCAGTTCGATCGGCATGTCATGGACGAGACGGTGGCCCAGTTCCGCCAGGCCGGCTACGAAACCGTTTACGACAATTCCGACATCATCCTCCTCCGCCGTCCTCTCAACCGCTGAAGGCGATTACCTTTTTCCGCTGAGGCGGAAGCGGCGGTAGTCCAGGCCGAGTTGTTTGCAGCGGTAGCCCAGGATTCGCGGCGTGGCGCCCAGGTCCTTGGCCGCGGCGGTGATGTTGCCGTTGTTGCGTTTCAGGGCGTCGACGATGATGTCCCGCTCGAAGACACCCATGCGCTCCGCCAGCGTGCCGGTGCCGATGGTGTCGGAGGCATCGGAGGTTTGCAGCGAGGGCGGCAGGTGGTGGCCGTGGATGACGCCGTCGCTGCTGAGCAGCACGGCCCGCTCGATGCAATTCTCCAGTTCGCGCACGTTGCCCGGCCAGTGGTAGGCCACCATCATGTTGATGGCCGGCGTGCTGATGCGCCGCACGTCCTTGCTCATCTTGGTGGCGTACTTCTCCACGAAGTGATCCGCCAGCAGCAGGATGTCGTCCTTCCGTTCACGCAGCGGCGGCAGGAAGATGGGGAACACGTTCACGCGATAGTACAGGTCCTGGCGGAATCGGCCTTGCTCGACGGCCTTTTCCAGGTTGCGGTTCGTGGCCGACAGGATGCGGACGTTGGCCTTCTGCGAGCGGTTGCTGCCCACGCGCTCAAACTCCCGCTCCTGGAGCACGCGCAGGAGCTTCACTTGCGTGGCCGGGGAGAAGTCGCCGATCTCGTCCAAAAACAGCGTGCCGCCCTCGGCCTCCTCGATCCGCCCCTTGCGGGTCTGGATGGCGCCGGTGAACGCGCCTTTCTCGTGGCCGAACAGCTCGCTCTCCAGCAGGTTCTCACTCAGCGTGGCGCAGTTGACCTTGATGAACGGGCCCTTGGCCCGCAGGCTGGAATAGTGGATCGCGTGAGCAACCAGTTCCTTGCCGGTGCCGGACTCCCCGCGGATAAGCACCGTGGTGTCGCTGCCGGCCACCTGATTGATCGCCTGGTAGACCGCGCGCATCACGCCGCTGTTGCCCACGATGTTCTCCGGGCGGAAGCGGTCCTCCAACTCCGCCTGGAGGCGCAGGTTCTCCACCTCCAGCGACATGCGTTCCTCGGCCACCGCGCGGCGGCTGCGCACGTCGTTGGCGATCATGCTGGCGATGATGCTCAGCAGGCGCATGTCCTCCGTCAGCTCGGCCGAGGCGTCGAACACCCGGTCGGCCGACAGGGCCCCGACGACCTGGTTGCCGATAGCGATGGGCACGCACAGGAAGCTGATCTCGTCCTTGGCCATGCTGCGGCGGCGCTTGTGCAGGCGGTCCAGGAACATCGGTTCCTGCGAGACCTTCGGCACGATGGCGGGTTTGCCGGTCTGCACGACCTGTCCGGTGATGCCTTCGCCCATGCGGTAGCGCACGCCTTCCAGCTGCGCGCGGGACAGGTTGTGGGCGACCTCGATCAGCAACTCCTTGTGGTCGGGGGAGACCAGCACGATCGTGCCGCGGGTCATCCCCAGGTCGTTGTGCATCACGTCCAGGACCTCCGCCAGCATCTGCCGCTGGCGCAGCCCCGTGGCAAGGATCTGGCTGATCCGGTAGAGGGTTTCCATCTCCTGCTGGTAGCGATGGGCCGAGCCGTCCGCCGTGGCGGCCTTGGGTGGCGTCATGGGGCTGTTTCTCCAAAAGGTAGTTTTTAACAAGGCGGCGACATTATTGTATCGAATTGAAAATAATCGCACAAGGATGTTTTTTAGACAATGTTTTAAGACGGGACAGTAAACAACACAAGGCTATTTACAATCTTGGCTTACAGTCTATCGAAGCCTGTGGCACGGGACGTGCGAAAGGTAGTGTGGAACACCATATAAAGCCGCCTCTAAGTAAAGGGTCCGGCATGATGGAACTGTTAACAAAGGTATGAACATGATGAAACCGTTGGCGAAACGCAGGAAGCGGATCACCCTGGCCGTGGTGTTGGGATTGTTGCTGGTGGGAGCCTGTTCGCCGGCCTGGGCGGACCAAGCCGCCGCGGCGCCCAAGATCGACACCGGCGACACCGCCTGGGTGCTGGTGAGCGCGGGGTTGGTGATGCTCATGACGCCCGCGTTGGCGTTCTTCTACGGCGGCCTGGTCCGCAAGAAGAACATCCTCTCGGTGCTCATGCAATGTCTGATGATCCTGTGCCTGGTCAGCGTGCAGTGGGCGGTGCTGGGCTACAGTCTGGCGTTCGGGCCGGACAAAGGCGGGATTATCGGCGGATTGGAGTGGGCGGGCCTGCGGACCGTCGGGGCCGTTCCCAACCCCGACTACGCCGCCACGATCCCCCACAGCACGTTCATGATCTTCCAGATGATGTTCGCCGTGATCACCCCCGCGCTGATCATCGGGGCGTTCGCGGAGCGGATGAAGTTTTCCGCCTTTTGCCTGTTCAGCCTATTGTGGGCGACGCTGGTATACGATCCGTTGGCCCACTGGGTATGGGGCAAGGGCGGTTTTATAGGTTTGTCGGGCGGCTGGGGCGCGATGGACTTCGCCGGCGGTACGGTGGTGCACATCAACGCCGGCATGTCGGCCCTGGCGGCGGCGCTGATGCTGGGCAAGCGTCAGGGCCATCCCAACGGTATTTCTCCGCCTCACAATCTGCCCTTCGCCGTGCTGGGCGCGGCGCTGCTGTGGTTCGGCTGGTTCGGTTTCAACGCCGGTAGCGCCTTGGGCGCCAATGGCTTGGCCAGCAGTGCGTTCGTGGCGACGCACATCGCCGCCGCGGTGGCGGGGGTGAGCTGGGCCCTGCTGGACTGGGCCTTCCACAAGAAGCCCACGACGCTGGGCATGATCACCGGCGCGGTGGCGGGCCTCGTGGCGATCACGCCGGCGGCGGGATTCGTGGACCTGTTCGGCGCCATTGCCATCGGCATCGGCGCGGCCATGCTACCGTGGCTGGCGGTCACGTTCATGAAGACGCGTTTGGGCTATGACGACACGCTGGACGCCTTCGGCGTGCACGGCGTCGGCGGCATTTGGGGCGCCGTCGCGACGGGCCTGTTCGCCTCCGCGGCGGTTAACCCCGCCGTCGGACGTAACGGCCTGTTCTACGGCGCCGGCGGCGCCGCCCAATTGCTGATCCAGATCAAGGCCGTCGGCGTGTCGATCGTCTTCTCGTTCGTCATGGGTCTGATCCTGTTCAAAGTGATCGACGTCCTGGTCGGGCTGCGCGTCAACGAGCACGACGAGCGCGTGGGCTTGGACCTCACCCAACACAAGGAAGCCGCCTACACCGTCGTGGACTAAGGAGCGTGCAGCGTGAAATACATCGTGGCCATCATTCAACCCGACCGGCTGGACGAAGTGCTCAAGCGGCTGACCGAAAAGGAAATCCACCTGGTGACCGTCAGCAACGTCATCGGACGGGGGCGGCAGAAAGGCGTCGCCGAGGTCTACCGCAGCCATAAAGAGGCCGGCAGCCTCCTGCGCAAGACCCGCCTGGAGATCGCCGTCAACGAAGGGTTCGTCCAGCCGACGATCGAAGCCATCATCGCCGGCGCCCGCACCGGGCAGATCGGCGACGGCAAGATCTTTATCCTGGACATGCCCCGGTGCATCCGCATCCGCACCGGGGAGGAAGGCAGCGAGGCCATCGGGTAGCGTCCGCCCGGCCCGGC
>JBEKZI010000122.1:0-4184 GCA_049510055.1 Phycisphaerae bacterium | reverse complement strand
TTCCAGCCGCCGCTGCGGGAAACGGAACGCAAATTTTACGAGTTCTTCCTGGCGATTCCCGACATCGACCGCTCGAAGCTGAAGGTCAACACGGTCAAGGGCAGCCAGCTCTGCCGGCCGCTGTTTGAGTACTCCGGCGCCTGCGCCGGCTGCGGCGAGACGCCCTACGTCAAGCTGCTGACGCAACTGTTCGGCGACCGTGCCGTCATCGGCAACGCCACCGGCTGCTCGAGCATCTACGGCGGCAACCTACCGACCACGCCCTACTGCGTCAACGCCGAGGGCCGCGGGCCGGCGTGGAACAACTCGCTGTTCGAGGACTGCGCCGAGTTCAGCTACGGTTTCCGCCTGACGATGGACAAGCACGCCGAGTTCGCCCGCGAGCTGGTGGCCGCGATGAAAGACGCCCTCGGCGGCGAGCTGGCCGAGGCGATGCTGTCGGCCGACCAGTCCACCGAGGCGGGCATCGCCGCCCAGCGGCAGCGCGTCGAGCAGCTTCGCAAGAAGCTCGCCGGTCTGGCGACGCCGCAGGCCGTCCAACTGGCCAGCCTGGCCGACGCCCTGGTTCGCAAGAGCATCTGGGCCGTCGGCGGCGACGGATGGGCCTACGACATCGGCTACGGCGGACTGGACCACGTCCTGGCCAGCGGCAGGAACATCAACATCCTGGTGCTGGACACGCAGGTGTACTCCAACACCGGCGGGCAGTGCTCCAAGGCCACGCCGCGGGCGGCCGTGGCCAAGTTCGCCGCCGCCGGCAAGCCCACCCCCAAGAAGGACCTGGGCCTGATGGCCATGAGCTACGGATCGGTGTACGTCGCCCAGGTGGCCATGGGATCCTCCGACGCCCAGACGGTGCGGGCGTTCGTCGAGGCGGAGAGCTACAACGGCCCTAGCATCATCATCGCTTACTGTCACTGCATCAACCACGGTATCAACATGCGGCTGGGCTTCGAGCAGCAGAAGGCCGCCGTCGCCAGCGGCGCCTGGCCGCTGTACCGCTACGACCCGCGCCTGGCGGAGGCGGGCAAGAACCCCCTGCAACTGGACTCCAAGGAGCCCACGATACCGCTGCGCGACTATGCCTACAGCGAGATCCGCTACAAGATGCTCACCAAGTCGGACCCCGAAGGCGCCAAGCGTCTCATCGAGCTGGCCGCCAAGGACGCCGACACGCGGTGGCATTACTACGCCCAGCTGGCCGCCATGCCGGCCCCGGGCGCCAAGGCGCCGCAATAGCCGCCCCTCGGCGCGACAATCAAAAAAGAACGCGGAGCAACCTCTGTGACATAGAGGTTGCTCCGCTGTTTTAAAGCAGCCAAGCCGATCAGGGTAGATCACAAGGCGATGTTGTCGATGCCGGTTCCGTTGTTGGTGCTGGTTCTGTTGTTGGTAGTGATACCGTGGGTAGCGTATTTGACGATATAAGCTGCGCTAGCCGGATTATAGGCTCGACGCGCACGGAAGCTGCCGTTTCAAGACCTATGCTCACCCAAACTGCCGATCCAAAATAGTCATGGACACAGTATTTATGGTTGCGGGGTATTCCTGGGATCTCGTATTCGCCAAGAGAGTTAGTCTTAGCCATCATCCTGCAGGGTATATCCTCCGCCCATGCTTCCACGATTGTATCCACAGGCTTTCCCGCCGAATCCTTCACTACCCCTAACAGACGGCAGGTTGGATGAAGCACGATGGTCATCGGTTTGCCATTCTCCAGAGCGACTAAAGCGGCCAGATTGCGACTCGTGTCGGTTACTGCCAATGGGACAAGCCTGCCCCCAGTGCCATGTAAGGTCGTTTGGAATTGGCCGCGTTCATCTGTCTCTACTAAGAATTCCTTCGGCTGTGACATGACACGTATCTTTGCTCTACCCACGGGGTGGCCTGTCTCGTCCACGACGGTCCCGGAGACCCGGACTTGAGGATAAGCTTTCAGTCGAATGGGTACCTGGAGCGTATCCCCTTCTTTGACCCGTAGGGTGATTACCCCCTTGTTGGGTTCATGGAAGACGACGTCACTGGCGATGACCTTATACTCCCCAGGGACCAGACGGAATCTGGCAATACCACGGTCGTCGGTCCAGGTGGATAGCGATTCCGACCGCCCCTTCATAAGGTTTACCGATGCCACCGAGATGGGCTTACCGCTGTCCAGTTCAGTTACCTCAACGTCTACAAGTCCGCCTTTGGTGGCCTTGATCACGACGGGCAGCGGCTCTTTGTCGGCTTGGGTTTGTAATGTGACCCGGTCTGCCGTCCATTCCGCAGGAGCGATGCGTGACCCAGCAAGCTCAATCGTTGTAAGCCCAGGGGTAGGTTCTTGAAAACAAACTTGCCATCATCTCCTGACTTACTCCCCTTCGGGACCTCGTAGTAGCGCTCACCACGAGGCCCTATGTCAGATTTGACCCGCGCAACCAATTTCTGTCCTGCTATGGGTCGGTTCGTGGAGGAATCGATCACTGTTCCCTGAATCCTAACAGCAGGGGGCAGGACAATCTGCACGTCATTCATACCAGGCATAATGGTGGGCATACCAATTTCTCGAACGGTAAAGCTATCAACTTGGCTCGTCCCCAGTCCGATCTTGGCGAACCCATAGCCGGGCGTGCTTACATAAAAACCGAGAATGGCGATGCCCGGCAGATTGTCCACCTCAAATCGCCCCTGTTTATCCGTAGTAGCCATAAGGACACCCAGGAATGACGAGCCGATAAGCGTTTTCTCGTTCACGGGGAGGCTCATCCCTGCCTCGTACACTATGAGGATTGTTTCCAGCCGAGCCCCGGCCACTGGCTTGCCTTGCTCATCGACGATGGTGCCTTTGACCGATTTGGGCTCCCCCAGTCGCAGCATAAGCGTCTGCGGGCCTTTTGCGGGGCCAGTCCACTTCAGAAAATCGATAGACCGGCCTTCCTTCTGGGCAAGAACGATCCAGTCACCTTTGGCCGCGTGGCCACTGGGAACATCAATGGAGAACTTTCCATCCGGGGATGCTGCCGCCTCACCCATGGGAACCTCGCGGTAAGGTTGCCCCGACACATACTCGGCCTGCGGAGGCACTACCTGGAAAACACGAACGCGTGCTCCCTCCAGCGGCTTGCCAGTCTCATCGACGACGGTTCCTGCTATGCGGGCACTCGTCTCGGTGATTGGCTCTTGCCCTGTTGCTTGGCTGGTGCTGGAGTTATTCGGCACTCGTGGAGGCGTCGCCTCTTTCCGCCCCTGTACGCAGCCAGCCAAGGCAATGATCGCCCATATTCCAAGGACAATCGAAACTCTGTTACTTATGACCCACTTGCACATGACGGACTCCCATTTAACCCAGTTGAGTGCCACGGCTACATTGTGTGTAGCCGCGCATTTACACAACGAAGCACTGCTACAAACAACACAACAATGGCTCTTAGCGTTGATCGCCACCCTTATTAGTAGTTGGTCATCACCGCGGCGGCGACTTCGGGCGTGATCGCCCCCTCGGCCAGGAGGGCGTTGATCGACTGCTCCATGGTAATCATGCCGAACTTGGCGCCGGTGGCGATGACGTTGCGGAGGTGGAACGCGCCGCGGTTGCGGAGGACGTTCTTGGCGGCGTCGGTGGCGATGAGCACTTCCACGGCCACGCGCTTGCCGCCCTCGAGGGTCGGCAGCAGTTCCTGGTGGATGATGCCCTGGAGCGCCCCGGCCAGCAGGTAGCGGAGGTGGATCTCGTCTTCCACGGGCGCGTAGCTCAGCAGGCGTTCGATCACCTTGTCGATGGAAATCACGTGCAGCGTGGACAGGACCAGCACGCCCGTTTCGGCGGCCGTCAGGGCGATGCGGATGGTCTCGTAGTCGCGCATCTCGCCGATGGCGATGACGTCGGGATCCTGCCGCAGCGCCGCCCGCAGCCCGGAGGCGAACGTGGCCGTGTCCCGCCCGACCTCGCGCTGGCGGACGATGCTCTGGCGGTTGAGATGGACCGTTTCGATGGGATCCTCGATGGTGACGACGTGTTTGCGCTGGTGGGTGTTGATCTCGCTGATCATGGCCGACATCGTGGTGGTCTTGCCCTGGCTGGTGCTGCCGGTGATGAGCACCAGCCCCTTGGTCTGGGCAGCCAGGTAGTTCACCACGGGCGGCATGTGGAGCGCTTCCAGCGTTCGCGGCTCTTCGGGCAGAATGCGGATGACGGCGCCGAC
>JBEKZI010000121.1:0-4200 GCA_049510055.1 Phycisphaerae bacterium | reverse complement strand
CGTGCTTCTCCCATTCCTCGTTCGGCCAGATTTCGATGTGGTCGAGCACGCCGGCCAGCGTCACCTGCTCGCCGACCGTCGCGCGCTGCATCGACTTGTCCGGCAGGACCACGCGGCCTTGGGCGTCGCACTTCAGCGGCCGGGCCATCGCGAACAGCAAGTCGATCTTCCGCGTCTGGCGGTCCGGCAGGGGAGAGCGACGCAGCGTGGCCAGCAGGCGCCGGTAATAGCGATCGGGGTACAACCAGAGATGATGATCCGGACCAAGAACCAGGATGAAGTCCTTGCCGTCTTCCTTGGGGTCGATCTGCTCCCGCAGCGTCGCGCTGATCGCCAGCCGACGCTTGGCGTCGATCATCGATTCGTACTCCCCGATCAGTAGCGCCATGGCCCAAGGTCCTCTCCGCCATTGGATGGGATTGATAGGGAAACTAAACCACTTTTAGGGATGCTGCAAGAGAAAAATAAAGGAACCCATTGAAAACATTGGTCTTAGAAAATACCAAACAGAGCACAAACAACCCAATTCCTTGGGCCGCCCGCCGGGGGTACTACACAATTCCTAGTTGATGGCAGGCCTGAAAAAAATTTAAACTCGGTGGTGATAAAATGAGGCGAGGTTCAAGCGCCGACGATGTCGGCGGCGACTTGGAGGTACAATTGTTCGTGGGCCTCGATCATGGCCGAGAGGGGGAAGTCCTTCGCGATGCGTGCGCGGCCGGCTTGGCCCATCGCTTGGCGCCTGGCCGCGTCGCCCACCAGATCCTCGATGGCCTCAGCCAGGGCCACCGCGTCGTTTCGCTCCACCAGCACGCCCGTCCGGCCGGGCGTGACGAGATCACGCAGGCCGGGCACGTCGGAGGCAATCACGGGCAGGCTGCACGCCATCGCCTCCGCCGCGGCCAGGCCGAAGCCTTCCCAGCGGCTGGGCATCACGAGGCCGTCGGCCGCGCTCAGCACGCCGCGAACGTCTTGAACGTGGCCCAGCCAGCGGCACTGCCGCCCGCCTTCGCCGTGGGCGATGAAATTTTCCACGTGCCGCCGCTTGGGCCCGTCGCCGGCGATGACCAGATGAATCGCCTGCCCCCGTGCGGCCAGGTGGCTGGCGGCCGAAAGAAGCACGTCGATGCCCTTTTCGTAGTCCAGCCGCCCGACGTACGCCAGCAGCACCTGATCGTCGGGGATTTCCCATTGTTGCCGCAGCCGCCGGCGGGCCTGTGCGTCGCGGGCGAAGGCCTCGGCATCGACGCCGTTGGGGATGACCGTGTAGCGGCTGGGCGGTAGCCCCGCCCGCCGCGCGTGGAAGTCCCTGGCCGATGGCGACACGCAGATGATCCGGTCGCATCGGTCGGCCAGCAGCCGGGCGGCCGCGAATTGCCAAGGCCGGAACCGCCCCTCGGCCGTGTGTACCGTGTGCACCAGGTGCGGCACGGCCGCCAGCGACGCGGCCAGGCGCCCGACCAGGTCGGCGTGGAACAGGTGCGTGTGCAGTAGGTCCACCCGGCCGCGGAGCAGGTCCACGAGGTGCAGCAGCTTGCCCGCGTCCCATCGGCCGCGAATGTCCAGCACGGCCACCGGCACGCCCGCGGCCGCGAGCCAATCCGCCACCGCGCCGCCGCGCAAGGCCGCCACCTGCACGTCAAAGCGATTTCGGTCCAGCCGGCGAGCAAGCTCGTACACGCACTGCTCCGCCCCGGCCGGGCCGAGCTCGGTGATCAAATGACATAGGCGCAACCGCTTCATGACACCACATCTCGCTTATGAGGACGGTCCTTGTCAATTGTCGACTTGTCCTCCGAAGCCCTGAGCTGGTCGATGGACGAAGTCAGGGCGGAGGAGGATTACCAATTGACGAGTGCGGAGTTCAGATTGTCCGCCGTAGCTCCGGTTTGACGGATCGAAGGCGGAAGTTCGTAGACGGTAGGGTGTGCAACTTGTTACAGGCGGAGAATTCTCCCTACAGGATTACAAGACCACTATTTCTTTTTCGGACCGCTTGGCTTTGGCACTACCCGCACCTTGGGCGGTGGGGGTGGTTGTGCTCCGGCCCCAACACGATCTTTGCCTGGGGTTTCCGGTGGCACCGCTTTTATATATTCTTTCCCACTTGTGTGCATTTTCTTTGCCCTTTCCTGCAGCGGATCTATCTCAATTGCCCTTCGGTTTTGTCGGTTTTGGAACCACAGGTTGGTTGGGTGGCCTAGCCCCCCTCCTATCCGGGGTAACGACCGGCTTAACCGGTTTAATGGGATTGTCGGGTGGCCTAGCTGCCCTCCTATCCACCGGCTTAATAGGCTTGTGCGGTGGCGATTGCATTGTCATGGCGTCTCTCCTATGTGTGCTGGATTTGCACATTTCCTGCCGCAAAGATGATGAATGATACAACTCCAAGGATAAACAGGATCATAGACACAATGTTCAAACGACCAGTCCAGGTGGTGTACGGGTTACTTAGGGGCTCAGTCGAGTCTTTTTGCTCGAGGTTCCGCATTTCCTCGTCCCAAGCGTTGCACTGCCGGCGATACGCCTCTTGGCTTGTCAGGAAGGACACCAATGTAGAGAGGATGCTAAGCGTTAAACAGAGCCAGGTAATAATGAGGAAACAAAAGGACCAGCAAACTGGCCTAGTGGCGATATCGTGCATAAAGATAATCGACAGACCAAGCCCCCCAGACGCGAGCGTTAGTATGTGTTTGTCGTAAGACAGGGATTGACTTAACTCTCCGGAAATAAGCACCTCACGATGCTTCATGTAGACTTCCAGTTGCATGCGTTTGAACTCTAGTTCCTCTTTTTCAGCCATTATTGTTCCCCTTGGTGCCTCTTTGTTGCCAACTGGCGGTCGGTGAGAAAACCTAAGTTGTCCCCGTAGCACAGAAGGTTCTTTCCTGCCCACTCGGTCATGTCAATTTTCTCCCAGCCTCTTGTTACCCGTCCCTCATTGTCGATTGGCTATCGGCAATTGGCAATAGCCGATTGGGTGCTGAGGCGAACACGATGGACTCAGCCGGCATGGCAAGTTAGAGTGTACGTCAATTTGCCGCAGCCGGCGCAAGTTCGGTCGCGGGATGGAGAACGCGGATTTGATTCGGACGCTGAGCTTATTTCTATCGCGGGAGCTGTGGAAGGCGACGGGCCTGTCGCTGGTGGCCTTCACGCTGGTGATGACGGTGTTCGCCATCATCGAGCCGATGCGCAAGGAAGGCCTGGCGGCGAGTCAATTGGCGTCGCTGCTGTACTACACGCTGCCGGTGATGCTGTCTCTGACGCTGCCGGTGGCGGCGTTGTTTGCGACGACGATCGTCTACGGCCGCTTCAGCCAGGACAACGAGCTGACCGCCTGCCGCGCCAGCGGCATTTCCACCGTGCGGCTGCTGAAGCCGGCCATGGTGCTGGGCGGCGTGATCACAGTGGCCAGCCTGGCGTTGAGCAACTACATCACCCCCCGGATGGTGGCCATGGCGGAGCGTTCGGTCCGGACCAACGTCTTGAGCATCGTGCGCCAGAAGTTCCGCTCCCGGAATTACGTGGACTACGGCGGCTATTCGGTCTTCGCCGACCAGGTCGATCAATACGCCAACACCCTTCAGCTTCACGGCGTGGTGGCCGCCGACGCGCGCCACCCCCACGACCAGCGGTTCCTGACGGCCAGCACGGCCGTCGTCAGCTTTTCCACGGACCAGGGCGAGGTGTGGGCGACGATTTCGCTGGTCAGTCCCACCGTGACCCGCACCGGCAGCCGCGACATCATTGAGCAGGCCTCCATGCCGCTGCCGCCCATGGCCATGCCCGAAGGCCCCCTCCGCGAGGAGCCGTCGTGGTATAACTGGGACGAGCTGCTGGCCACCCTCGGCCAGCCGGTGCGGAACATCGTCGTGTCGCGGGAGCTGACGCGGATCAGGCGACGGATATGCCACGACATGGTGGCCGACGAGGTGATCCACCAGATCAACCGCGGCCAGCCTTACGAGAAGCTGACGCACCAGGACGAGGTGTACAGCATCCACGCCGCCTCGGCCCAAAAGGGGTCGAACGAGGCCATCGAACTGACCGGCGACGCCGCCGGCGGCCAGCCCGTGCAGGTGATCGTGACGCGCCGCGGCCAGGTGGTTTCGACGATCACGGCGGACAAGGGGATCATCGAGATGGGCTGGTGGGCCCTGGAAGGCGTTTCGCAGGCGACGTTGGATCTGCGGGAAG
>JBEKZI010000120.1:0-4438 GCA_049510055.1 Phycisphaerae bacterium | reverse complement strand
CGATGTCCAGGTCCCGCCGCAACCGCAGGTGCTGGAAGCCGTCGTCCATGACCAGCACGTCGGCGCCGGCGGCCACGGCCTCTTTCGCCGCGGCCCGGCGGTTGGGGTTGGGATACACCGGCACCTCCGAGGGAATGGCACTGGACAGCGTCGCCAGGGCGGCTGAGGGCGCCAGGCCCGGCGGGCGGCCCAGCTCCAGGCGCAGCATGATGGCCTCGTCGCTGTGGCCGTCTTGGCGGGCCTTGTAGCCGCGCATGAGCACGGCCGGGCGCCGGCCGAGCTGCCGCAGGTTGCGGGCCAGCCAGGCGGTCATCGGCGTCTTGCCCGTGCCGCCGGTGGTGAGGTTACCGATGGAGATCACCGGCACGCCGGCATCGAACGAGGGCAGCAGCCGCCGGCGATAGGCCCAGCGGCGCAGACGCATGGCCGGGGAGTAGTGGAGTTCCGCCGCCGTCAGGAGCAGGCGCAGCATCGTCGGCCCAAACCCCCGGGCCTGGCCGCTGAGGATGTCCATTAACTGCTGCTGATCCATGGCGGACTATGGTAACGCAAGCGGCGTTGAGGGAACAGCCCGCCGCCAGGGCGGCTACCGCATGGCTGCGATGATGGCGTCGGCCATCTGGCTGGTGCCGACGGCGGTGGGGTCGTCGCGGTGGGGCTTCATGTCGTAGGTGACGCTCTTGCCCTCGGCGATGACGGCCGCGACGGCCTTCTCCAGGCAATCGCCCGCGGCCCGCTCGCCCAGGTAACGCAGCATGAGCATTCCCGACAGGATCAGCGCGGTGGGATTGACCTTGTTCTGCCCCTTGTACTTGGGCGCGCTGCCGTGGGTGGCCTCGAAGATCGCGCCCTTGTCGCCGATGTTCGCCCCCGGCGCCACGCCCAGCCCGCCCACCAGGCCCGCGCAGAGGTCCGACAGGATGTCGCCGTACAGATTGGGCAGCACCAGCACGTCGTAGAGTTCCGGCTTCTGCACCAGCTGCATGCACATGTTGTCCACGAGCATCTGCTCGAAGGCGACGTCGGTGTAGCCCTTGGCCACTTCCTCGGCCACGGCGCCGAACAGGCCGTCGGTGAACTTCATGATGTTGGCCTTGTGGATGGCGGTGACCTTCTTTCGGCCGTTGGCGCGGGCGTACTCGAAGGCGAACTTCACGATCCGCCGCGTGTTCTGCACGCTGATGGGCTTGATGGACACGCCCGTCGTGGCCGGGTCAGTCTTGATCTTCCGCTCGACGGCCAGGCGGTTGATGGTGGCGATGACCTCCATCGTGGCCGGCTCGCCCATGGGGAACTCCACGCCGGCGTAGAGGTCCTCGGTGTTCTCGCGGACGATCACCAGGTCGATGTTTTGGTAGCGGCTGCGGACGCCCTTGTAGCTCTTGCAGGGGCGCAGGCAGGCATACAAATCCAGCGTTTGCCGCAGAAGCACATTGACCGAGCGGAACCCCTTGCCGATAGGCGTGGTGATGGGGGCCTTGAGCGTCGCGTCGGAGCGGCGGACCATCTCGATGGTCTCTTGCGGCATGGGCGTGCCGGCCTTGGCCATCACGTCCACGCCGGCCAGGGCGGTCTGCCATTCGATTCGGCCGGCGCCGGCCGTGGCGGCCAGGGCGGCGTCGATGCATCGCCGAGCCGCCTCCGCCAACTCAGGTCCGGTCCCGTCTCCGGTGATCAACGTTACGGTGTGCTTTTTTGCGATGGCCATGGTGGGGTCCTTGAAGTCTGCGGCTTGTCGGGCCGCACATCCTAACAGGCCGCCGGCGCCGGGTCAACGTAAGGTCGGCGGCGGGCTTCTTCCCTGCCGGCCCTTTGGCCGGTACGATAAGACCCCACCTGCCTGACGGCAGGCAAGTCGGAGAAAATCGGCGATGGCCAGCGGCGAACACACACTGTGGTACCTCCAGCCGGCGGGGCGGTGGGAGGAGGCCCTGCCCATCGGCAACGGGCGGCTGGGCGGGATGGTCCACGGCGGCCCGGCCCGCGAGCATGTCCAGCTCAACGAGGACAGCATCTGGTACGGCGGCCCGCGAGACCGGAACAATCCCGACGCCCGGGCGAACCTGGCGGAGATTCGCCGGCTGATCCTGGCCGGCGAGGTCATCCGCGCGGAGGCCCTGGCCCTGGCGGCCCTGTCCGGCGTGCCGGAGACCCAGCGGCACTACGAGCCGTTCGCCGACCTGCTGATCGAGACCGATCACCCGGCCGACAGCGTGGAGGATTACCGCCGCGAGCTGGACCTTTCGACGGCCGTGGCCACGACACGTTACCGCCTCGGCGGCGTGACGTACACGCGGCAATACTTCGCCTCAGCCGCCGACGGGGTGGTGGTCGTGCATTTTTCGGCCGACAAGCCGGGGAAGATCACCGCCAGGGCGCAGTTGCACCGCTTCGGGGCGGCGGGTGCAAAGGTGCTGCGGAAGAATCACTATCTGGACACGGTGGAGCTCCGCGGCGACGGTGTGGTGATCCGCGGCGGCAGCGGCGGGGAGGAGTGTCCCGGCGTGGCGTTCTGCGGCGGCCTGCGCGTGACAGCCCAGGGCGGCAGCGTGCGGCGGGTTGGTGAAACCGTGATGGTCGAGAACGCCGACGCCGCGACGTTCATCGTGGCCTGCGCCACCAGCTTCTACCACGACCACCCGCACGAGGTAGCGGAGGGGCAGCTTGCTGCGGCCGCAGAAAAAGGTTTCCAAGACATGCTGGCCGATCACGTGGCCGATCATCGGCGGCTGTACGACCGCGTGTCCATCGACCTCGGCGGGGCGGACCTGGCCGGCGTTCCCACCGACCAGCGGCTGAAGGCCGTGGCTGGCGGCCGCGACGATCCGGGCCTGGCGGCGCTGTACTTCAACTTCGGCCGCTATCTGCTGATCGCCTCCAGCCAGCCGGGCACGCTGCCGGCCAACCTCCAGGGCATCTGGAACGACCAGTGGCTGCCGCCGTGGGGCAGCAAGTACACGATCAACATTAATTTGGAGATGAACTATTGGCCGGCGGAAGTGTGCAACCTGGCCGAGCTTCATCAGCCGCTGTTCGACCTCATCGAACGGATGCGTCCCAACGGCCGGCGCACCGCGGCCGCGATGTACGGCGCCCGCGGCTTCTGCGCCCACCACAACACGGACCTCTGGGCCGACACGGCGCCGCAGGACCTGTATCGCCCCGCGACTCATTGGGCGATGGGGGCCGCCTGGCTGTGCACGCACCTGTGGGAGCATTACGCCTTCAGCCGGGACCGCGATTTCCTGGCCAGGGCTTACCCGGCGATGAAAGAGGCCTGCGAGTTTCTGCTGGATTTTATGATTGAGGACGGCCGGGGGCGTCTGGTCACGTGTCCGTCGCTGTCGCCGGAGAACACGTATTTGCTGCTGGACGGCCGTAAGGCCGCGCTGTGCGCCGGCCCGGCCATGGACGCCCAGATTGCCGACGCGCTATTCGACTGGACCGCTCAGGCCGCGGAGATTCTTGGCGTGGATAAAAAGTTCCGCGCCGCCCTCCAAGCCGCCCGGCGGCGCCTGCCCGCACCGGCCGTCGGCAAGCACGGTCAATTGCAGGAATGGGCCACAGACTGCGACGAGGCCGAGCCGGGCCACCGGCACATCTCCCACTTGTGGGCCTTGCACCCCGGCTGGGCGATTTCGCCGTTGCGAACGCCGGAGCTGGCCCGCGCGGCCCGCGTCACGCTGGAGCGAAGGCTGGCCGGCGGCGGCGGGCACACCGGCTGGAGCCGGGCGTGGATTATCAACTTCTGGGCGCGGCTGGGGGACGGCGAGCAGGCCGGGGCCAGCGTGGCGGCCCTGCTGGCCACCAGCACGCTGCCCAACCTGCTGGACAATCATCCGCCGTTCCAGATCGACGGCAATTTCGGCGGCACGGCCGGGATCGCCGAAATGCTGCTCCAGAGCCACCAGGGTGAAATCCACCTACTACCGGCGCTGCCGAAGACGTGGTTGGCTGGGCACGTCAAGGGCCTGCGGGCCCGCGGCGGCTACGAGGTGGACATCGCCTGGCAGACGGGACAATTAATTCTCGCGACGATTCGACCCTCCTGCAGCGGCGCCTGCCGCGTCCGCGCCGCCGGGGCGGTGAACGTGACGGCCAGAGGCGGGAAGCCGGTTCAATGCGTGCAGCTCTCGCCGGAGGTCACGCAATTCGACGTGGCGGCGGGGGCCAGTTACGGCATCCAGCTCAAGATGGCGTAGGCCTCTGCGGCGCTGCGGCAGGATCGGCACCCCGCCGGGGATATCGGCCCCTGCGGTACACTGAAGAAAAATGCCTGCCTAGCCGACAACAGAACTGAGATGTTGACGACCTTGGACCGCGCCGATAGCATGTTCTGTCCCCCCGGTGGCCGGACCGCTAGGGTCCGGTGCGGGTTGTTTGACAACCCTAAGAGCCGAACGGAAAGAAGAACAAGAACAGAAATGTTCTCGCGCGG
>JBEKZI010000012.1:0-35614 GCA_049510055.1 Phycisphaerae bacterium | reverse complement strand
GAGCCGGCCGGCATCGATCCACACTTTTTCGACGGCGCAACCGAGACACACAACCACGCCGAGCTGCTCCATTCGGCGGCGCAGCGCGGCCTGGACGTCGGCGGCGCGATGGCTAGCGGGGTAGACTTGCACGCCGTCGCACACGACGGTCGGCACACCCAGTTGCTCCAGCAGGCGCCGAAGGTTTTTTGGCCCCATGGCCTCCATGGCCGGCGACGTGAACCGACCTTGCCGGCCGAAGGCCTCGCGAAACTCCGCCGGCGGCGCCAGGTTCGTCAGGTTGCACCGTCCGCCGCCGCTGGCGAGGACCTTCAGCCCCGGCCGATCCATCTGCTCCAGCAGCACGACGCGCCGGCCTTCCTCGGCGGCGGCGATGGCGGCCACCTGTCCCGCCGCTCCGGCGCCGACGACGGCCACGTCGAAAGCCCTGTCCACGTGGAGCGAACCCATGCGGCCAATCTAGCACGGACGCCGCGGCGATACGACCGAATTGCCGTTCGCGCGCGGCGGCGGTGGTCACGATCCATAAGGACGAGACTTTCGAGGGACAGCTTCCGTACAGGTCAGTCGCATGCTAGCATTGCGCGCAGCCGACTGGGAGGACGGGTTATGAAGGGCGTTGAGTTTTTCGAGCGGATTGCCAGGCAGTCGTCCATGAGCCGTCTTCACCCGCGGGTGGGGGAATTCTTCCGCGAGTACCTGCGTGGGGAGAAGGCCATCCAATTTGGCGACCAGTGGGTGCTCAACACGCACTTTCCGCCCTTCCCCAGCCGTGCATTTGACGGCCTGGCCGAGCAGTTCCTCGGCGACGGCACCCAGCGACGGCTGTTCTCGGTGACGCTGGCCGTGACCAACCGCTGTTCGTTCAACTGCTGGCACTGCTACAACGCGGGGCGGGCTCAAGAGGACGTTCCGCTGAAGGCACTGGAAACCCTGGCCCACGACCTGCAGGACCTGGGGGCTACCGTGGTGATGCTGACCGGCGGCGAGCCGTTGCTGCGAGACGACCTGGAACAGATCGTTGCTGCCTTCGACGACCGCACCTGTGTGAACCTAGGCACGACTGGCTGGGACCTGTCCGATGCGCGGGCAGCAGGGCTGAAGTCGGCTGGGATCTTTGCCACCGGCATCAGCCTCGACAGCGACGATCATGCCGAGCACGACCGTCTTCGGGGGCGTGAAGGGGCGTTCCAGGCGGCCCTGGCGGCGCTGGCGACGATTGGGCGGGCAGGCATGTACCCGTATGTCGTCACGGTCGCCCGGCGGGAACTTCTTGAGCGCGAGCGATTCATGGAGTTCATGGCCTTTGCGGGGCGGATCGGCGCGAAAGAGGTGCACTTGCTGGAGCCCATCGCTATCGGCAGGCTTGCCGGCCGCGACGATGTGACTCTCAACGCCGCGGAAAGACAGCATATCCTCGACTATCAGCGTGAAATAGCCGACCGAGAGGACTTGCCGATTCTCTCAACGTTCACCTACCTGGAAAGCGCCGATGCCTTCGGTTGCGGAGCAGGCCTGACGCACCTCTACATCGACGGCAGCGGCGACGTCTGCCCCTGCAACCTGGTGCCAATCGCCTTTGGCAACATCCTGCACGAGCCGCTGCGGGAAATTCTGGACAGGATGGGCTGTCACTTCAGGCAGCCCCGTCCCGGATGCGTGGGGCAACTGCTTTCGCGGCGCATCGGCGACGGACCATTGCCAACCCCGCCGAGGCGCTCCCAGGAACTCTGCCGCAGATTCCTGCCGGCCGAGCACGCCCTGCCGGCCTTCTTTCGCACCCGGCAGGAAGCCCGCGACGTCGCAGGAGTGACGGAGTTGTCCCAGGCATACGACCGCGTGCACGACGACTACGATGACTTTTGGCTGGTCCAGGCGGGCAAGCCTGTGGTGGAACTGGTTGAGAAGCTGCGCCTCTCTGGTAGCGAAACCGTGTTTGAGGCTGGGTGTGGGTCGGGCTTTGGCACGGCGCTGCTGGCCAGTAGACTCGCACGTGGCGGGCGAATCACGGCCGTTGACATATCCGAGGGTATGTTGAGCATCGCGTCCCGGCGCCTGGAGGCAGCCGGGAGGAACGATGTTGAATTCATCCTCGGTGACGCGATGGAGGCTCTGGCCCGACGCCGCGACGTGGACATCGTCTTCACAAGTTGGGTGTTGGGGTACATTCCCATAGCCCCGTTCTTTGCGGTCGCAGCAAGAGCGATGAAGCCCGGCGGACGGCTGGCGATGCTGGTCCATCGCGAGAACAGCCCGGTGCGCGAGCTGGGGATCTTCGCCGAACTGGTGGCCCATGACCCGTCCGTCCTGCGCAAGCAGGTGGCCTTCGATTTTCCGCGAGACCAGCAACATGTCCGCGACCTCCTGGCATCGGCCGGTCTGAAAGGTGACGAGGTCTGGCAGGGACAGGTGACGTTCACCTACCACACGTCGCAGGAGGTGTTAGAGCACCTGCTCAAGAGCGGAGCAGGCACGGTCTTTTACGATGCCCTCGACCCGGCCCGCAGGGATGAACTCACGCGGCAGTTCCTCAAACGCCTGGACCAACTCACGCCCCTCGGCGGGCCATTTGACGTGATACACCAATACGTCGCGTGTATCGCCTCACGACCAGCAGAAGCGTAAAACCCGATCAATCCCACCGTTGCCGTGCAGGTCCGGCGATTTCTGTTAGAGACGCGCTGGCTGTGCTTGGTCGTGGACTTCACCAATTCCCCCCCCCCAACTCCTGTGCCTCCCGAAAACGCGGTCCTCGTTGATTCCACGGGAGTCCCTGGCGACTACCAGACGCTATCGCCCGCGAGCATGTGATCGAACCCCTCCTTTCCCTCTGCCGCCGACGGCCGGGGAATGGATGGGGCGCGGAGGGCGGCGAGAACAACAGTAGACGCGGCAGGAGGGGGCGTGTTAACATCACGCCGCACGGGGGAGGCTTTTGTCCTGGACGGGACCGGCGCGTCGGGACAAAAAGGACAAGAAAGAAACCATGCTCTCGCTCAAGAGCAACCAGGCCGAGCAGGGCAAGCGGGTTCCTCACCGTATTCCGATCTTGGTCAAGTTGCTGCTGCTGGTAACCTCCTGCACGATTATCCCGCTGGCCGGTTCGGCCGTCTTGAGCATCCGGCAGGGCAATCGCGCCGTCGAGGCCGCCGCTCGGCAGCATCTGGAACTGGCTGCCCGAATCACGGCCACCCGGCTGGATCAACTGTTCACCGACACGTCCCGCATGCAGCAGGCCCAAGCGACCCGCGACACGATCATGCAGTTCTGCCAGGCCGACGCGGCGGGGCGAAAGGCCATAGCCCCCCGGCTCCAGACGCGGATGGCGGAGGTCCTGGCGACGGATCCGGACCTATGCATGATGTTCATCGCGGACCGCGACGGGATATGCCTGATCTCGACGACGCCTGGCATGGTGGGCGACGACTACCGCAAGATTCGCGAGTACATGCAGCAGGCCCTGCTCGGCCGGCAGTACATCTCCGATCTGGCCGTGGGAACGACCACGGGGGAAGCGGGCGTGTTCTTCTCCGGTCCCGTCCGCGCCGCCGACGGCACGATCGTGGGGGCGGTGGTCCTGAAACTCAAAGGAACCGTGATCGACGACATCTGCAGCGAGGTCAGCCGGCGAATTCCTCGCGGATTTGCCGCCGTCATTGACTCGCACGAGGTGTTTATCTCGCACCCGGATACTCGAATGCTCTATCGCAGCGTGGGGCTACTGCCGGCGGGGACCCTGACCGGCGTCAATCCGAAATTGCAATACGGAGTGGAGAGCGTCGAATCGGCCAGGCTGGACGACGTGCTGAAGGAACTGCTGCGGGAACAGCCCGAGGGAAACGTCGTCTTCCCCGACGAGAACGGGAACTGGTGCATCGCCGGCTATGCACGGATGAGGCAGCGGCACTGGAAGGTGACGGTGGTCCAGCCGCGTTCGGAGTTTGACCAGCCGTTGCGAAACCTGGCGTGGCAGCAGGCCGGGATCATTGCCGGCGTGGGCATTATCGGCGTTCTGGCCGCCGTCATGGCTGCCTATCGCTTCATCCGCCCGATCCGCTCCCTGACGGCGGCCGGCAGGCGCGCCGCCCAGGGAGACTGGTCCGCCCGCGCGGAAATCAGCACCCATGACGAACTGGCCGACCTGGCCGTGACCTTCAACGAGATGATGCCGCAACTGCGGGAACGGGCCGCGATGGAAAGCTCCCTGCGCCTGGCCAAGGAGATCCAGCAGCACCTCCTGCCGCAAAAAAGTCCCACCCTTGCCGGCCTGGACGTGGCCGGCGTGAACCTTCCGGCGGATCAAACGGGCGGGGATTACTACGATTTCCTCGACCTGTCCGCCTGGCGGGCCGAAACGCTGGCCGTGGCCGTCGGCGACGTGACCGGCCACGGCATCCCCGCGGCCTTGCTGATGGCGACCGCCCGCGCCTTGCTGCGCAGCCGCGCGACGCCGCCGGGGCCGCTGGAGGAGTTGATGGCGGACGTCAATCACCGCCTCTGCGAGGATAGCCCCTCCGGACGCTTCATGACACTCCTGTACGCCCTGATCGACCGGAAAAACCGGCGGGTCAGCCTGGTCAGCGCGGGGCACGACCCGATCATCCTTTTCAACCCGGCGGCCGGCGAGTTCCAGGAGCTGGCGGGCGACGACATCCCCCTGGGCATCGTCCCGGACCGCGCGTTCACCAGCGCGACCTTCGACCATCTGCCCGACGGCGCCGTGCTCGTGATCGGCACCGACGGCATCTGGGAGACGCGCGAAGCACAAACCGGCGAAATGTTCGGCAAGGAACGCCTCAAGGACGTCGTCCGCACCCATGGCCGGCAGACCGCCCGGGAGATCATCGACGCGATCCTGGCGGAGCTGGCGCGGTTCCGTGGCGAGGCGCGCCAAGAGGACGACGTGACGGCCGTGATCGTGCGGTTCACGCCGTACCCGCCTGCGGCGTCGGGTGTCTGAAAAATGGTTGGGCCGTGCGGAGGAAGAAACACCATGACATTCCCCAAAGGGTTTATCTGGGGCGCGGCGGCGTCGGCATATCAAATCGAGGGCGGCGCCTTCGAAGACGGCAGGGGCCTGTCCGTTTGGGACATGATGTGCCGGCGGGAGAAGGCCATTTGGCGGAACCAAAGCGGCGAGGTCACCTGCGACCACTATCACCGTTGGCGCCGGGACGTCGCCCTCATGAAGCGGATCGGCTTGAAGGCGTATCGGCTGTCGATCTCCTGGCCACGGGTGCTGCCGGAGGGCGTCGGGGAGGTCAACCGCAAGGGCCTGGGGTTCTACCAGCGGCTGATCGACGCGCTCCTGGCCGCCGGCATTCAGCCCTACGTGAACCTGTTTCACTGGGATTTTCCCTACGCGCTCTACGGCCGCGGGGGTTGGCTGAACCGCGATAGCGCCGATTGGTTTGCCGACTACGCGCGCGTGATGGTGGCCGCCCTGGGCGACCGCGTGCGCCAGTGGATGACGATGAACGAGCCGCAATGCTTCATCGGCCTGGGCCATCGCGACGGCGTCCACGCCCCCGGCGACCGCCTGAGCTGGACGAAGGTGCTACGGGCAGCGCATCACGCGCTGCTGGCCCACGGCAAGGCCGTGCAGGCGATCCGCGCGACGGCCAAACTCAAGCCCATCGTCGGCTTTCCGCCCGTCGGCATCGTCAAAATCCCCGCCACGCAACGGAAGCAGGACGTCGAGGCCGCCCGGCGGGCGACGTTCGAGCACGCCCATCGAACCGTCTGGTCCAACACCTGGTTCACCGATCCGGTATTCCTGGGCCGCTATCCCGCCGACGGCCTCAAGGCCTTCGGCCGGTGCGCCCCGGCCGTCCGCAGCGGCGACATGGAGACGATCTCGCAGGAGCTGGACTACTGCGGCCTGAACATCTACCACGGCGTTCCGGTCCGCAGCCGCCGCGGCGGCTGGGAGGAAGTACCGCCGGCGGTCGGCGAGCCGCTGACGGCCTTCCGCTGGACCGTGACGCCGGAGGCCCTCTACTGGGGGCCGAAATTCTTCTACGAGCGGTACCGCAAGCCGATCCTCATCACCGAAAACGGCATGTCGAACGTCGACTGGATCGGCCTGGATGGAAAAGTCCATGATCCGCAACGCATCGACTTCCTGGGCCGCTATCTCCGCCAATGCCTGCGGGCGTCACGCGACGGCGTGCCCGTGCTGGGGTATTTCCACTGGTCGATCCTGGACAACTTCGAGTGGGCCGACGGCTACAAGGAGCGGTTCGGCCTGGTGTACGTGGACTATCCCACCCAGCGGCGCATCCCGAAGGATTCTGCCTTCTGGTACAGCCAGGTTATCCGGTCCAATGGCGCGATCCTGACTTGATGGGAAGCGCCCGGCCGGGCGACATTTCTGTCATGCCTCGGTGAGTTGCTCAGCGGGCGTAGGCGTGCAAGCTCAGGAAGAACCGGCTGAGGTTCACCCACAGCACTGTCGCCGCGATGCCCGCCACGCCCAGGGCCGCCAGGGCCGAGTTCGCCAGGCGCGCCCGCCCACCGAACAGGCCGCGGACGTGCAGGTAGGCGACGTAGATCAGGAACGTCGCCAGAGACCACAGCTCCTTGGGGTCCCAGTTCCAGTAATCGCCCCAGGCCAGCTTTCCCCACACGGCGCCCAGCACCAGTCCCAGCAGCAACAGCGGGAAGCCCAGGCGCACTAGCCGGTATGTCGCCAACTCGCGGCGTATCGCGGCCTCCGGCTGCCCCATCGCGTCAGCCAGCAGGCAGCCCATCGCCTGCACGCCCGCCATCACCAGAATGACGTACGCCAGCAGGTAGGCCCCGACGTGCGGCAGGAACAGCCAGCTCCGCAACGCCGGCGGCAGCATCTGTGGGGTGGCCTGGAAGACGAAAGCGGGCGGCACAAGGACGATCAGCCCCATGGCTGCGCTGGCGGCCGGTCCTTGGGCGCGGAGAAATTTTTGGCAGAACAGCCCCAGCGGGAACGTCAGCATCCCCAGGGCCAGGAAGACTTCGAACATGCTTTGCAGCGGCAGGTGCCGCACGTCGATCCAGCGGTAGATAAACCCGGCCGCCAGGATCGCAAACCCCAGGCCGCCGAAGGCCCATCCCAACCGGCCCAGAATTTTCCCAAGCCCGAGGGCTCCGCGCCGCCGGCAGGCCCAGGCCGCGGCGTGGCCCGCCAGCGACAGCACCCACGCGGCCATCGCGGCGTAGAGGAACGCGCCGGTGATGGTCCATTTGAGCCCCACGTCAGTTTTCCTCCTGTGACGGCGGCCCGCCGCGGCGGAAGTAGGCGACGGCCGGCTGGATCCAGAAAAGCCAGAACGCCCCCGCGCATGCCAGCGCCATGCCCGCGTACACCCACCGCAGCCCTGAATCGCTCGTTACGGCCAGGATCGTGTACCGGCCGAGCTGGTGATCGTAGTCGCACTGGTAGAAGTGGTAGCCGCCGTAGTGCAGCGGGCGATTGACCTCGATGGCCGCGTGCGCGACGGTCCGGCCGTCGGCCTGGACGTCCACGTCGCTTGTGTAGCTCTTGACGGCCGCCGCCGCGGTGGGGCGGTTGTCGTAATACTCAATCGAAAACGTGTTCAGGCGCAGAGCGAACGGCAACCGCGCGGCGGGCGCGGGGCTGCTGCCGTCGTACACGTCGTTGGAGGTCTGGCCCTGGTCGATCTGCATGAGGCCGCTTTGGATTTTCTGGCTGGAAAACAACCGATTGGCCAGCCGGTGCCCGGCCTGCGAGTTCGCCATCGAGCCCAGCAGCACCAGGACGGCGCCGGTGTGCATCGCCAGCGACGGCCCGCGGCGCAGGGTGTTCGACGAGAACAGAATGCCGGCTATCAGCAAAGCGGTCAGGGCGATCCAGAAGGCAGCCAGCACCGGCCCGTTGAAGAATTGCCGCGCCGAGGCTGTGCCTTCCATCCGAAAGGTGCCCAGGAACGAGCCGTAGATCGCCAGGCCCGCCAGCGCCGCCGTGGCCGCCAGCGAAAGCCACAGCCACACCGCCCGCCGGTGGTCGGGTGCCTGGCGGTGGTTGGCGGCGGCGTTTGGGCCTGTCTGGTTCGGCGTCGGCATAACGAATCCTCAAAGCCAGTACGTTCCAGCGAGCGGGGGCGCCCCATGTCCTGAATGATTCATGGTCACGATTTCGCACCCCTGCGGCCTCACCGCTGCCACAGGATCCAGCCGGCCTCCAGGGGGACCTCGACGTCGTCGTAGTGCGGGATGACGCGCACCGTGTAGTCTGTCAGCGGGCGTGTCGCGGGAACGGAGACGGTGTAAAGCCCGCCATCGGCGGAGGGGCCCGAGGGGCGCGTGCGTTTCATCTCCTGCCGGACCACCCCGCCGCCGTTGAGGCCCTCGGCGTAAAGCTCCACGCGCACCGCCTGGCCGTCCAGCTCGCCGAGATGGACGTGAGCCTCGAACACGTGCTGTTTGCCCTGAGTTGCGGCCTTAACTTCTCCGAAGCGCAAGTCTCCCCAGTGGCGTTGGAGGTTCTGCCGCCACTGGATGAGCTTCTGGGCGAACGCGCCCTGGTCGGCGGCGCGCTGGCGGTACGCGGCCGCGGCCGGAAGATAATGTTGCTCCGTGTATTCGCGCACCGCGCGGTTGGCGGAGAACTGCCACGTCAGGTGCGCCATGCTCTCCCGCATCCGTGCCACCCAGGCGGTGGGAATGCCCTTCTCGTCGCGCGCATAGAACTCCGGGATGACTTCATGTTCCAGCCGTTCGTAGAGCGCCTTGGCCTCCAGGGCGTCCCAGGCCGGATCGTCCCCGTGTTCACACCCGTCTCCAATGGCCCAACCCACCTGCGACGTGTAGGCCTCCGCCCACCAGCCGTCCAGTTCGGACAGGTTGACGCCCCCGTTGACGAGCACCTTCATACCGCTGGTGCCGCTGGCCTCCCAGGGCCGCCGCGGCGTGTTGAGCCAGACGTCCACCCCCTGCACCAGGTGCTCGGTGAGGGCCATGTCGTAGTCGCTCAGGAAGATGACGTGGGCGCGGGCCCCGGGCCGCCGGATGAAGTATATCCACTGTTGGATCAGGGCCTGTCCCGCCCGATCGGCAGGATGGGCCTTGCCGGCCAGGATCAGTTGCACGGGACGGTCGGGATTCGTCAGCAGCCCCAGCAGCCGGTCGGGATCGTGCAGCAGGAGGTTCGGCCGCTTGTAGGTGGCGAAACGGCGCGCGAAGCCCAGCGTCAAGACCTCGGGATTGAACAAGTGCTTGGCCGCCTCGATGGACTCCACCGCGTGACCGGAGGCTGCCAGTTGCCAGGACAGTCTCTCGCGAGCGAATTCGATGAGGGCTCGGCGTGCGGCGGTGCGCAACTGCCAGAGCTTGGCGTCGGGCAGGCGGCGAAAGTCCTTTTCCACGGTGTCCATCGTCCCGATCCAGCGGTCCTTCCCGCAGGCTTCCGTCCAGAGATCGTCGGCCTGGGAGGAGTCCCAGCTGGGCGTGTGGACGCCGTTGGTGACGTGCCGAACGGGCACTTCCTCCACCGGCCAGCGCGGAAAGAGGGAGGCAAACAGTTGCCGGCTGACCTTCCCGTGCAGCCGGCTGACGCCATTAATCGCGCCGCTGCCGCGAATGGCCAGGTACGCCATGTTGAAGCTTTCCGAGGAATCGTCGGGGTTCCGCCGGCCCAGGGCCAGCAACTCATCGATCGTGATGCCGAGCCGGGTGGGGGCGTACCGACCGAGGTATTGTTCGATGAGGGCCGGGGGAAAAAGGTCGAAGCCGGCGGGCACCGCCGTGTGGGTCGTGAAGAGATTGCCTGCTCGCGTGGCGGCCAGGGCGGCGTCGAACCGCTGGCCCGTGTCCTCCATGAAGTTGCGGGCGCGTTCCAGCACGGCGAAGGCGGCGTGCCCTTCGTTCAGGTGGCAGACTTCCGGGTGAATGCCCAACGCGCGGAGCAGCCGCCACCCGCCGATCCCGAGCACCAGCTCCTGCGTGAGGCGCAGCTCCAAATCGCCGCCGTACAGCTCGCTGGTGATCCCACGATAGAGGGGCGGGTTCGCCGCGTCGTTGCTGTCCAGCAGGCAAAGCTTCACCCGGCCGACCTGGACCTGCCAGCAACGAAGCCAGATCGAGTAACCGGGCAGGGCGATCTCCAGCCGCAGCCACTCGCCGTTAGGTTCCCGCAACGGTGTAATTGGCAGTTGCATCGGATCGTTGTACGGGAACAGGGCCTGCTGCGATCCGTCCCTGCCAATCATCTGGCGGAAATAGCCTCGCTGGTACAGCAGCCCCACGCCGACCACCGGCACGCCCAGGTCGCTGGCGGCTTTGAGCTGATCGCCGGCGACGTTGCCCAGGCCGCCGGAGTAAATGGGCAGGGCCTCGCTCAACATGAACTCCATGCAGAAATAGGCCACGCAGCTCAGGGGGGATTTGGCGTGCTCCCGCTGAAACCACGCGACGGACTTCGCCGCCCGGTGCTTGGCCTGCACGAGGTCGTCCACGTGCTTGGCGAAGGCGGGATCCGCCAGCACCTGCGCGAGCCGCTCCCGCGAGGCCGTCTGGAGAACCACCCAGGGATTGTGCGTCAGTCCCCACACCGAAGGATCCAACTGCCGCCACACCTCGTCGGCCTCGTGATTCCAGGACCATCGCATGTCCAGGGCCAACTCGATGAGGGCATCCATCCCCTCGACGTCCGCGAACAGGAAGTTGTATACCGGCTTGCTGAGGCGGGATTTTGGAGCCATGGCATTTTCCTTCCGTGTTATCCAGAGCTTGTCCCGATTTTGTCAGGGCAGCCCGACGGCACCATGGGCGTTTTATCGACGATAGTCCCCGCTTCTTCAAGGATGTGGTGCAGATGATCCTTCCGACTCGGTGGCCGGCGCGTCCGGCTTGGCCTTCATGTCCAGGCCGAATAACTTCAGGATGACCGGCAACACCACCAGCGCCAGGGGCAGCTACACTACCAAGCCGGAAATAATGGCGATGGCCAGCGGTTGTGCCGTCGAAGAGCCTTGTCCCCAGCCCGCCGCCGAAAAGGGGGAGTATCGGTCGGCTCCCTGAAATGGAGGTGAAGCACCCCGCACGAAGGGGTAAAATCTTATTCTCCTATTTCATGTTGGTTTAATGTGACGTCCTTAGGCTGGCCTCATCCGATGACACACGAAAAAATTTCCCCGCGCCAGGAACGTTGGAATCGCCGCATCACCTACGGGATCGTGATCGCCGTGCTGGCCGTCGGGCTCGCCGTGATATTGCCATGGTTGAGCCATTGGCCCGTCCATCACTTTGAAATAGTTCAGAGCGGCGTGCTGTACCGGGGCAGCCAGCCGGACGCCGAGGCCCTGGAGTACATCATCAGCCGCTACAAGATCAGGACCGTGGTCAATCTCCGGGGGGCAAGCTCGCAGAAGGACTGGTGGCAGGTAGAGCGGGGCGTCTGCCAGAAGTACGGCGTCCGTATGGTGGACGTGTCCCTCAGCAATTTCCAGGCGGCTGTCTGGGGGTTGAAACAGTTCCTCGCCGTGACGGCCGACGCGGCCAATCATCCGATCTACGTGCACTGCGAAGCGGGCAGCGCCAGGACCGGTTATGTCATCGCGGCCTATCGCATTGCCGTCCAGGGCTGGAGTTATGACCAGGCCATCAAGGAAGCCGAGGAGTTTCGCTTCAACCTGCACGTCAGTCTGAACCGCGAGTATGATAGGATTCTCCGTGAATTAGCTGCGGGTGCCGATTGGCACACGCTGAGCGGCGGTGTCACCTCCGAGCCCACTTCCGCTGAAGCCGACGCGAACGAGTGATGCGTGCGAGTTCTGATTGTCGAGGACGAGGTTCGCCTGGCCCGCAACATTGCGACGTTTCTGCGGGAGCGGGCGAACTATGCCGTGGACGTGTCGGCGGACGGCGAAGACGGCTTGCACATGGCCACGACCAATCCTTACGACCTGATTATTCTCGATCTGATGCTGCCCAAGATTGACGGATGGAACGTCTTGCGCCGCCTTCGCGCCGGCGGCAAGGATACTCCCGTGCTCGTGCTGACGGCCCGCGACGCCACGGGGGACGTGGTGCGGGGCCTGGAGGAAGGCGGGGACGATTACCTCACCAAGCCTTTTGAGATGGCGGAGCTGGCCGCCCGGTGCAAGGCCCTCATTCGCCGCGGCCACGGACGGGCGGCCCCGGTGCTTCGGATCGGCCCGCTGGACATTAACACCTCCGCCCGCAAAGTGACTCTCGACGGCCGGGTGGTCGCCCTGCACGCGATGGAATACCGCCTGCTGGAATACCTGGCGATGCGGGCCGGCCAAATCGTCTCCAAGGGCGATATCCTGGAGCATCTGTACGATTTTGACACCGAGAATTTCTCCAACGTGGTTGAAGTTTACGTCTCGTCTCTGCGGCGCAAGCTCGACCCGACCTCGCGGCGCCGATTGATCCACACCATCCGCGGGGCCGGCTACCGGCTCGGGGATGTGGAACCATGAGGCCGCTGACCTTGAAAGGACGGCTGTCCGGCTTGATGGCGCTGGCCTTGGCGCTAGTCATCACCGCTTTTGCCATCATCGTCTACCAGGAGACCAAGGAGCTTTTCCGTAAGCAGGCCGATCAGTCGCTGACGGCGATGGCGGGGGCCACCGACGAAGTGCTGCGGGATTCCGATGCCTCCCAGTGGCCGGCGGAGTTGTCGTCGCTCCTTCCGCCCGGGCGGCACGCGGACATCTTGGTGAGAATCTGGAAGGACGATGCCGACCAGGCTGTCTACACCTCGCCCCGCGCGGCCGTGGATTGGAAGGCGGCCATCGCGTCTCTGCCCAAACCCCGCGAGGGACAAAGCCGATTCTTCTCGACCTCCCTGGGCGGTCAAAGCTATCGAGGTATCTGGTGGCGCACGGCATCTGACCGTTCAATCAACATCATGATCGCCCAGACCGCCAAGGATTTTGAATCGGAACTAAGGGAATTGCTAGGCGACTTGATGTGGATTGGCGCCGCTGTCATCGCGGCCATGGTGGTGGTCGTGATCCTGCTGGTTCGGATCGGCCTGCGGCCGATCCATGGCGCCGCCTGCCAGCTGGTGCATATCGACGCGCACAACCTTGCCGACGTGGCCATGGCGCCGCAAAACGTTCCCGGCGAGTTGACTCCTTTCGTGGAATCCCTCCGACAGATGCTGAACCGGCTGGACGAGGCCCTGCGACGGCAGAAAGCCTTTATCGCCGATGCCTCCCACGAATTGCGCACGCCCGTTGCCGTCGCCAAGAGCACGATCCAGACGACCCTGGCCGAGTCGCGTTCGGCCGATCAATACCGCCAGTCCCTCCAGGAGACCCTGGAAGACCTTCGCCGGATGGAGCACCTGGTGGACGAGTTGCTTCTTTTGGCCAGGCTGGATGAGGCCGCCGACGCCTCGCCCGGCCAGCCGGTCCAGCTCGATCATCTGCTGGTGGAGCTGGCGGATTCCTTCAGCCCGCCCGTCGCCCAGAGCGGCGGCCGTCTGATGTGCTCCATTTCGCCGGCGGCCGTGGCGGGCGATTACGGCCAACTGGCCCGGCTGTTCTCGAACCTGCTGGACAATGCCTGGCGCCACGGTCCCAAGGGCGGGACCATTTATCTGACGGCGGAAGTGCAGACGGATCAGGTCGTCGTCACCGTAAAGGACGACGGCGGCCATATCCCGCCGGAGGCGCTCAGCAGGCTCTTTGAGCGGTTCTTCCGGGTGGACGGCTCGCGGGCCTCTTCCACCGGCGGTGCCGGCCTGGGCCTGGCCATCGCCCGCCAGATCGTCCTGCGGCACGGCGGGACCATCCAGATTACCTCCCAGCCCGCCAGCGGCACGCAAGTGCTTGTAACGCTTCCTTTAACGCATATCCAGGACGAGGCGGAGTAGCCGGCATGTTTCAGCTTGGTTTCCGAAGCAGGTCGTTTTTCTCGGTCTGGCTGGAGAAACCAGCCAGACGAGCAGCCTTGCTGTTGGGGGCGGCTATTCTGGTTTTTCTGACCGTGCTGGCGGCATTGCCGATCAATGTAGTCGGCCCGTTCGACGCCCGTACGTACGGACCGGCCAGGGAGGTGCGGGTGGACTATTCGCCCGTCGGTGCGGCCCTGGAGCCGATGATGGCCCTGGCTCACATCATCACCGACAGCTTTGACGTGAGGGTTGCGGCCATCTCGATCCCGATCTGGATTGTTGCCCTCGTTGCATGCGCGGCGGCCATCAGGCAACTGCACCAAAGTCGATGGCGGATCAGTTGGCGAACGCTGGGGCGCTCTTTAGCCGCTGCAGGTCTTGGGCTATTTCTCCTGACGATCTACGGTTTTTTTGTCCTGCTGGTGCGGGTTCCCAATTGGCGGGCGACTGCCCTGGACAGCAACCTCATATTGGCCGATCTGCACGCGCACACATTTGGCTCTCATGACGGCCTGATCTCCGCTCGTGACAACCTGCGATGGCAGGCCCAGCGCGGCTGTGGTGTCGTGGGAATCGTCGAGCACGATTCGCCTCAGGGAAGCCTGGAAGCGGCTCGTTTGTCGGCCAGCGACGAATCATTGCCGCCCGTTCTTGCAGGGGTGGAGTTTAACGAGATGGACGTGGGCTATGTGATTGCCGCTATCGCATTGCCAAAACGACTTGAACAACACGCCTTGGCCCAGCACAAAAAAGATTCATTCATTCCATGGTTCCACCAGAATTGCCAGGGCGTCGTGCTGGCGCTCAGGTACCACCTGAAGCCCCAAGAGGTCGAGCACTTTGTCGAATCCGGGATTGACGGTTTTGACGTTGCCAACGATGGTCACCCGGATTCAGTGGCTTCAGTGCAGGAGTTGGTCCTGGCCGTGGGGCGGGCCCATCATCTGCCATTGGTCGCCTGGACGGATTGGCACGGCGCCGGTAGCATCCTGCGGACCTGGACGGCTTTTCGCGTGCCCGACGCAACCCGTCTCTCGCGCCAAGCGCGGGCGGCGGCCGTATTGGATGCCCTGCGTCGGCATGACTGCGAGAACATCACGCCCCTGGTGATCGGACGCATGAGGCAGATTTCATTGGTCGAGGCGATCCTTGCTCCCTTTACCGAAACCGTGCGGTACGCGCTCAGCCTGTCGCCGCTACGGCTGTTGGCATGGTGGATTTGGGGCCTTGCGTGGTTCTGGGTGGCCACCGGCTTACTGCGTCTGGGAATTCGTCCTGGCTCGTTGATTTTGGCTGTGGCACTCGTCGTGATGGGCGTTGCGATTTCAGTGCAGGCCCTCCAGCTCGTTGTCGCGCACCTTTCCGGCCAAGCGCCTTTCGTCTTTCCGTTTCAGGTTGGATTGGCAGCCCTGGGGGCGGGGATCGCTGCGATTGTGTCGGGCACAATCAGTGGGTGGCATGCTCTTGCACGACGGCGGCACGGGACTGAACCGCCGAAAGGGCCTTGTGCCATTGGCCGTTAGTCGCGGCTTCTGGACGAACCACTGCGGCACCGGTAGAGTACCGTGGACTTGCTATGACCAGGATACCGAACTCGGCTGATGTGGGATCGTTGGGTCTGCCCCCACCGGCCGTGGACCGCATTTGCATGGCGAAGGCCTTGGTATTGTTTGGAGGCCTCTGGCTAGCCTTTGTTGGCCTATGCGCGCTGGGCGATGTGCGGCAGTGGGCGACTTGCTCGTGGCTCGGCCTGGCCTTCGTGGCAGTGGGGCTGGGGGTTTGGAGGCTTCTGGGAGGGCACCGCTGGGAACTGTATCTGCTACTTTTTCTCGTGGGTCTAAGCCTTTTTCGCATCGGGTATGTTGTGACTGTGCCTAATGAACTCAGCGGCGATGAGGCCCTTTACTGGGATTGCTCCAGGAAGCTGGACTGGTGCTATGTGACCGTAGGGCCCGGCGTGGCGATCTGCATCTGGTGCACGCGGATGCTGCTGGGCAACACGGTGCTGGGAGTCCGAGCAGCGGCCATTGTCCTGTCGTTCGCCAGCAGCCTAGTTCTGTATTTCCTGGGTCGGCGGCTCTACGACCGAAAGGTCGGTATTCTTTCGGCGGCGATGCTGCAGGTCACGCCTATCTATGCTTTCTATGGCCTCGGTATGACCACCGACCCGCCGCTGATTTTCCTGTGGCTGTTGTCGCTGCTGCTGTTGCACCGGGCATGGAAGAACGGAGCTCCCTTAGACTGGATTCTGCTGGGCCTGGCCGTAGGGGGGGGCATCCTTACCAAGTACACCATGGCCATTTTCTTCTTACCGGCTTTGCTACTCTTATTGCTTTCGCCCGCACGCCGGCAGTTGCTGACTCCCTGGCCTTACCTGGCCTTTGCCCTGTGCCTGGCGGTGATAGCGCCTATAGTCCTCTGGAATGCACGGCATGGTTGGGTGAACATCTTCCACAACGTTGGCCACATCCACCTCGAGCAGGGCTTGCAGGCCTCACTAAGGAGCTTTGCTGAGTTCGCAGGCTCGCAGTTGGGGATCATCACTCCGCTGCTACTGCCGATGATGATTTGGGCCTCGATCAAGTGGCGCAAGCAAGACCCGCTATGCTTCTGGTTCTCCCTCCTGCCGCTTGTTCTATTTCTGCTCAAGAGCCTCCAAGGCCAGGTGCTGGCCAACTGGGCCTTGTGTTGCTACCTAGCGGCCCTGGTCAGTTTCAGTGCGTATTTTCTAGCCCGCCGCCACGAGCTGAACGTTCACCTCCGGCGCCTCACGGATGCAGCCGTTGTGGTGGCCGGTGTGGGGACGATCATACTATTTATCGTGCCCATGCTGACCTTCCCGCACAATTTAGACCCGCTTGGAAAATTTCGTTGTGGCTCGGTTCAATTGGGGCATGACGTGGCCCGTTTCTCCCAGGAGCTCAAACCGCAGCGGTTCATCTTCTCCGATCGTTACATGACCGCTGCCTTGCTTGGGTTTTATGTCGATGGTCAGCCCGACACCTACTGTGTGGACCTAGGCCGTCGGATCAACGAGTTCGACACGTGGCCGACCTTCCACGATCTGGTGCACTACGATGCGATCCTGGTCTTGGGCAGCGATGTCGGGATGCCTAAGCCGCTTCAGGACAGATTCAAAAGTTATCAGAAGCACCTCGTTAAGGTGCGCAGTTCTGTCGGCGGCGTGGAGAGGACGTATTCTATTTTTCTCTGTCGAGATTTTCAGGGGATGGCGCGCGTGATGCCCACGCGCTATAATTAGCCTGCCACCCAGTGGCCGCAGCCTTTGGACGGTGCCCAAATAGGCGGAAATAATCTTTCTCTTTCATCGTGGTTTCATCTCGGCCATCTAATGTCGTTCCCGATGGGATTGCGGCGCGTGCTGCATCCGGTTTTGGGCGCCCGGCAAGGGGCCGGCGCGGAATAAGGAGAATCAAGGCATGTCAGGATCACGTACTATCCGATGCGTGGCGATGTTTGTGGGACTATCGCTGGCCTGCGTCGCCATGGCTGAACAGGAAGCGGCTGTCGCGTCCAAGTCGTCCTTGCCGGCGGCGGTCGAGGCGGTGGTGAAGAAGGCATTCCCCAACGCGGCGGTGACCAAGGTCGAGGCGGAGGTTAAACACGGTGTGCGGGTCTTCGACATCGACTTGCAGAACGGCAAGGCCGAGGCGTCGATAGACGTGGCCGAAGACGGCACCGTGATCGCCGTCGAGACCCCCATCGAGACCAAAGACCTGCCCAAGGCGGCGGCTGATGCGATCGCCAAGGCCGCCCCGGGCGCCATCAAGGAAATTCTGAAGGAAGAAGTGCAGGCCAAGATCAAGTTGGCAAAGCTTTCAGATGCCCGCGTCGTCTATGAGGTCGATGTCACCAAGGATGGCACCAAAGGAGAGCTCGGGGTCGCGGCCGACGGCACGGTCGTGGAGCCGCTGAAATGGAAGGACCATGAGGCTGCCGAGGAGAAGGAAGGCAAAGACAGCAAAAAGGAAGGCAAGGACAGTGAAGGCGAAGACAAGGGCCACAAAGATGAAGGCAAAGCCATGGGTGAGTCTAAAGAGTCCAAGAAAGAGGGCCCTAAGGAACTGCTGAACCTTTCCGAGCTGGTGACGGTGGCGCAGGTGCTTCAGAAGCAATTTCCCCAGGCCACGCTAGGCGCCGTCAAGGCCGTCCACGAAGAGGGAATGTCTCTCTACGAGGTCAAGTTCACCGACGGCCAGACGAAGAGGGAGGCCACGGTAGCTAGGGACGGTACGGTCGTGATGATCGAGACGGTGATTGCGGACAAGGATCTGCCCCGGCCTGTGGCCGAGGCCATCGTCAAGGCCGCGCTGGGGGCGACCCTCGCCAAGATCGAGAAGGGGGAAATCTGGGCGGCGCCGAAGGCCGTAACACTGGAAACGCCGAAGGTAATTTACGAAGCCAAGGTCGAAGGCCAAGGCGAGGTTAAGGTCGCCGCGGACGGGACGGTGCTCAAGGCCCCCAAGGGAGGCCTCGAACCGGCCAGGACCAAGCAGTCAAAAGTGGAACTACCCGATGCTGCTGCCAAGGCCTTCAAGAATGCGTTCCCCAAGGGCGAGATCGAAAAGATGGACGTGGACCAGGAGAACGGCGTCACCGTGTATGATCTGGAGTTTAAGAACGGATCGGCCGAACAGGAAATGGACATCATCGCCGACGGCACCATTCTGGAGGTCACGCTCGTCGTGGACGCCAAGGACGTTCCGGAGGCCGCCATGAAGGCCATCGAGAAGGCCGCCGAGGGCGCGAAGATTACGCGGATCGAGAACATCGAGATCCGCTACGAGACAAAAGACGGCAAAGTCGTTAAGCTCGCTGCGCCCGTGACGCATTTTGCCGCCGAATACGCCAAAGGCCACAAGACCGCCGAGGTCGTCGTGACTTCCGACGGCACCCTCACGAAGGAGTAGAAACCGAACAATGAAATGGATCACTCGCGAGCGTGCGAAGGTGGACAGGGTGGCCTGTCCGTGGCTGATCAAGAGGTTCATCGATCCGCAGGCGGAGTTCCTTTTCGCCCCGGCCGAGAGGGTCGCAGAGATCGCCCGGCAGGAACAGGCCGTCCCCTTCGACGTCAAAGATGTGGAACTGGGGCACCACGGCCAAGAGTGCTCCTTCGACGCCATCGTGAAGAAGTACGGCCTGGCCAAGGACCCGGCGTTGGTGCTGATGGCCAAGATCGTCAACGGGGCCGATACGGACAACGCGCTTTGGAACCAGCCTGAAGGGCCCGGCCTGAAGGCCATCGCCGAGGGCTTCCGGCACTTGGGCTACAAGGACGACCTGGAAATGAACCGGGCGGAATGGATCGTCTACGACGCCCTGTACGCCTACTGTCAGGAAATGGTCAAGCAAGCAAAGCCGCCCAAGCGTTCCCATAATGCACGCTGACCTATCGGCGACATCGCACCCCACGGCCAACCCGCACAGGGCGGATATCCGGCTGCTGTTCGTCACCCGCTCCGTTCGGATGTTCGCCTACGGCTTCCTGTCCGTTCTGTTGGTGCTCTACCTGGCCCAGATGGGCTTGTCGGACGCTAAGATCGGCCTGCTGCTGACGCTCACGCTGGTGGGCGACATTGGCGTGTCGCTGTGGCTGACCACCACGGCGGACCGCCTGGGCCGGAAGCGCACCCTTCTGATCGGCGCGATGCTGATGGTGTCGGCGGGCATCGTGTTTGCCCTGACGGACAATTTCGCCCTGCTGGTCCTGGCCGCCACCATCGGCGTCATCAGTCCCAGCGGCAACGAGGTCGGACCATTCCTGTCGGTTGAGCAGGCGGCCCTGTCGCACATCATTCCCGACCGCCGACGGACGCACGTCTTCGGCTGGTACAACCTCGTCGGCTCGCTGGCGACGGCCCTGGGCGCCTTGGCCTCCGGGGTGGTCACGCAAGTGCTCCAGAACGCCGGCGTGCCCGCGGTCAGCAGTTACCGCACCGTGGTCTGGGGCTACGCCGGAGCAGGGGCCGTGCTGAGCTTCCTGTTCCTGGGGCTGTCGAGGGCGGTGGAGGTTGCGCCGCACTCTGATGCCTCCTCGCAGACCAGCGGTGTCCGCGCCTTCCTTGGGTTGCATCGGTCCAAGGGCGTGGTGGCCAAGCTGTCGGCCCTGTTCTCGCTCGATGCGTTTGCCGGCGGTTTCGTGATCCAGAGCATCGTGGCGTATTGGTTCCACATCCGCTTCGGCGTTCAGCCGGCCACGCTGGGAGCGATCTTCTTCGGCGCCAATATCCTGGCGGCGATTTCGGCGCTGGCGGCGGCGAAATTGGCTGCCAAGATCGGCCTGGTCAACACGATGGTGTTCACGCATCTGCCGTCCAACATCCTGCTGATCCTGGTGCCGCTGATGCCCAACGTGTCCCTGGCCATCGCACTGCTGCTGCTTCGCTTCAGCATCAGCCAGATGGACGTGCCCACCAGGCAATCCTATGTGATGGCGGTGGTTGAGCCTCACGAGCGATCCGCCGCCGCGGGCGTGACGGCCGTGTCCCGCAGCGTCGGAGCGGCGATCTCGCCGAGCCTGGCGACCATGCTGTTGGCGAGCCCCATGTTGCTGGCGGCGCCGTTCTTCATCGGGGGCGGGCTCAAGATCATTTACGACGTTCTGCTGTATCGCAGTTTCTCCGCGGCCTCGCGGGCCGTAGGCAGGACGCGCTGATGGGCCCAAGCGTATCGTCCTGGAGCCGTTGCTGGTCCGGGCGTTCGGAGGCGACGGAAGTTGCGGAATCCGGCGGGGAGGCTGGGGGCGGTCCGTGACGGGGACGTTAGGGGGCCGACGAAGCGCGGCTTGCCGCGCGGGTGGCCTGCTGCGAGGCCGGCTCCACGCGCTGGTAGACCAGGTGCTGCTGGCCCAGATACAGGGGTTTCAGGTCGGGCGTTGAAGCGAATCGCTCTTTCAAATGATTGTAAAAAGGTTGCTCGATGGCCGTAACGACATAGAGGTTGGCGTGGGTGGCCATGAACTGCTCATAGAGAGCATCGGCCTCCGACAAGGGCGGGCGAAGGCTGTGGGGGATGGGAATGAGGATTCGGCCGGTCAGGTAGTGTAGCTCGTAGGTCTCGTCCTTGCTGGCGGCGATGGGACCCGGCGGGTTCGTGATTCGATCGGCTATGTCGAACAGCTCGACGAAATCGCCCTTAGAGATGGTGGCGTAGTACTTGTGGGGATGGCTTCGGCCGAGGTAGCCGTAGTAGAAGGCGTTTCGGCCGAGCCGCAGGGCGTTGACGGCGATGATCAGGATCACCAAGATCGAGACGCCGTAAAGGTAGGCGCGGCTGCTCCATCGGGTCCATCGAACCACCGCTTGGATGCACCGGCACAGTCCCTCGAACATCAGCAAGACAACCAGCGGGTAGATCGTCAGCAGATATCGCCCGCGGATCTGGGCGACCAGCACCAATCCCAGGCATACCAGCACCACGACCACCGGCGTAAATCGGCGGCCGCGCCATGCCATGCTGATCACCCCCACGAGGGTCAGCACCCCAAACGCCACTCCGGCCGGCGCGAACTCTTGACTGGTGGTCAGACCGCCCAGAACCGTGGCCAGAGGCACCCACGGCAGCAACGCGGTCTTGAGCCGGTGCACCAGAACGGTCGTCGACCTCAAACCCTCATGGACGGCAATCGCGTAGCCGGGAGCCTGTGGAGAAATACTCTTCCCCACCAGATAGAAACCCCCAAGGACGGCAGCCGTCACTCCTAGGATAACAGCCGCCGCCAATCGCCTGCGATGCAGGGCACTGAGGGATCGGTCGAGTGCCAGCCCCACGGCGGCTGCTCCCAGGGCGATCGCTCCAGGCACCCGTATGGTTAGCCCCAGCACCGTCAGCGCCCCGGCGGTCAGAAGCCAAAGGCCCCGGCCTTTGGAAAGGTAACGCAAGCTGGCGTATACAAGGCACCAGAAGACCAGCGCGAACGGTGCATCCGTCAGGATCAGATGGGTTACTTCGTAGGTCTTGTAGGACAGCCCCACCGCCAAGGTCACCGCCAAAGCCATCCGTCGATCGGCAATCCGCGCCACGGCCAGGTAGCTGAACAGTAGGGCCCCCAGCCCGCAGAAAACGACAAGCAGGTTCGCCGCCCAGTAGTAGATGGCCGGGTTGCACACAGCCATCAAGGCAGCCAGGATGAGCGGAAACCCCGGGGTGGCCGTATTGTGGAGCTGGCCGTTGAAACGGTATCCCTGGCCTGAAAGCAACGACTTGGCCAAGCCCTGGTAGAGGGCACTATCGGGGGTAGGCCACCACAAACCCGTAACCCCGGCTAGGTACACCAGGACCAAAGCAACTCCGGCCAGAAGCAAATGCCCGCGATGAGGAGGAAACCCGGCGAGCCAGTCGCCTTGCCCCCGGTTCGTTAGGGATGGGATCGCCTCACTCAATAGTTTGCACCGCAAATCAGAAATTGTGCCAGGATAAGCCTGGTACAAGCCTCGTTGTAGCCAACAGGGCGTGCCGCAGGCAAGATATTATCTCTATCTCTGGCGGCCCGCCCTCAACGGGTGCTGGCCGCCTCAACGCCAGGGACTTGTGAAGCCCGGGTCCCAGTATGATAATCTGTAAGACTGGAAATTCTAAGGAGACGGTTGTGGGATCGCTGCCTTTGTCGGTTTCCGTGGTCATTCCGGCGTACAACGCCGCTGCCACGATCCAGCAAGCCGTCCGCGCCGCCCGCGACCAGAAGGGCCTTCCCCAGCCGCCGGAGGTGATTGTGGTGGACGACGGTTCCAGCGATGCGACGGCTGAGTTGGCTGCCGCAGCCGGCGCCGATCCCGTCATCCGGCAGCCCAATGCCGGTCCCGCGGCGGCTAGGAACAAAGGGTTCCGCGCCGCCCGGGCGCCGTACGTGTTGTTCACCGACTCCGATTGCATCCCCGCCCCGAACTGGGCCGTGCAACTGGTCGAGGCGCTCCAGCAGCCCGGCGTGGGTGCGGCCGGCGGAAGTTACACCATGGCCAACGACGGGTGGATCGCCGCCGGCATCCATTGGGAGATCGTGGCACGTCACCGGCGGTTTGGCCAGTTTGTCCGGGCCGCAGGTTCCTACAATCTTGCCATCCGGCGTGAGGTCATGGAGGCGGTAGGGGGGTTCGATGAGAGCTATCCTACAGCCAGCGGCGAGGATAACGACCTGAGCTATCGAATCGGAGCCGCGGGGTATAAGCTGGCCTGGGTCCGAGGGGCTACCGTCGCGCATCATCACACGAACCACCTGTGGAAGTACCTCAGGGAGCAGACCCGTCACGGCTACTACCGGGTCAAGCTTTGGCGCCGCCACTCGCGCATAGCCCGCGACGACGACTATACTCGGCTGAAGGATGCCATCGAGCCGGTGCTGGTGGTCTTGCTGCTCTTGACGCTGGCGGTAAGTTGGCTGCCCTGGGGGTGGCTGGCGCCGCTGGCGGTGTTGGTGACGCTCCTGGGCATCCAATTGCCCACAGCGTGGCGGATGCTTCGGGCGTCTGGCAGGCCGGTGGTCCTCCTGCATATCCCCGTGATGTTCCTGCGGGCGTTCGCGAGGACTTTTGGATTTCTGAGCGGCCTGGGGGGCGTCGCGGTGAGGTCCGGTCCGTCCGTCGGTGTGAGGAGTGCCGCCAACCGATGAAGATTTACATGCTCAATCCGCCCTACTTCGACGGGTTCTGCCGGTCCGCCCGTTGGGCCGCTAAGAGCCGGGGGCGCGTTCAGCGGCATCCCGATTGGATGCTGATCGCCGCGGCCTACCTGGAGAAAGGCGGCCATGAAGTCCGTTTCACGGACGGGGCGGCCCTGAACATGTCGCGCGATCAAATCCGGCACGAGCTGGAGGAGTTCCGCCCGGACATGGTGGTCTGTCATACCACCACCCCGTCCATCTACAACGACATCTCCTACGCCCGCCTGGCCAAGGACATCCGCGGGTCGCAGACCGTGTTGATTGGAGCCCACGTCTCGGCCGAGCCGGACGACACCTTCGCCCATGCCGACGGGGCCGTCGACGTGATCGTGCGGGGCGAGTACGACCTTCCGTTGCGCCAACTCGCCGACGGCGTCCCTCGTGATCGGGTGGCCGGCATCTCGTACCTCCAGGGCGGCCGGATCGTGCACAATCCGGCCGGCTCGCCCGTGGACATCAACGAGCTACCCACCCCCGCGTGGCACTTCATCCAGCCGGAGTGGTATCCCGACCTCGGCAAACGTATGCCGTTCCTGACGCTCATCAGTGCCCGAGGCTGCTATGGACGGTGCACCTTTTGCCGGGACATGAGTCTGATCAGCGGACGGGTGGTGCGATGCCGCGAGGCAGGGTTGGTGGTGGACGAGATCGAGTCGGACTATCGGCTGTTTCCCCGCATTCGGGAGATTATGTTCGAGACCGATACGTTCACCGCGTCGCCCAAACACTGCCGCGATGTGTGCGAGGAGATTCTGCGACGCCGGCTGAAAGTCACCTGGAGCTGCAACGCCCGCGTGGACATGCCGTTGGACCTGCTGCCGTTGATGAAGCGGGCCGGGTGCCGAATGTTGATGGTCGGTTTCGAATTCGGCACGCAGCAGCAATTGGATTCAGTGCACAAGGACGTGACGATCGAGCAGTCCCGCGGCTTCGCCCAGGCGGCGCATCGGCTGGGTTTCGTGCTGCACGGCTGTTTTATGATCGGCGCTCCCGGCGAAACGCACCAAAGCGCCGCCGCCACCATCGAGTTCGCCAAAAGCCTCCCCCTGGACACGATGCAGGCCTCCGGCATCTGCGTTTACCCCGGCACCGAGATGTACCGCTGGGCCAAAGAAAATGGCTATCTCGTGCCCAAGGACTGGACGGAGTGGGTCGACCGCAACGGCGAGCAGGTGACGTTGCTGAACTACCCCCAGTTGTCGAAACAGGAGATGGACCACTACATCAACTTGGCCCTGCGCCAGTTCTACCTGCGGCCGCGCCAGATGCTCTCTATGCTCATCAGCATGCGGGACCTTGGCGACCTCCGCCGCAAGTTCCACGGCCTCCGCAGTTTCATCGATTCGGTGTTTCGCAGGCAGGAAGATATATCCCATGTCAGGTAGAGCGGCGCCGAAAGACTGGGACAAGTTCTGGGCCGCCGACCACGTTTACAAGAAACTCAGTTGGTCTAAGCGGCGGATTCTGCGCCTCCTGGACCGCTATGTGCAGCCGGGGATGTGCGTCCTCGACGCCGGGTGCGGCAGCGGCTTCTTTTCCCGCTATTTCATCTCTCGGGGGGGGCGAACCACGGCCCTGGACTACTCCGCCGAGGCGTTGGCCATCACGAGAAAAACGACCGACGGAAAGGCGGAGGCCTACCTGCAACTGGATCTGCTCGACTCCCTCGAGATGCAAAAGCACGCCGGCCGCTTCGACCTAGTCTTCTCCGACGGTTTGTTTGAGCATTTCGAGCCGCAGGAGCAGGCAAGGATTATGGCCCACCTGCGACAATCGCTTCGATCCGGCGGGCTGATTGTCACCATCGTGCCCAACCGTTGGTCGCTGTGGGAGGTCATTCGTCCGCTGTTCATGCCCGGGATACGCGAGGTTCCCTTTACCCCCGGCGCGCTCCGTAAGCTCTACCGGGACAACGGGATGAATCTGGTGGAAAGCGGCGGGCTCAACGTCCTGCCCATCCGTTTTTCGCCCGAATGGGCCGGACCGCTGTTCGGCATGCTGCTCTATGCGATTGGCGGCCGCGCGGCGCCGTGATCTTTGCGATCTTTGGTCCGCTTGGGTGGCAAGGCCCCCGGGGAGGGTGGAGGGGACGGAGCCGATTCCGATTTGGCCTGGGGAGGGGCCTGCTTGGAGTCCAGATCGGCCAGACGTTTTTCCAACAGCGCCACCTGCTGGGCCAAGCGACAGGTCTCATCCGCTCGACGGCTCAGCGCGGCGGACAAGCCGATGATCACCAGGCACAGGAACGTGAAGGCCAGGATGAACACCGTCGTCAGATAGTAGACGCCCAGGTAGTCCCGGATTCGGAACAGCAGCTTCGGCCAGGCGGCGAACACCAGGAACGCCACGGATCCGGCGATCCATAAAATGGCGTATTCTTCACGGAGCTTTCGGCGCCGGATGAGCTCCAGGGTGAAGGTCATGACCACCAGGGCGGCGATGACCGGCACCAGGCGCTGGGCGGGGCTGAACTCCATGGCTTGGGCGATCATGCCGTGACCTCCGGCTCGTCGGGAAACTTCGGTTCCAGGCAGTCCATCAACACCGCCAGCATGATGCATCCGGTGCGCCAAATGCCTTTGATCGAGTCGACCGCCGACTCCCCGCCGGTCCGCTGGCGCATGCGTACGGGGATTTCGATGATGCGAAACTTCTGTCGGGCCGCCCAGACCAATGCCTCGGCCGTGTCGCCCAGGTATGATTGGGGGTAGTGCTGGCGGAAAAAGCCGGTTACGCCGCGAGACACCGCGCGGAAGCCGCTGGTCGGGTCGGTAATGCGCTGCCGGGTAATGGCCGAGACCAGCCCGGACAACAGCCAGCAACCGATGAACCGCAGGGGATGGAATCGGAAGCGCACGCCGTCTAGAAGGCGGCTGCCCAACGCGACGTCGGCACGCCCGGAGACGACCTCCTCCACCAGCGGCTCAATCAGGAGGGCGCGATGCTGGCCGTCGCCGTCGAACTGCACGGCCACGTCGTATCCGTTTTCCCAGGCGTAGAGGTATCCCGTTTGCATCGCTCCGCCGACTCCCAGGTTGCACGGCAGTTGCACCACCGCGCAGCCCCGGGCGCGGGCCACCGCCGCCGTCGCGTCGCGCGAGGCGTCGTCGACCACCACCACGTCGGCCCAGGGCGCGTGCGCAGCCAGACTATCGAGGGCATCCCCGATGCTCTCGGCCTCGTTGTAGGCCGGCACGATCACTAAGACCCGCGGCTTGACTTGTTCTGTCGCTGGCCCCATGGGCTGCCCCGCTGAAGTTTCAGCTCCTTCTTAACACAGCGTCCAGCCCCCGACAGGCGGATGACGGTGCGACTATATCCCTGCCGGTGGATCCCTGTCAAGGACGCAGTCAAACCGCCCTCCGTGCCTTCGGCCGCTCTTCCGGCAGGTGTGGAACGCGCCTGCTGGGGTGCCCTCCAGAACTGGGGAATCCTGGGGCACTTAAGGATCTTCCGGCGTCAGGGACGGTGAGGTTGGCGGGGCCGTCTTCGGCAGCCGCCAGATGGCGGCTGCATTGTTCCGGAAGACCAGTTTCATGGAGGGCCAGCCCTCCAGTTTGGTTACGAACGACTGCGGCCAGTCCGGCAGCCTGTGCTCGGTGCTGTCGTCATAGATCCTCGCCCGTTCGACGAAGATGTAGTCCACCGCATAGCGCCGCAAGATATGGCAGGCTTCCTTCTCGTTGGCTTCCCACAGCAGGTATCCGATCTCCGGCAGGGAGGCCTCGGAGCTCCACATCGCCCGACGGCGCGTCATCGGCGTCAGCACCGTATTCTGGCAGAGGAGCCCCGCGTTCGGCTCGGTGTTTTGGACAACCCACTGGTAGGCTTCGATCATGTCCGGCTTCAGCCGTCGCTGCTCATACAAAAACGTCTCAGCCGCGGCAAACTGGCCCGCTCCCATCACCAAGACGCCCAGCGCCACCACCCAAGCCCACCGCGTACGGAGGGTGAATAAGGAGTGGGCCGAGATCACGCACAGCATTGGCATGATCGGCGCCAGGTACCGCACTCCGTAGAAACCATGGAAGAAGTACGCGAAGGGTGGAATGTACATCAGCACCCAAAGCCATAGGATCCAACCGCGGGTGGGGCGACACCATGCCTTCGCCCCCTGTTTGAACCGCCGCCGCAGATCGACCGTACCGCGGCCCAGGGACAGCGCAAGTCCTGCCCACAGGGGGATACCCAGATATCTCACCAGCATCTTGGGATCGCGAATGAAGTCCGACGGATGCACGAACCGATAGGAGACCTCCTTGACAGGAGCGGCCTCCTCGCCCGCTGCCATGACAGGCCCGGCGGTCGGCGACGCCTGCGACGGCTGCAACGCCTGCACCCCCGGGTGGCGATGGCTCATGCTACCCAGATTGTAATAGCCCCAGGCCAACTCCGGCGCGTGCAGCACGGCCGCCAACGCCAAGCAACCGATAGCCCACGCCAGCCGGCGGCCAAAGGTCCCGCGTGCCAGCAGCAGGATTGACAAGATGATGGGGGGCACCAGAAAGTACGTGTTCTGCTTGGCGAGGAATGCCAGGCCCAGGACGACCCCCGCCCGCAGGAACCACCGCCGCACCAGGCAGGACAACACCAGCGTCGATAAGGTCGTCGCGGCCACGTCCACGTACAGCAGGCTGGTAAACACGGCGATGAACGGCATGGTGGCCGCGAGCAGGGCCGTCCAAAAACCCACGCGACGCCGGTAGAGCCGGCGGCCCAGGTCGTACATCACCAGCACGAACGCCACGTACCACGCGCCCTGGTAGACCTGGGCCACATCCTGGCGAATGCCCGTCACGGACCAGATAGCCGCCAGCCCCGCATGCCACAACGGCATGGCCGTGTACTTGCGCCTCGCCAGGGGGTTGGCGTGTATCTGGAATTCTTCCGTCGGCCGGTGCCCGCCCTCCACCCAGCGCTTGGCCATGTAGAAATGGTACACCTCGTCGCCCAGGCTGACGTCGGAGCGCATTCCCACCAGGCTTGTCACGGTCGCGCCGATCAGGGCGATAGCTAATACCGCCCAAAACTCCTTGGAGATCGACAAGGCGCCTGTCCCTTTCCTTGGTTAGGAGGTGAATTGCCTCGCCAGCAGCCCGATGGCGGCCTGGCCTTGACGCACCAACTCCCGCACGCTGCGCAGGCGGGTCAGCCGGTGCAGGAGATACTTTGGGCGGAAGTAGAATTCCAGATAAGCCCGGCGCTGGAGCCTCTCCAGCGTGGCCAAGTCGACCTGATCGGACGCGATGGGATATCGCAGATCGGGGCGACGGGGATTCTCGGCGAACCGTTGCCAAAAATCGTCTTTCACTCTGCCGGTCCGCAGCGCCTCCTGGTAGATCGGGATGCCCGGCAGGAATTTCGTCACGCTGTACTGCACGAAGTCGGGGTTCAGCGCCTTGGCGAAGCGGAAGGTCTGCTCCATCTGCGCCACCGTCTCGCCCGGGTAGCCGATCATGAGATCGGCGTACGTGATCATGCCGGCCTGCCGCGCCGCCTGGAACGCCGCGATGATCTGGTCCGGCGTGATGCGCTTGTTCATCGCCTTGAGGATTTCCGGCGTGCCGCTCTCGACCCCGAACTGGATGCGCTCGCAGCCGGCCTGGCGCATCTTGACCAGCAGCCCTGGCTTGACGGTGTCCACGCGGCTGCGAACCGCAAAAGAGATGTCCAGCTTCCGGGAGAGGATCTCGTCGCACACCTCCTCGGCCCGGCGGGCGTTCAGCGTAAAGTTCTCGTCGAAGAAGAAAAACTCGCGAATGCCCAGCCGCAGGCACTCCTCCAGTTCCCGGCAGAGGCTTTGCGGAGACCGCCAGCGGACCTTGCGGCCATAGGGCTGATAGCAGAACGAACAGTCGAACACACAGCCGCGGCTGGACATAATCGTCGTGGCTACCTTGTCGCTGCCCAGCACGGAATAGTACTTCGTGTACGGCGTCAGGTCGCGGGCCGGCAGGGGGAGCGTGTCCAGGTCCAACCGCGGGCCGTCGTTGTTCAGCACCGGTTGACCGTGGCGCACGTACCCCACACCCGGGATGCCCTCCGGCTGCGAGCCCTTCTCAATGCAGTCCAGCAGGGCCGGCGTGATGAAATCGGCCTCGCCGCGGACGATGTAATCCACGCAGTCGAAGGCCAGCGTTTCGGTGGGATACAGCGACACGTGGGGGCCGCCCACCAAGACCGGCATGTCCTTCCGCACGCTCTTGGCCATGCGGGCCACGAGGTGCGCCTCCCACAACGTGAAGCTCGTGGTGTATATCCCCACCACGTCGGGATTGCGGCTGCGGATGCCTTCCCGGAGGCTTTCCTCGGAAAGGGTGTCTTCCAGGCACAGGTCCCAGATCTGCGGCCGGTGAGAGGAATTCTGGCGGATGCCCGCCGCGACGTACATCAGCCCCAGCGGGGGATAGCGCCCCAGGTCGATCTTGTGGAACTGATCCAGGCTGCCGGCGGGAATTCGCGACAGCGAGGGGGGCATGATCAGCAGTACGTTCAGCATACGTCCTTTCGCATCACGTCCGGTTGGGCGATCCAAGCCGCCGGCGAACCGTATGGCTCAACCCCTTGAATCAGCTCGAGGATGGAGACTTCTTGATCTTGTAGGTGGCCCGCGACGTCCAGAGGCACAACACGCCCTCCGGGGTCTCGGTCCTCGGCTCGCTCAGCAGGGTCTTGGCCATCAACGTATCCGTGATTCCCACTATTATAAAAGCGGCCCAGGCGCAGCGACAATCCATTCGCTTCCGTCCGGCCGGCTAACGCCGGGGGATTTTAGCGGCCGCGGCGAGTTTCTGTCAAACCCTTTGCAGGCCAGGGCGGAGGTTCCAAGAGCTCAGCCTTGAGGTGGGTGCCGCTTGCAGTTTCCCGGCCGCCTTGGCGCCGGAGAACTACTCCAGGGGATGGCGTCGGCCAGCCGGATCTCCGTTCTTGCCGCGTTTGGGGAGGGCCGAAGGGGGAGAGATTTTTCCAAGCCCCGGAAATAAATCACCCCCCTGCGGCAACTATTAAAGAAATAAACGCTCGGATCCTCATGTGGGGATTAATGGCGAGTGTTTTTTCAACCGATGTATCTCCCAGAAAGGAGTACAGACATGTGGCGACCTAAGATCGTGATTGCTCTGGCGTTAGCCGCCATGGTGGCGGCAGGCAGCTTCATCACCCAGGCGCTGTCCCAGGAAACTCAGCCAGCCAGCACGCAGGGGGCCCGCAGCCCGGATCAGCGGCAGCAGCGGATGGCAGAGCTTCGTCAACAGATGCAGGAGAGGATGAAGGAGGCGTTGGGCGCCACCGACGAGGAATGGCAAGCCCTCCAGCCCAAGATTGACAAGGTCCAGACGCTGACTCGCCAGCTCCGCTTTGGCGCGATGGGCGGCGGGATGTTCGGCCGAGGTGGACGTGGCGGGCCGGGCGGCCCCGGCGGACCAGGCGGACCGGGCGGACCTCCTCCTGGGGCCTCTCAAGAGCCGCAGACGGATCTGCAAAAGCAGGCCGCGAGCCTCCAAACCGTCCTTCGGAACACGGACTCTAAGCCCGAGGACATCAAGGCGGCCCTGACGGCCTATCGGGATGCTCGCAGTCAGGCCAACGAAGATTTGAAAAAGGCCCAGAAAGAGCTCCAGGAAGTTCTGACCGTGCGGCAGGAAGCCCAACTGGTGTTGATGGGCCTGTTGGACTGACGCCACGATAGACGGCTCTGTCGGACCCATGATCGGCGGACGATCCATGACAAAGTTGCTGGTAGGAATGAAGCAGCAAGGCTTGATCGGAGAGGAAGCCTCCCTCCAGGCTGAGAAACTGATCGCGCAGGGTTACTCCGTCGACGAGGCGCTGTTGAAGACCGAAGGCGTCGCGGAGGAGGACGTCCTGCGGTTTCTGTCCAAAGAGTTCGGCATGCCGCTGGTGGATCTAGAACAGCACCCCCCCTCCAAGGAATTTTTGGCGAAGTTTCCCGCCCACATCCTGATGACGCACGGGCTGGTGCCGCTGGAGGAGAAGGAGGGGGTGGTGCTGGTGGCGTGCAACAGGCTCTTTGACTCTTCCGGCCTGGACGAGCTGCGCCTGGCGTGCAACCGGGAGGTTCGCGGCGTGTTGGCCAGCTCGTCGGACATCAACCGTTGCCTGAAAACCCTGCTGGGCGTCGGGGCCGACACGGTCCAGTCGCTGATGTCCGAGTCGGACGACGGCGGCTTGGTCGTGATGGACTCCCAATCCGAAGAGGACGTGGACCTGGCCGAGGCGGGCGGGGACGTGTCCATCATCACCTTTGTCAACCAGGTGTTGGCGGAGGCCATCGAGCGGCGGGCCACCGACGTGCATTTTGAACCGTTCGAGAGTTCCTTTCGCGTCCGGTATCGCGTGGACGGCGTGCTGCAAGAGGCCAATATCCCCGCCGACGTGCGCCAGTTCCAGCCGGAGATCGTGTCGCGTCTGAAGATTCTCAGCCATCTGGACATCGCCGAGAAGCGCCTCCCGCAGGACGGTCGGATCAAGCTGCGGGTGGCCTCCCGCGAGATCGACGTGCGCGTTTCGGTCATTCCCATGCTGCACGGGGAGGCGGTGGTCCTGCGGCTGCTGGACCGCGGCGCCATGGTGCTAGGCCTGGAGCGCCTGGGCATGGACGAGCGCAACCACCGCGAGATGGAACGCATCCTGGAGCTGCCCCACGGCATCGTGCTGGTGACCGGACCGACCGGCAGCGGAAAGACCACCACGCTGTACGCCGGCCTATCGCGGATCAACGACGTGGAACGCAAGATCGTCACCATCGAAGACCCCATCGAGTACCACCTGGAGGGAATCAACCAGATTCAGGTCTCCACCAAGACCGGCCTGACCTTTGCCCGGGGGTTGCGGTCCATTCTTCGGCATGATCCCGACGTGATTCTGATAGGCGAAATCCGCGACCGCGAGACGGCCGAGATTGCCGTGCAGGCGTCGCTCACCGGCCACTTGGTGTTCTCCACGCTCCACACCAACGACGCGCCCAGCGCCGTGACGCGCCTGGTGGACATGGGCATCGAACCCTATTTGGTCGCCTCCTCGCTGGAGATGGTGCTCGCCCAGCGCCTTGTGCGGCTGATTTGCCCCGCTTGCCGCCAACCCTACCCCGTGCCCGACGCCGCCGCCCTTCGCGCAGAGATGGGAGGAGAGATCCCCGAGCGACTTTATCACGGGCCGGGATGCCGTCAGTGTCAAGGGACCGGCTATCACGGCCGGGCGGGCATTTTCGAGCTCATGGCGGTGACGGAACGCATCCGGACCATGATCCTCGACCGCACCTCGGCCACCGAGATTCGCAGGGAGGCCGCCCGCCAGGGCATGCGAAGCCTGCGGGAAGATGGATGGCGGTTGGTTCGCGACGGCAGGACCACCGTCGAGGAAGTCCTGCGGGCCACCAAAGACGAGCGATACAACGGCAGCGAGCTTAAAGAGGACGAGGCCGCCCCGTCGCCTGAAGGAACCGCCAAGAAAGACAGCTCCGCCGCTGAGGGATAAGCGTCCATGCCTCTGTATGCCTACAAAGCATTGCAGTCCAGCGGTCAGAGCACCTCTGGGAACGTGCCGGCCGCCAATCGGTCAGCCGCCTTGGACCTTCTGGCCGGCCAGGGGCTTGTTCCCGTCGCGGTCGAGGAGCTGAAAGGGGCCCAGGCTGCCCCGGTGGAACCGTCCAGGCGAACTGGCGGTAAGGTCTCCCAGGTTGCGGCCGAGTCCTTCATCCGAGAGTTGTCGAACCTTCTGGCCGGCGGCGTGGCGTTGAGCCGTGCGCTCCACATCCTCAGCCGCGAGGCCTCTCAGGCCGCGGCCAAGCGGCAATGGGCCGCCATCTACGAGGACGTCATCGGCGGCATGTCGCTGGCCGATGCCCTGGCGAAATGGCCCCGGACCTTCTCCGCCGTTCAGGTGGCGATGGTGCGGGCCGGCGAAACCGGCGGCTTTCTGGACGTCGTGCTGGGCCAGATTGCCGATTTCCGCAGCCGCGAACGGGACTTGAAGTCCCGCGTCAAAGGGGCGATGGTCTATCCCGTGCTTTTGGCGGTGGTGGCCTCCGCCGTGCTGATCTTCCTGCTGACCTACTTCATTCCGCGATTCTCCACCATCTTCCTGGAATTCGGCGCGGCGCTGCCCGCGTTGACCCGTGCCATCATCGCCGTCAGCCAAGCCGTCACCCGCTACGGCCTGGTGTTCCTGGCGGTGGGGATCGTGGTGGCCGTTCTCCTGCGGCGGTTCCTCAAGGCCCAGACATCTCGGCGCTATCTGGAGCGGATCGCCCTCAAGACTCCGGCCTTGGGGACCGTGCTGGCCCATTTTGCCCTGGTTCGTTTTTTCCGGATGCTCGGCACGCTGTTGGGGGCCGGCGTGTCGCTGGTGACGGCCTTGAAGGTGGCCCGGGAGGCCATCGGCTACCAGACACTGACGGATGCCGTCAGCGGCTCGATCGATGAAGTTCAGCGTGGCACCTCGCTGGCGAAGAGCTTGGCGAGTTGCCGGCTCCTGTTTCCGCCCTCGATTACCGAGGTGATTATGGTGGCCGAAGAGAGCGGCCGGCTGGACAAGGAACTGCTGCGTCTGGCCGTCGTGCACGAGGCCGAGCTGGACCGCCACCTTCGGACGTTGGTGACCTTGGCGGAGCCGGCCTTGCTGTTCGTCATGGCCGCCGTGGTTGGAACGATCGTCATCGGCATGCTTTTGCCGGTGTTTACTCTCCAGGACTACATTCACTGATAGGAACGACCATGAAAACCAATGCAGCTCGCGGGAACGTCCGTTCCGGCCGAGGGCGAGGCAGTCTCCTCGTCCCAAGCGGCTTTACCCTGATCGAACTTTTGCTGGTGATGGTGATCCTGACCATCTTGGCCGCCATCGTCGTGCCGCGGTTCACCCGCCGCACCGAGCAGGCGAAGGTGACGGCGGCCCGCACGGACATTTCCAATATGGAAGTCGCCCTGGATGCCTTCGAGGTCGATTGCGGGCGGTACCCCACCACGGAAGAGGGCCTTGGGGCCCTGGTGGAGCAGCCGGCCAACGCCGACGGCTGGCGTGGGCCATATCTCAAGAAGAGCGTGTCCAAAGACCCCTGGGGCAACGCGTACCTCTATCGCTGTCCGGGATCGCACAACACCACCGGGTATGACTTGTATTCCTTCGGACCCGATGGCCAGGAAGGCGGCGACGATGACGTGGACAACTGGACATCGAAATAACCCGTCCGCCGCCGCGGCCGCCTTCGGCCGACCAGCAGGCCAGCGGGCGCGGACGGCAGCGGGCTTCACGTTGATCGAGCTGATCCTGGTAATGGTTGTGATCAGCGTGGTGCTGGCGTTGTCGGCGCCCTCGCTGCACGGCTTTTTCGCCTCGCGGCAGATTGCCGACTCCGCTAGGGGCATGCTGTCGCTTATGCAATGGGCCCAGTCCCAGGCCATTGCCCAGGGCAGCCGATGCCGCCTGAACATCGACGCGCCCAGCGGAACCTATTGGCTGACGGTGGAGCAGGCCGGGGGGTTCGTCGAGCCCAATCAAGAGTTGGGACGGCAGTTCCGGGTTCCCGCCGGCGCTACGGTTTCTTTGCAATCCAATGCGACCGATCCTTCGGCTTCCTACGTGCAGTTCTATCCCAGCGGCAGAAGCGACGTGGCCGTCATCGAGATTCGGGGCTCACGAGGCGAGGTCTATCAGATCGCCTGCTCCTCGGCCACCGAACGGTTTCAGATCACGTCGCCTTCGGAGACACGATGACGATGGCAATGGCAAAAAAGCTCCGCTCACCCCGATGCCGCCTTTCCGGCGCCGCGTGCCGGGGATTTACGTTCATAGAAATCCTGGCCACGCTGGTGCTGCTGGCGATCGTCCTGCCGGCCGTGATGGGGGGATTTTCCCTCTGCCTGGCCACGGCTGACTTTGCCCACCACCAGGCCCAGGCCTCGTTCCTGGCCCACGGCAAGCTGATGGAACTGGTGGCCGGAGAGCAATGGCAAAAAACGGACCTGTCCGGCGATTTCGGCACGGACCAGCCGGGCTATCGTTGGACGGCCCAGGTCTCGACGTGGGACAGCATCGGATTGCTCCAGCAAATA